>CALQSQ010000001.1 GCA_943333275.1 Akkermansia muciniphila
AAGCTGGCGTACGTCTCGCTGGCTGACCTCGCCGCCTCCGCCGCCGCCGCCCCCAACCAAAGTAGAGGAGCAGGAAACCAAGGTCGTGGAGACCGAGCCCGAGCCGGATAAAGCAGAAACTCCGGATGAACCGCCACCAGAAGCCACGGGGTTGAAAGGCCCCGGTCCGGGAATTGCCGGACTGGGCCCCAAGGCTGGCAAGGGAAATGGCAACAGCACCCTTGGTGGAAACCGCGGCGCAGGCAACAAATATGGCAGCTATTTCGCCAAAGTGAAATCGAAGATCACGGAAGCCCTCAAGACTAACAGCAAAACCCGCAAGGCCAGTGGCACCGTGGAATTCAGCATCTGGCAGGACAGCACCGGACGCGTCACGAAGGCCGCCGTTCGCAAATCCACCGGGGATGCCACTCTGGATAAAATCATCAAGGACGAAATCCTCACAGGCATGCAATTCGCCGAACCGCCCCCAAGCGACCTGAAAATGCCCGTCAGTCTGCGCACCACGTTCAATCGGCCCAACTAATTTTGCCCATAACCCCAATCATGCTCCCAGTTTTCCCTGCTCTTCGCTCGCGGCTTGCGCTCGTCCTGGTCTGCACATTCAGTGCTGCCATTGCCGAGCCCACTGACTCCGCAGATCCCTCGGCCGACGCTCCTCCGTTGGATAATTTACCCTCGATGGACCTCAACGAGCCGGAGTCGGCACCCTCCGCTGAGTTGGTGACTCCGACGTCGACACCGTCACAGAATGCCATGACCAACCTGATCAATCTGCTTGTCGCCAAGGGCAACCTGAGTGCGCAGGAAGGCAATGCACTGGTGGCTCAGGCGGAGGCCGATGCCGCCGCGGCCCGGGCCGCCGCTGCTGCGGATCCAGTGGAGGAAGGAGAAATGCGCGTGCCCTACATTCCGGAAGTGGTCCGTGCCCGGATGCGTGACGAGATCAAGGACGACGTCATGGCTGCGGCCCGGGCAGAGAAATGGACGGCGCTGGGTTCCCAGCCCGACTGGGTCAACCGTTACAAACCCTTTGGTGACATCCGCCTGAGGTACGAATACCTGAGCTACCCCGTCGGCAACGACAATACCGGAGCCTTTCCAAATTTCAATGCGATCAATACCGGATCCCCCTTTGACATCAGTGGCACGCTCTTCTCGCCGCAATACAACGTGGATCAGGACCGTCAGCGGGTTCGCTTGAGAGCCCGCATGGGGTTGGACGTGAATCTGGAGGAGGGCTTCACCGGCGGATTGAGGATCGCCACCGGCGAGAACAACTCCCCCATCACCACCAATCAAAGCCTTGGTCTGGCAAGCGGAGGTCAGGGTGGCAACTTTAGCAAATACGCCCTCTGGGTGGACCGGGCGTTTCTTAAATTCGAATTGGGTGGAAAGCCCGATCAGAATCTCGCCCTGCTCTTCGGACGGTTCGACAATCCCTACATGTCCACCGACCTGATCTATGATGAGGACCTTGGATTTGATGGCGCGGCCATCGCGGCCCGGATCCCTTTGGGAAGCCGCCTCACGGCATTTGCAACGGGGAGTTTCTCGCCCATTTTCAACACCGATCTGAATTTCTCCACCAATCAGCCGAGCAAGTTCAAGAGCACCGACAAATGGCTTTATGGCGGCCAGGTTGGTCTTGATTGGAAAGTCACCAAGAAAGTGACGGCCAAGGCGGCCGTTGCCTACTACGACTTTCACAATGCCGAGGGCAAATTGTCGGATCCCTATATTCCACTGACAGCCTTGGATGCAGGAAACACTGATAACACAAGGCCATCCTTTGCTCAAAAAGGAAACACCTACCGTCCTCTGCGCAATATCATCCCCAGTGCGCTGAACAATTTTGGCACCACCAACCAGTTCCAATATTTTGGTCTGGCCACTCCGTTTCAGGTTCTAACCTTTGATGGCCGGATTGATTTTAATAACTTCGAACCCTTCCAAATTTCACTGCTGGGTCAATATGCGAAGAACCTGGCCTTCGATGACGTCGCCCTGCAAACCTATGCAGTGAACAACCGTGGACCGCAGGAAATCCCCAAACCCACCACTACAACCACGACGACGACAGCCGCCGATGGCGCGGCAGTAACGGAGCCCGCCCCCATTGGGAAATATGCCGGAGGCGACACGGCCTGGCTCATCAACATGCAATTTGGCAAGCCGGCCTTTGAGAAGCGCTGGGACTGGAATTTCCGGGTCGGCTACCGTTACGTGGAATCGGACGCAGTGATCGACGGATTCAATGACTCCGAGTTTGGTGGCGGGGGCACCAACGTGAAGGGTTTCACCGTGGGTGGTTCCCTGGCCCTGTCCAAGCGCGTCAAGCTCAACCTGCTTTGGATGAGCGGCGAACAGATCGCCGGCCCACCGTTGAAAACCGACATCATCTCATTTGATATCTCCACCAAATTCTAACATGAAGTCCCTGACTCTTCTCTTCACATTGCTCATAGGAGTGGCCGCTGCCCAGCAGCCCCAGACCGATCCTGCGCTCCAAAAAATGCGCGAATCGCTCAAGAATACCATGCTGCAGCTGCGCACCGAGCAGACCGAGAAAGCCGCTCTGCAGGCTGAAAAGGCTGAATTGGAGGCCAAAGTAAAGGAACTCACCGCCACGGTCGCCAGCCAGGGACAGGCGCTTGAGGATAACAAAAAGAAGGCTGATAAATCCATCGCCGATCTCACCGCAAAATCCGACACCCAGCAGAAACAAATCGCTCAAATAAACGAAGCCCTTGCCAAGTGGCAGGCTGGCTACAAGAAGGCCGAAGCGGTGGCGCAGGATCTCGAGTCCAAGCGTTCGCGACTGGCGGACGAAGTGATCAAACTGGATCGCAAGGTGCAGGATCGGGAAACCAAGAACATTGAGCTCTACAAACTGGGCAAGGAAATCCTCACCCGCTACGAAAAGTTCGGCCTGGGCTCCGCCCTGCTGGCCCGCGAACCCTTCACCGGAATCGCCAAGGTGAAATTCGAAACCTTTGTCCAGGATTACTCCGACAAATTAACCGATCAAAAAATCAAACCGGAACCAGCCGCCAAGGCTGCAACTGGTGACAAACCCGCTTCAACCCCCACCCCAAAATCATGAAATACACTGCATTATTTACGATCCTCCTGGCCGCCACCGGCATCGCCGCCGAGGGGGATGTCATTGGTAAAATTGGCGACATGGAAATCAATGTCGAGGACGTCCGCACGGCACTTGGCAAGCTTGGAGCCGCACAGGAGGCCGCCATCAGCAAGGATCCCTCCCTTCTCAATCAAGCCGTCCGAACTCTGCTGGTGCAGAAACTGCTGCTCAAGGAGGCCCGGAGCAAGAAATGGGAGGACGAAGCGGCGGTAAAGGCGCAATTGGAACGGGCCCGGGAAGCCGCGATTGGAGAGAGTTACCTGCAATCCATTTCCACTCCTCCGGACAACTATCCAAGCGATGCCGAACTCCAGGCCGCCTATGACAGCAACAAGGCCGCCCTGCTCATCCCCAAGCAATACCATCTGGCGCAAATTTTTATCGCCAATCCCAAGGACGCTGACAAGGCCACTGCGGATAAATCCAAGGCAAAGTTGGATGACGTACTCAAGCGGTTGAAGGCAAAGGAGGCCTTTGCGGTCCTCGCCAGTTCCCACAGCGAAGAGTCGCAGAGCGCCGGTCGCGGCGGTGAGATCGGATGGCTCACCGAGGCTCAGATCCAGCCGGAAATCAGGCAGTTGGTGCCGACGCTGGCGTTGAATGCGGTGTCTGATCCCATCAAATTGGAAGACGGTTGGCATATCGTCAAACTGCTCGATACCAAGGCTGCGAACACTCCGGCCTTGGATCAAATCAAGGATCAGTTGGTGCAACAGATGCGGGCCGAAAAGGCCAAAGCCAACAGCCAGGCCTACCTGGCTAAATTGCTCCAGGAGAATCCACTGGCGATCAATGAATTGGAACTCGCGAAGGTTCTGAAAAAGTCAGGCAAATGAGGCCCTAGTCCAACATGTTACCACCAGCTCAATTTTCGGTCGGGCGATCCCACCATCTGCAGATGGCAGGGCTTCCGTTTGTGCTGATGCTGAGTCTGGCCATGCAATCTGAAGCCGGGGACATTCTCCGCGGAGGTGCTCCCCAAAACTCCCCCCGGGCACCCGGCAACAGCGCCGCCACTGCCGCCGCCAGTGATGCGGCGCGCGCCAATGCCAGGGACGCGTTGTCTCGAACCGCGAAATCCATTCAGGCGGTTCAAAACCTGCAGAATCAGGCCCGGGATCTTTCCCGCAAAGGTCCGAACAATCTGGGGGCGGATCCCAATCATCCGGGAATGCAGCTTCCCAATGTGCCAAATGGTCTGGGGCCGGGTGGACTTGATTTCATCAATGCCACGGGACTGGATCCCACCAATGCCGTGAAGCAGTCGCTGATCAATGGGCTGACGAATGTGACCGTCAAGCAGAAGGACCAGCAGGCTCTGATCAACTGGAAGACATTCAATGTCGGTCTCAACACGCACCTGCATTTTGATCAAAGCGCGGGCGGGGAAAATGTCGGCCAATGGATTGCCTTCAATCGTGTGACCGATCCCTCAGGTTCGCCTTCCCAGATTCTCGGATCCATCACGGCTCCCGGTCAGGTTTACGTCATCAATCAGAACGGAATTATTTTCGGAGGCACCAGCCAGGTCAACGTTCATACGCTGGTGGCCTCGTCCCTGCCGATTAATGAAAACTTGATCAACCGTGGATTGCTCAACAATCCTGACTCCCAATTTCTCTTCTCCTCGATTGCCCTGCCGCAGGGAAGCAAGGGGACGCCGGCCTTTACTCCTCCTGCCTCCTTTCTGCCGGGTGGTCGGGTCGGGGACGTGACGGTTCAGGCCGGAGCGGTGCTGGCGAGCCCGACCAGCGCTGAGAGGGTGGGGGGGCGCATCGCTCTGCTGGGAGCCAATGTGACCAATGAAGGAACCATTTCCACGCCCGATGGACAGACGATTCTCGCAGCGGGTCTGCAGGTTGGCTTCACGGCCCATGACAGCAAGGATCCCAGCCTGCGTGGACTGGATGTTTATATTGGCGCGGTCACTGATCCCGGCTCGGCGCTGGCTCCCTATGCCGGCACGGTGATCAATCGAGGATTGATTGAATCACCGCGCGGCAGCATCACGATTGCAGGCAAAAGTGTGAATCAGTTGGGTGTCCTCAACAGCAGCACTTCCGTTTCCTTGAATGGCCGCATCGACCTGATCGCCAGCTATGGCGCGCAAAGCAATCCGGCCTTCGATGCCACGGATTTGACCAAGGGGCCGCAATTTTTAAACCGGGAAACCGGCAGCATTGAACTCGGTCCGGGCAGCGTTATGCAGATCCTTCCCGAGTGGGCGAGCGTGGAGAGAGTGGCCGGCACGAAACTGCCCCTGAACTCGCAGATCAACGTGACGGGCAAAACCATTCACATGGCTTCGGATTCCATTCTGCTCGCACCCAATGCGGATGTCACATTCCGGGCTGGCGTCTGGCAGCCTTTCAATGGGCTGAGCCGGTTTACCTATTCGAATGGTCAGATTTACCTTGAACCCGGCGCCTTGATCAATGTGGCGGGGACCACGGATGCGTTGGCGCCGATGTCCGAGAACATTGTCAAAGTGCAGTTGCGCGGCTCGGAGTTGGCGGACTCTCCCTTGCAGCGCGAGGGCCTGCTGCGCGGTGTGGATCTGGTCATCGATTTGCGCAAGACGGGCGTTTACAACGGTGTGACGTGGTATGGCACGCCGCTGGCAGATGCCTCCGGATTTCTGAATCTGGTCCAGCGGACTGTCAGTGAACTGACCACGGCGGGTGGAACGGTGAAATTAAATTCCGGCAATTCTGTGGTCGTGCAGCAGGGGGCAAAAATCGATGTGAGCGGCGGGTGGATCAACTATGAGGGTGGGCAAATTCAGACGACGCGGGTATTGTCGAATGGTCACATCTTCGACATCTCCCAGGCGACACCCGACCTGGTTTATGATGGGATTTACGATGGTCTCTTCAAAGATTCACATCCCAAGTGGGGGGTGACGGATACTTATGTGAACCCCTTCATTCTGGGGGCGCATTTTGAACCGGGATACCAGTTTGGTGCTGCAGGCGGCACGCTGGGGGTTACAGCTCCTTCCATGGCGCTGGATGGCGATTTCTTTGGCAATACGATCAATGGACCACGTCAGCGTGAAGTGCTCGCCAAGGTTTCGGAACTCGCTCTGGCCTTCACCGGGGAGAAAAATGTCTCACCGTATCTGACGTTCTCACCCGCGCCCCCGGCCGTCATTTTCCAGGATGGCTCGCTGCCGGCGGCAGGTCCATTCACAGTGGATGCCGGAGGCAATCCCGCGGCCCTGTCTGCGGCGCGGAGGGCCCGGGTGCTGCTTTCCCCGGAGTTGCTCACGACGAGGGGCTTCGGATCGCTTCGCATCGATAATCCGGACGGCGACATCACGGTGCCGGCGGGCACAGAGTTGACGGCCCCGGCGGGTGGCTCAATCACGCTGAACGGTGCAAACGTTCGCCTCCAGGGAAATGTCACCGTTCCGGGAGGGACGTTGAATTTGACTGCTTACAACATTTCCCCATCGGTGGCTGCGGGACTGGCTTTGCTGCCCGACGGGGAGCGTTTCAAACCTGCGCCCAATCCGGGGAGAGGCATTGTCAGCGTTGGCAGTGGGGTTTCCCTGAGCACTGCGGGATTGGTGGTGGATGACCGGCTGAGCGCCCCGAATCCGTTGGGACTGCCGTTGCTTACCAATGGAGGATCCATCAACATCACAGCCTATTCTGCTTCATTGCAGACGGGCAGTATTCTGGATGTTTCCGGCGGGGTGGCCATGAGCGCGCTTGGAAAAACCAAGTATGGCAACGGGGGCAGCATCAATATCAAGACAGGGCAGGACCCAACTTTGCCAGAGGTTCTGGGCGGGCGTTTGGAGTTGGGCGCGACCCTCAAAGGGTTCGCCGGGGTCACCGCTCGCGGAGGCTCCCTTTCACTGCAAGCCTACATGATTCAAGTGGGCGGAAACGGTGGGTATCCTGGGGGATTGCTGCTCGAACCCGAGTTCTTCAACGAGGGTGGGTTTAGCAGTTTCACCATCAATGGCCTTGGAGCAGGAACGTCGGATCCGGAGAAATATCTGCCGGGATTGATGATTGCGTCGAATACAGTCATCGCACCGCAAGTGAAAAGTTCTTTGGCGGTTCCTTATCCGGGTGGCGACACGCTGGCTCTGGCCACGGCCCTTTATCCCCAATCGATGGTCGCCCCGGTGAGTCTGACTTTTGGTTCCATCCAGGTGCGGGATAGCTTCGCAGGAAATGCTTTGATAGTCCGGGGCGATCTGGTGATGGGCGAGGGAGCCGTGATCCGGACCAACGCGCTTGGCAGCGTGACCCTGAAGGGGGACACGGTATCTGTTCTGGGATCCGTGATCGCTCCGGGTGGAAGAATCAATGTTACGGGTGCGAATTCCTTCCCAAGTAATCTCATCCTGACGCAGGCGCTCCCCACCGTTTACCTGGGTCCCAGGAGCCTGCTCTCCACGGCCGGGGAAGTGGTGCTGACGCCTGATGCCTTTGGTCGTCGTGTGGGCTCGGTGCTGCCTGGTGGGACCGTCAACGTGGCTGGCAACATCGTGGCCGTGGCTGGTGCGGTAATCGATGTGTCCGGAACCAGCGGCATCCTTGATCTCCATCCAAATTACCTCGGCCTGGAAACCTCCCCGCTGGTCCTGCCATCCAGCGGTCTGACGACGCCCCGCTTCAGCCTGCTGAATGTGCCGACGCGCGTGGACAGCAATGGTGGCACCATCATCCTCAGCGGAGGTCAGGAACTGTTCATGGACGCGACGCTCAAGGGAGATGCCGGCGGACCGACCGCGACCGGGGGAACGTTGATCGTTGGATCCGGAAGCTTTTCTCCCGATGAACCGCCCACTCCGTTGACTCCAAATCTTTTCGTGACCCAGGGGGGGCGGACCATTCCCACGGGGCAGGCGGGGATTGGGAAACCGGTGCTGGACATCCATGGCAATCCAGTGCCCGCCCTGGGGTATTTCACGGCGAACTCTTTCCTGCGTGGAGGATTTGATTCACTTATGCTGAAGGGCGTGGTGGAATTTTCCGGTCCTGTAAATATTGCCGCCCGGGGCAGTCTGATCGTTGGAACCGGAGGAGTGATCTACGCGGACTCCGCGGTGGACCTGTCTGCTTCCTATGTGGCCCTGGGACAGGTCTTCCAAGCGCCTCAAGCCTCAGGCCAGGCGACCCCGCCCTTCCAGAATGCCGGCCAGCCGTTCTACTTTCCACCCACGTACGGACCCGGCAGCATCACGGTTCATGCGGAACACATTGATATCGGCAATCTCTCGCTGCAGGGGATCGGCAAAGTCAATCTGATCGCCGATGGTGGGGATATCCGTGGCAATGGGACACTGGACCTGGCAGGCGATCTCTACCTCAGGGCGGCGCAGGTTTACCCTGCGGCGGCCACCACCTTTACCATGGCCGTTTACGATTACTTGAAGGACGGATTGCCACAACAGGGATCGATTACCGTGGCTGCCTCGGGGGTCCGTTCCCTGCCGCTGGAAGCGGGCGGAACGCTGCGGTTGTTTGCCTCAAGGATTGATCAGGGCGGCACACTGCGAGCGCCGCTGGGCCAGATTATCATCGGTTGGGATGGAACCGGAACGCCTCCCGTCGATGCCATTGTCGGCCCGAACATTCTGACGAATACTAATTTCATTCCGCTGCCCACCGCCAGTCAGGTCACATTGCAGCCTGGCAGCATCACCTCTGTATCCGGGGTGGATCCCGTCACCGGACGACCGGTGCTATTCCCTTATGGCATCATGCTTAATGGGACGTCGTGGATTGATCCTGCTGGAAACGATATCACCACGTCCGGCCCACCTGCGAAATTCATTTCCATCTCTGGCAGCAATGTGGATACGCGCGAGGGGTCGATCATTGATCTCAGCGGTGGAGGCGACCTCTACGCCTATCAATGGGTGCAGGGAACGGGCGGCTCGAAGGATATCCTGAAATCGAACACCAGTTTCGCGATTATTCCGGGGTATCGAGGTGGGCTGGCACCTTTCGGAGCCTTCAATACCGACTCCAACATTACGAATTTCAATCAGGTCAAGACGGATGCCTCCACGCGGGATTTTGGTTATGTAAACTCCACGCTCAATGTTGGCGACAGCATTTACCTCGACGCCAGTGCGGCTCTGCCCGCAGGCTACTACACCCTGCTGCCAGCCCGTTATGCCCTGATGCCGGGGGCGGTGCTGGTGACTCCGCAATCCGGCATTCCTGTGGGTGATTTCCTTAAACCCGACGGCGCAAGCCTGGTAGGGGGATATCGCTACAACAACCTTAACGGCAGCCGTGATTTGCCCGAAATTTTCTCACGCTTTGAAGTCGCGCCTTCCTCAGTGGTACGCGCCCGTGCGACCTACTTGGATTTCACGGCGAACGCCTTCTTCACAGATTATGCCAATTCGCATGAGGCAAATGTCCCCCGTCTACCGATTGATGCGGGTCAGCTGGTGCTGTCGGCCACGCTGGCGATGGCGGTCAATGGAAGTGTGATTTCCAACAAACCCATCGGGGGTCGCGGAAGCCTCATTGATATCAGTAGTCCAGTGGATATCATCATCAACGGACCGGGGGCAACTCCGGTGCCCGGCAGTCTGAATTTGGACGCAAGCAAGCTGAATGGATTCGGAGCGGACAGCCTGCTGATTGGTGGCGTGCGCACGGTGGGCCTCAATGGCACGACCGTGAAGGTTAAGACCAACAACCTGACACTGAACAATGCCTCCGCGCCGCTCACCGGAGCCGATATCATTCTGGTTTCGAATCAAAATCTGACTCTCTCACCAGGGGCGCAGATTTTATCGACCGCCGGATCCGCGGGTCAGGCCGATACCATCCTGATTGGCAATTCCACGATTCCCGGCAGTGGGGATGGATTGCTGGTGCGGGTCAGCAGCGACCCTGCTGCGAAAGTCATCCGCAGCGGTATTAGTGCTTCCACGGTGCCCACCATGGTGGTCGGCGCAGGAAGCATTCTTTCCGGAGGAACCGTCACGCTGGACTCCACCTCCGCCACCTCCCTCGATCCTTCCGCCAGCCTGCTCGGGCAGACCATTAATTTGAACAGCGGTCAAATCAGTCTGGCCCTGACGAACCCTGGATCGTTGCAACCGACGACCGGTCTGGTCCTTTCAGGAACGGCGCTGGCTTCGCTCCAGTCAGCCAGGGCACTTTCGCTCCTGAGCTATTCCTCGCTAGATATCTATGGCACAGGGCAGGTGGGTAGTGCCGCACTTGGGAATCTGGAATTGCATGCCGCAGAGATCCGTGGATTCAACACAGGCGGGGGAACGGTCACCTTCGCCGCGAACGATATTCTCCTGGATAACAGCTCAGGCCGGCCGGCACCGGGCATCATTGCGGCACCCACCGGCTCACTGGTGTTTAATGCCAACACGATTCGACTGGGCACCAACGGGGTGGCCATCGATCAGTATGCCGATGTGACCATGAATGCCACCGGGGGACTGCTCATGCAGGGAACAGGCTCGACTCAGGTGGCGGGCAATCTGACCATCAGTGCTCCAATCATCACAGGGGCGGCGGGAGCGAGCCAAAACCTGACGGCGGGAGGGACCATGAATTTGTTGAGCCCTTCCGGAAGTGGCGCGGGCACGGTGACCGGAGGCTTGGGAGCGAGTTTGAATTTCAAGGGAGCCTCGATTAATCAATCGGCAAACATTCTGCTACCATCCGGGTTGCTGACTCTGGAGAGCACCACCGGGGATCTGGTGGTGGCTGGAAAACTGAATGCGGGCGGCACCGCGCAATCGATTCAGGATCTCGTGAAATATACCGATGGTGGTCAGGTGAAATTAATTTCAAGGCACGGCAATGTCACACTTGTGGCGGGGTCGATTGTTGATGTCGCGGCAAACGCGGGAGGAGGGAATGCCGGAACGCTTTCCATCAGCACTCCCGAGGGAGCTTTCACGCTTGATGGTACGGTTCTGGGGCAAAAGGGCGCGGGCGGCAGGGATGGATCCTTTGCGTTGGATGCCTCCACCATTCCAGGGCTGACCGCGCTGAACAGCCTGCTGAACACCACTGGCTTCACGGAGTCGCGTTCCTTCCGCGTGCGCACCGGAGACGTGCTGCTGGGAGGGACCAGTATTGCGAACCAGTTCAAGCTTTCAGCCGATGCGGGATCCATCAATGTCGTCGGCACCATCAATGCCTCCGGCGTGAACGGGGGCACGATCAGTCTTGATGCTTCCAAGAATTTAACGCTTTCCTCGACGGCGATTCTGAATGCCTCCGGTCAGAAATTCAGCAACGCCGGCAAGGGCGGAAGTGTCTGGCTGGGGACGCGCGGAGCTGGCGGTGGATTCATCGATCTGCAGACCGGATCGTTGATTGATCTCTCCGTGGCCAGCAACACGCCCGGAAGTGCCGCACTGGGGAATTTCACTGGCACCCTCCATCTGCGGGCACCGCAGAATGCTGCCAGCACCGACCTGGCGATCAATCCGATAAACGGCACCATTCTCAACGCGTCCAGCATCGTCGCTGAAGGATTCAAGGTGTTTGACCTCACCGGCGCGCCTGGTGCCAATGCCGTCATTACCGCTGCAATTCAAAATAGCGTGAAGGCAAATGGCGAAGCCTTTCTGGGACTGGCGGGCACCACGACAGCCAATTACACGGCAATGCGCAATCGCCTCCTGGCCGGCAATCCCGGATTGGATTCCGCGCTGTTCAGCATTCAGGCGGGTGCGGAAATCATCAATCGCACTGGGAATCTGACGCTGGGCACCACCGCTTCGACCTCGAGCAGTGATTGGAACCTTTCCGGCTATCGCTTCGGTCCCAACGGAGCGGCGGGCGACCTTACGCTGCGTGCGGCGGGCAACCTCACGTTCTTCAATGCTTTGAGCGACGGTTTTGCGAGCAGTGCCTACAACGCCGCCGTCATGGCCCAGAATACCGCGCTGCGCCCCAACAATCAGAGCTATTCCTACACCCTGACGTCCGGGGCGGATTTCAGTGCCGCCGATTCCCGCCAGGTCATGAGTCTCGATGCCTTGGGTAGCGGGTTGGGTTCATTGAAACTTGGGAAAAATGCCGGACTGAACCTCGCCACTTCGCCGGGCAGCGGCGCCACGACGGCTTCCGCGGTGAATAATCGCTTCCAGGTCATCCGCACTGGCACCGGCGATATCACTATTTCCACGGGACGCGATGTGCAGTTGCTCAATCAATTTGCCACCATTTATACTGCCGGAGTAAAGGTTACGGATCCCACGCTGGGAGGAACCTTCGATACTCCCGTGATCAATTTTTCGACAGGCGGCACGGGAACCCTGGGCTCCATTCAACAGCCCACCGCCTACCCCGCCCAATACACCTTGGGCGGTGGAAATGTGCTGATTCAATCGCAGGGAAACCTGGAGCACCTGACGCTGGATAGCGGCGGTAATCTCGTGGCAGATTCATCCCGCGAACTGCCCAACAACTGGCTCTATCGCCGGGGATATGTGGACCCCCTGACCGGCAAATTCGGCAAATCTCGATTTGGCGAAGAGGCCTCGACAACGTGGTGGGTGGATTTCAGCAACTACTTTGAGGGTGTGGGGGCACTGGGTGGTGGAAATGTGACGTTGGTCGCCGGAGGCAGCATCAATAATGTCGATGCCGTGGTTCCCACCAATGCAAGAATGAGCAAGGGGATTCCCAATGCCGGCAATTTGGTTGAACTTGGCGGTGGCAACCTCACGGTCAAAGCAGGCGGCGATATCAATGGCGGGGTTTATTATGTGGAGCGTGGAAATGCTGCGTTGAATGCCGGGGGGAGCATCCTGACTAATGCCACGCGCACCCCATCCCGCGGCCGCATTATCAATGAGGCTCCCCTTGACCCAACCACCTGGCTGCCGACCACGCTGTTCCTCGGCAAGGGTAATCTGGATATTAAGAGCCGCGGTGATCTCACCATCGGTCCGGTGGTCAATCCGTTCCTCCTCCCCGGTGGTTACAACAACTCCTACTGGTATAAATCGTATTTCTCAACCTACGATCCGGGTAATCAGGTCAATGTCGCGTCGTTGACTGGTGGCATTACTCTGCGGCAGGCCACCACCCTGCCTGACAGCAGCGGTCAAACGAACATTCTGCAAGCCTGGCTGGGGAACATTGATCTATTGAGTCCCACGTCCGTCGCCTTCTACCAGCCCTGGCTGAGGCTGAATGAGACGAGCGTGGCGGTATTCACGACCGGCACCGGACTCATGCCGGCCGCCCTGCGGGCCACCGCCTTCGAAGGCGATATCAATGTGGTGGGGAATCTGACGCTTTCGCCTTCGCCCACCGGCACGCTGGACTTGCTGGCTGCGGGTGCCATCAATGGATTGCAAATCAACGGGGTCTCGAATCAACTCGGGACTGATTCCTCGGTGCAACTGCGCGGATGGTCTGCGAGCACGATCAACGTTTCCGATGCGGATCCCTCCGCGATCTGGGGAGTGGGTTCACCCCTGGCTTACCAGACTGTGGCCGGCACCATTGCTGGCAGGGCCCAGGTCACGGGCGATCTCTTCCTCAAGCCGCTCGACGATCTGTTTGCCGAAACTGGGTCCACCCAGGGAGTTCTCCAGACCAAGCAGGCGCTGCACGCGATTGGACTGTTGCACAAGAACGACACCATTCCGCTGCATCTCTACTCCGGCTCCGGAGACATCTCAGGGCTGACACTCTTTTCGCCAAAGGCGGCCAGAATCACCGCCGGGCGGGATCTGACGGATATCTCGCTCTATATTCAAAATATCAGCGCCAACGACGTGAGCCTGGTTTCCTCAGGTCGGGATATCATCGCCTACAATGCCAATGCACCCCTGCGGGTCAGCGCGCTATCAGCAGGAAATGCGCTGACTGCAGGCCAGAGTGCGCTGCCCGGAGACATTCAGATCAGCGGTCCCGGAACGCTCGAAGTTTTGGCTGGACGCAATCTGGATCTGGGCTCGGGAGATCCCAATCCGGACGGCACCGGTGCGGGGATCACCAGCATCGGCAATGGTCGCAATCCCAGTCTGACTTTTGCTGGTGCGAATATCATTGCAGGCGCAGGACTGGGAAGTTCCCTGGGTTTGGAGAGTAACACCCTGGATTTCGATGGATTCATCGCCACCTATGTGACGCAGGATAACCTCACGAAATACCAGGCCGAATTGACGGGCAGCTTCCCGAATTTGGTGGCTGGGAATTTCACGAGCCTGCCCAAGGAGGAACAGCACCGTATTGCGCTGGAGGTCTTCTATCGTTTGCTGAGGGATGCGGGCCGGGATCATAATCTGGCCGGCAGTCCGACGTTTGGATCTTATGAGCCCGGGTTGGCCGCGATTGCTTCTCTGTTCTCGAAGGGGAATTACACGGGAGATATTTCCACGCAGACCCGCAGCATCCGGACCGCCAGTGGCGGCTACATTTCCCTCTTCGCGCCAGGAGGAAAACTCTCCCTGGCCACCGCTCCCGTAGCCCCCGGCAGCGTGCCTCCCGGCATTGTTACAGAAGCCGGCGGTAACATTTCCATCTTTACCAATGGAGATGTGGATCTCGGCAATGCCCGGATCTTTACCCTGCGTGGTGGCAACGAAATCATTTGGTCGAGCACCGGTAATATTGCCGCTGGTTCGGCGGCGAAAACGGTCGCATCTGCGCCACCCACCCGGGTCATTATTGATCCGCAAAGCGGAGACGTGAAGACTGACCTTGCCGGCCTCGCCACGGGTGGTGGCATCGGCGTGCTGAATACCGTGGCGGGAGTGGCGCCAGGAGACGTTGATTTGATCGCCGTCATTGGAAGCATTGATGCGGGCGACGCGGGTATTCGCTCCGCCGGGAATCTGACGCTGGCCGCCCCGGTTGTGCTCAATGCCAGTAACATCGCCGCCACCGGAGGAACCACGGGAGCCCCCGCTGCGCCGGCCCCCACCGCTCCAAGCATCGGTTCCAGCCCCCCTCCGCCTCCACAACCCAAACAGACCACCCCCACGGATGCCAATCCCGGCACCAAACCCACCTCGGAGCAGGAACTCATGGACTCGCTGGTCACCGTGGAGGTGATTGGTTACGGCGGGGGGGGAGGGGAGGAGGACGAAGATGAGGAAGAGCGCAAAAAACGTGAACGCGAGAAACTCGAAGAACAACAGAATGCCCGGTAGAAGGTTTAAGCTTGTCCAAAGGCCGATTGGCACGAACTTGTCACATACTTTCACCTGCGGGCATCCGGAACCTCCTTACAATCAGCCTCAATGCACACGGTATTAGTCGTCGAAGACGAAAAAGACATTTTGGAACTGGTAACTCTGAATTTACAGCGCCAGGGCTATAAAACCCTCACCGCGGCAAATGGAATCGAGGGGGTAGCCCAGGCCAAGGCAAGTGTGCCGGATCTGATCATCCTGGATATCATGATGCCGGGCAAGGATGGCTACGCCGTATTCAAGGATCTGAAGGAGGATGCCCGGACCAGAGGCATCCCCGTGCTGATGCTGACCGCCAAGGGGGATGTCGCCCATCGCATCGCGGGCCTTGAATTGGGGGTGGAAGATTACATGGGAAAACCTTTCAGCCCAAAGGAACTGATGCTGCGGGTGAAGGGATTGTTGAAGCGCACGAAAAGCGTCGCCACCGATGCGAGCATTCGCGCCGGGGATTTTCTTTTGGAGCGGAATTCCCTGAAAGCCTTCGTCGCCGGTCAGCAGATTGATCTTACGGCCACGGAATTTAAACTCCTGCGGGTTCTCATCGAATCCGGCGGCACAGTGATGGAGCGCGATGCGCTGCTCAGGGAGGTGTGGGGGTTTTCTGACACCACCATGACCCGCACTCTGGATACGCATGTCAAAAGGCTTCGCGAAAAGCTCGGCAAACATGCGGTTTGTGTGCGGACGCTCCGAGGCGTCGGCTACCAGTTCAACCCGAACGTTTGAAGCGCTATCATGAAGTCGCGTTTGCAGGTCAACAGTGTTCTCGTTTCCATTTTGGATAGTCTGGGAGACGCCTGCCTGCTGTTGAACGACAAGCGTCAGATCATCCTCTACAATCAAAAGGCTCGGGAATTGTTTGCGCTGCCCGAGGGAAACAAGATTCTGGATTTAGAGGAGGTCATTAGCGAGCCAAAGTTTCTCGCTGCCTTGAAGTCGGCGCCATCCAGTTCTGATCGTTCACAACAGGAGTTCATTCTGGAGGAACCCATGGGCAGCCAGGGGGGGCGCCGGAGTCTGGCAGTCAGTGTGGGGCCGATTCACGCTACCGAGCCCGGATCGCCCTGCGTGAGATTGCTGATTCGCGACGAAACCGACCGTCAGGTAAATGAGCAGTTGCGGAACGAGTTCGTATTCAGTGCCTCCCAGGAGCTGCGCACGCCCCTCACTATCATCAACGGTTACCTTGAAAATCTTGTGGATGGTGTCGTCGACGAACCGTCCCAGGTTCACAAATGCCTGCTTACGATGCGCAGACATGGCGAAACCATTGCCCGCATCGTTGAGGACATGCTCACCCTTACCAAGTTCGAATCTGGACATGAGGAAACCGATCCGCGTCAGATGCGGAGGGCAAGGTTTTCCCTGGGTGAATGCCTGAGCGATGTATTGGAACGCCTCCATCCTTCCATTGAAGCCAGCGCGGGTGCCCTGCAACTGGATATTGCAACGGATGCCGATTCCATAGCCGGAGATCGATTCTACTGGGATCAGATATTATATAACATCCTAGAAAACGCGATCAAGCGCAATGGCCCGGGCCTCACCATCCAAGTCCGCGCCAGGCGGGAAAGTCATCAGCTGGTGCTGACCATTACCGATCATGGCAAGGTGATGCCCGCGCCGGAAGTGCCCTTTGTGCTGCATGGCCTCCATTCAGGAGACGGAATTCTGCCTCCGAACTTTGGGGGCGCGGGTCTTAGTCTTTTTGTGGCCCGCAGGGCAGTGGAGGCTCATGGTGGTAGTCTTTCGTTGGAAAGCATCCCCGGGGTGGAAACGACCTTTAAAATTGTGCTTCCGGATGTGGAGTTCGTTCCAGGCGCCGGTCATGGCAGCCATGAGGCCCCGGCCGCCAGATTGCAAACTGCCGGGCGTTAGGTTGGTCCTGAGTGGTTCGGCTGGTTGCGGGCAACGGCCAGCTTCAGAGGTCAGGGATGCTTGAGCAGTCCACGACTCATCATCCAATCCTCGACACGTTTAGGCCAGGTGGTGACCGCCTCCTGGGTGGGGCGCAGTCCATACCCGTGGCCACCGGTGGGATAGATGTGGAGTTCCACCGGCACCTTGGCGTTTTTCAAAGCCAGGGTGTAAAAGAGGGCGGTTTCAACGCGAACGCCGTCATCGGCTGCCATGACGATGAAAGTCGGCGGAGTTTGCCCGCTAAGTTTTAATTCCGGAGAAATTTTATCGCCCTCCTCCTTCACGGTTAGATAAGCCGGGTAAACCAAAACGGTGAAGTCAGGGCGGCAACTTTCAGAGTCGGAATCATCAACTTTTGGATAGGTCCGTTGCTCGCAAATGACACTGGCCGCTGCGCTGAGGTGGCCGCCTGCAGAAAACCCCAAAATGCCAATGCGGGCGGGATCGATGCCATATTCACCCGCTCGGTGGCGGACCAGTCCCATCGCCCGCTGTGCATCCTGCAGGGCTGCGGTGTGTTTCTCCAGCCCCGCCCGACTGGGCACCCGGTATTTCAAAAGGATGCCGGTGACCCCGATCGAATTCAGCCATTCGCAAATCTCCGTTCCCTCCAAGTCCAGCGCGAGGATGGAATAACCCCCGCCCGGGCAGACCACCACGGCCGCGCCCGTATCCTTGTCGACTGAGGGTTTGTAAATCGTCAGGGTGGGTTTGGAAACATTTGCCAGCCGGATGAGCGGTTTTCCCGCGACCAGTCCTTCGTTCGGTTTGCTCACGTCCTTCTCCTCCCCGATATCGCCTTTCTCTCCCGGAGCTCCAGCTGGCCACAGTTCAATGGGTTGGGATGGTTCTCCCGCAGGGAGTGTGACTGTGAGTTGAAAAACCAGGCCGAAACATGCGAGGGTGCGGGTAATCATGGGTGGGTTCATTGGGACGATGGAGTCTGCAAATTGCTCTCACTCACAGGAACTGCAATCGCGATTCCCACAGGAGGTGTGAATTTGATGATCCGAATCAGAAAATTTTCAGCAGACAACCATGACGTTGGCGATAGGCTGTTCGGTGGATGGGGAATCCTCATCAGATTCACGAGTTAAATTTACCAACAAGCAATTTCCTATGACTTGGGCGAGACCAGATACCATCCAAAGACTGTTTCAGGAGGCGTGCCGGATGCCGGTCGTGGATTCCCACACCCATGTGCAGGATGACCTCACGGGATTCGATGAGGCGCTCGCCTCACAAAATCTGGCCGGCACCCAGGCGGCGGTGAATGCCTATCCTGGTTATTTGATTCAGTCCGGGATTGCCCAGGGCAGACTGGTCCGTCGCACGATGATGGATGTGGCGCACGGATGTTTTTATTCGTGGTTCGCGGAGGTTGTGGAGGGTCGGCGCGGGAGATTGGATGGGATCACGCAGGCGGTGGGTGGAAATTCGGAAGCGGAGCGCCGGAAGGTGGGTGGGCTGCTGCTGCATGAATTGCAGGACGCGCGTTTCAGTGAATACGCCGAGTGGCTGCGTTTCATGTTTCGCCTCTATCCCGGGTTGGAGGCGCTTGATCCGTTGGATCCAGTGAACTTTGATACGGTGTATGAAGCCGTGAAAAAGCACCGCAGCGATCCTGCGTTCGCTGAACGCGTTCTGCGCGAGAATCATATCCTTGGTTACGTGACGAGTATTGAGAACCGCGATCGCATTCCGCTGGATGCCCGCGAGGCACGCGTCGGTCAGGTGGACCTCGCCTACGCCACGCATCCCGAGGCCTATCACATGTTCGATGCGAACTATCTGGTCTGGCCGCAGGGGGCGACGGATTTCGGACTGTTCACGGGCGGGTACAAATACGAAGCGGAGAGCTACCTGCTCAATCTGGAAATAATGACAGGCTGCATGTTTCACAGGGCGGGCGATCTCAGGGATGGAGTGAAGGCATTTTTCCTGCGCATCCTTTACAGCCCCTCCCACAACCCCACGAGCCGCATCCGCTATACTGACCTTTTCCATCCGATCGACTACCGGTTTGGCTGCGCTTACGACCCGTCCGCCATCAATACAATCCTGCGCTTCCGCAAAGCCAATGTCCGCGCGGAGGACCTGCCGCAGTTGATCGCGGTGGTGACGGAAGGGATGCTGGAGGCGCTGGAGGAAATCGGCAGGGACCTTCGCAATCATGGCGAGGAGTATGGTTCCTGTTTGCAGATTGCCATTGGGGTGACGTATTTCATGGATCAATCCCGCGAGATTCAAAGCTTTCCCATCTATGCCCCGGGCCTGCCGCAGGATGAATATCCGGTGTGGAGCAATTATCCCAACGTGCATTTCGAGTACATTGTCGCCCACCAGCAACTCTATGAGGACCTGGCCAATGCAGCCAAACAGGTGGGCAATGTGGCGGTGGGGCCCTGGTGGCATTTTTTCCGCAAACACAAGATTGCCTCCATGATGTCGGATCAATTGAGCATGGGGCCTGTGAGCGCCATCGCCAGCGGATTTACCGATGCCCGATTTGTAGAAATGCTGGCGGCCAAATATCAATCCGTCCGCTGGGCGGTGGCGGCGGCGCTGGCCAATCTGGTGGATGACCCCGCCTCAAGCCTCCGCGAGGATGCGGCCATGGGAGTGATGCGGGAAATCCTGCTGGTGAACCCCTGCAAGGTTCACCATTTGCCATTTGCCTGAGCGTGCTGACGCGTATCTGGGATCGGGATGGACTGGGAGAACCGTCAGGCGCGGGGCTGCTGACTGTTGCCGGCGACTGCCATCACGCTGGTGAGCAGTTCGAGCCGTTTGATCACGGTGTCGATTCCCATGACGTTGTCGAGCACCAGGGGTTCCTCCTCGTTGGGGAAGCGGAGGACAAGGCGCCCCGAACGGATGAAGGGGAGGTAGTGTTCAAAAACATCGGTCACTTCCTTGGTGTAGGTGAAGCCCGTGGTGGAATAGCGGCGGCGTTTGTCCATGATGCCTGCGACGACGATGATTTCATTCGATTCGAATCTCACGTAATGGAAGCTGACGTAAACGAGTCCCACGATCATGAGCAGGACCCAAATGCTGAAGATGCAGAGGTAGAACTGGTAGTTGGCGATTGGTTTGAGGTGGTTCAGCCAACTGAAAAATTCGGGAAGAAACGGATGGAAAATATTGATGATGAATAGGATCAATCCGACGATGACCACGCCCGAGATCCAGAGCAGCGCCCAGGTGAGTCCGATATCGAAGGTAAGTGTAAAAAGGCAGAGGGTGAGGGTGGTCAGAAAGACAAGACCCAGCGCTTGTTTCATATTTTCACTTTCGCCGCTGAACATGCCCACAATGCCACAGAGCAGGGCAATGAGAGCTGCGGGGTAAAGTACGGGCACCTTTGGCCAGAGCCGGACAATAAGAGCCGGAACGTGCCCCAGCGATTCCGGCTGCGGCGTATGGGGCTCTTCGGAGGGAGCGGTGGGATTGAGTGGAGATTCGGACATTGTAATGAAGCGGTGAGGGATGGAAGTGACAGGGGAAACTAGCGGCTAAGATCCTTTTGGCGAAGGGTTTTAAATCCGTGATTAGTCATGACCACTGCCCCGAGATCCGTGTCCTCAAGGTGCAGGGCAAGCAGGGCATGGCCTTCCGGACGGACGATCACGGGATAGGCGAAATGGATGTTGGTCTCGGCTTCCAGGAAAGCGCGGAAGCATTTGCTCAGGTCCTCCGGGCCTTTGCGGAGTTCCACGACGAGCAGATCGCACGTTCCATAGGGGATGCCGCGCTCCATGAACAACGTTTCCACCCCGTCCGGATCACTGACAATGAGCCGCACGATGGTGACATCCACTGAGTCGTGAATGCTCAGGGCGAGCACGTGGATGCTGGCGTCTTCGAGCAATTTCACGACACCAAGGAGCGCGCCGGCACGATTGATAAGGAAAACAGAGAACTGTTTGACGTAATGGTCCTGAGTGGAGGATTCGATGTCCATGCGGTGCGGTCGGGGTTGGTTGGAAGGATTAGCGGGGCTGGGCCGAGGCCGGAGCGGATGCTTTGGGCTCATCTTGGACGAGTTGCCCGATAAGTTCATCCAAAATTTCCTGGGTGGGCTGCAAACGGTCGGGGAGCGGTTGAGAGGGATCGTGGGGTTGCCAGAGCTTGACGAGGGCGGTGAGTTTTCTGGAAAGGAACCGAAGCTGGCGGTTGCTGTCGGGTTCGGCGATTTTACCGGCCACGGCGGAAATTTCCCCCAGCAGCTGCGGGCTGCCGATGGCCAGTTCGTGGTCGGGGAGTTTTTTGGCAATCACGACGGACGTGCATATTTGCCAGCAGCGCAGCCAGCGTCCAATATTTACCAACGAGGCGAGCGGAGCATCCCGCTGGTTGATGAGCAGTTCCTCCTGGCGGTCCTGAGCCTTCTCAATGAGTCTGCCCAGTGTGGGCCATTCATTGGCATCGGCGGTGGTGAGATAGCGCTGGCGGAAATTGCGCATTTTATCGGCCACACCGAGCAGTTTCTCCAGGGCTTCCTCATCCTGGACCAGGTTGCGGATCTGCTGTCCGTCGCGGGCCATCATGGCCAGGGAGAGGTCCGTCATGACGGCGCCTAGTGCGAGGGAGGCCTTCTCGCGATTCGTGACAATGCGTTCAATCTTGGTCCGGTATTGCTGGCGCCAGAGGGGCTTGGTTTCTCTGGAGAGACTTTCAAAAAGCTGCACAGGGGTGATGGACAAGGTTTCCCCCGGGGGGGGCTGGGGACTGTCCTGGGCACGCAGATGATTCCCCAAGCCGGTAAGACCAAGGATGAGGAGAGTTAGGAAGGGGGAACGGGCATTCATGCCGCGGCAGGTGGGGGTCTGTGGAATAAACTAGCGTATTGGATCTGTTGCAACGTCTAGAATTCTCACTTGGGAGGCGTCTGCTGTGGAGTCGCAGGCAAGTTGGAGGGTAAGGGTGATGGGCATTGCCCCCGTCGTGACCTTCTGAAGTCGCTGAGCTGCCCTGGAGGTGCGTTCCACATAGCCGGTCAGGAACGGGCCCCGGCCTCTCCAGCGGAGTTCATAAGCCTGGAACTTGGTTTCATCCGCGTAAATGCCTGCATACGTTTTTCCCGGCAGGATTTCCACTGAGATGCGTTTGGGTTGGGTCGGGCGGATCTCACAGAAGTAGGTCCAGGGCATCTCACCCGACCCGGCGAGGGCTTCCCAGTTGATTTTGAATCCGGAATTGGTTGCCTTCAACCGAAACACCGCGCCCGCAGTTGCCGGAGCACCTTTTTCGGCAAAAAGATACCAGATGTCCCCACCCACCGCCTCCCGACGGCCCGGAAGGGAGGCATCCCATTCGGGTTCGGTAAAATGCATGACTTCATAGTGCTCGCGAAGCTTCCCGCGAAGTCGTTCGGGTTCGAGGATGTGCGCCAATTTTCCTTCCCAGGATGGTTCACGCAGGTAGGCGGCGAGTGCCTCGCGTGCTTGGAGGGCCTCCTGCCCCTGTGACGCAGCGTCAGACGATTCCGCCGTGGCGGGCGACTGCCGCATCCTCTGAACAAGGAAAAAGGCCACAGACACGAGCAGGACGGCCGCCAGACCGAAACGCAGAAATGAAGGCGCTGAAAGGATGCGCCTGGCAGGCAAGGCCGATATGGGCACAGAATCGGTTCGCGGAGCAGGAGGCAGTTCTGGCTGGGTGGGAGCCCCAGTCCCGACCAACCGCGCGGGATCAATCGTGATGCCGGACAACTCCTTCTCAAACTCCTTGGAATCGGGCAAGGCGGTGGCGCGGGTAAAGGATCGCGTGAAATGTTCGGCTCCGGCACGCTTTTTAGAGTCCAGTCGACCTGCTCCGCGCTGGTCCTTCTCCAGGGCAAATGCTGCGGGGTCCGGCTGTTTTTCGTTTTCCTGCGCCTTTTCCTTCTTGGTTTTGGGAACCACGGGAAGTAAAATCGGATCTTTTGGGCGCGTAAAAACCTTATCCACATCAAGTTCGAATTCGCCCTCTGACTCGGATGATCTGCGATTACTGTTTCGTGTTTCGTCCATGGGTCGGATTGCTGCCAACCGGGTTATTCGGTTACGCCATTAAGGGGGGGCTCAGCTGGGAGGCGAAGGCGCGCCAGACGCTGGCGGATACGTCGGGCCATCTGCGGATTATTTTCCAGTTCCTCAGTCAACATCTCAAGGGCGCGCTGGGTTGACTGGCTGATGTGGTGCTCCATGCCCTCCACATCAGCATAAATCGTGGCTTCATCCAATCCAAAATTCTGCAACAACTTTGTCAGCATGTCGTGCCGCTTGCGGATGTCCCGGCCTATCTTTTCTCCGGCGGGGGTGAGCACGGTGCCGCGGTATTTCTCGTAAATTACCAGGCCATTGGTATCCAGCTTCTGGATCATGTTGGTCACGCTGGCCTGGGAAATGCCAAGGTTGGCCGCGATGTCCACCACCCGGGCGTAGCCTTTGGATTCGATCAGGGCATGGATTTGCTCCAGATAATCCTCCATGGCGGCGGATTCGAGTGAACGGGAGGATTCGGAACGAACGGGCATTGCCCCAATGCTAGGAGGGATTGGCGCTGTTGGCAACGGCAAATTCGCAACGACTATTAATATTTGTTATCTAAATGAAAACTAGCGCTTGAAAACTAAATTAGACGCGACTAACTCTCGGGCATGATCACGTTTTTTGCTTCGCATTGCTCCCCCTTTCGCCAACTCCTTCCGTTTTTGGGTGTCCTGATGCTGGCCGGTTGCGGAAAGGCGCCGGTGGTCAATTCCGGTGCGGACGACAAGCCCCCCGTTATCGTGACCACCACAACGATGATCACGGATTTGGTAAAACAGGTAGGTGGCGATCTCTTCGAAATCAAGCCCCTCATGTCAGCCGGAGTGGACCCGCACCTGTACAAGCCGACCGCCGAGGACGTGAATAAGATCACGAAGGCCAAGGTAGTTATCTATGGAGGCCTGCACCTTGAAGGTCGGATGGTGGAAATTTTTGAGCGGTTAAATCCAGCCGAAAAGATCACGCTATCATTAGGCGATTCCCTGCCAGTGGATGTGAGGATACCCATTGCTGGCCTGCTCTATGATCCGCACATCTGGGGTGATGCCAAACTCTGGGCCCAGACGGTTCCGGCGCTGGTCGCGACGCTGGTTAAAGCCTCGCCCACACATAAGGAGGAAATTGAACTCCGTGGAAGGGAAGCGCAAAAAAGTCTGATGGGACTTCACAGTTGGTTGAAAATGAGGAGCGATCTTCTCGCCCCGGAGCAACGGGTTCTGGTTACGAGTCATGATGCGTTTCAATATTTCGGGCGCGCCTATGGATTTGAGGTTGTTGGCGTGCAGGGGATTTCGACGGACAGTGAGGCCGGATTGAAGGACATCGCCAGGGTGATTGATCTGGTGCGGGGGCGCAAAGTGAAGGCGATCTTTATCGAGAGCAGCGTCTCCCCAGCCGTCATTCAACGCATTGCCAAGGATTCCGGAGTGGCCATCGGAGGGGAGTTGTTCAGCGATGCCCTCGGGATTCCGGGTGCGATGGTGGATGTGGGGGATGAAGGGAAGGTGGACCAGGGAACGCTGGAGGGGATGCTCAAATCCAACATGACGACCATCATCAATGCCCTGAAGCCATGAGCGCATCGCCGCCATCACCGTCGCCCTGGGCCATGGAATGCCACGACCTTACGGTGACATATGACCGCAAGCCCGTGCTTTATGGCATCGATTGCTGCATTCCGGCGGGTTCCCTGGTTGGTGTGCTGGGTCCCAACGGAGCAGGTAAATCAACCCTGCTGAAGGCGGCGCTGGGACTGATTCCGGTGTCAGGGGGTTATGTGGAAATGTTTGGTCAGCCTCAGGGCAAGGTTTCCCGTCGGGTCGGTTATGTGCCGCAGCGTGAATCTGTGGATTGGGATTTTCCGGTCACGGTCATGGATGTCGTGCTGATGGGCCGCTATGGGCGACTGGGTTTGTTCCGGCGTCCCCGCAAGGCTGACCGGGAGATTGCCGAGCGGTCCCTGGAAAAAGTGCAGATGCTGGGATACGCCGACCGGCAGATTGGCCAGTTGAGTGGCGGCCAGCAACAGCGCGTATTCCTGGCCCGGGCGCTTGCGCAGGAATGCGATCTATACCTGATGGATGAACCCTTCGCGGCTGTCGATGCAGCGACGGAGCGCGCGGTCATCGGGCTGCTCCGGGAAATGCGGGAGAGCGGGAAAACCGTGCTGGTCGTCCATCACGATCTGATCACTGCTCCCACTTATTTCGACCGGTTGCTCCTGCTCAACCTGCGCTGCGTGGCCTATGGCCTGACATCGGAAGTGTGGACTCCTGAAAATTTACACCAAACCTACGGAGGCCAGATGACCGTCCTCAGTGAACTGGCGCTGCAATCCGTGGCCAAGGTCCATTAGCCAAAGCTGCGATATGGAATTCCTCCTGATTTGCGCCACCTGGATCGAAAATGCCGGAAGGTTTCTCACCTTGGAGGACGAGTTTGTGCGGGCCTCCGTGCTTGGTGCCGTTTTGCTGGGGCTGAACTGTGGTGCGTTAGGATCGTTTCTGGTGGTGCGCAGGATGTCACTGGTTGGGGATACCCTTTCCCATGCCGTGCTGCCGGGAATCGTGGGTGGCTATCTGTGGAATCAAACAAAAGATCCGGTGGCGATGCTCATCGGGGCAATCATTGCCGGCGTGATCGGAACGATGCTGATGAATGCCATCACCTCCACGACGAAAATCAAGAGTGATGCGGCCCAGGGGATTATTCTTACAGTCTTTTTTGCGATTGGGGTATGCCTCATCAGTCTGCTGCCACCTGGAAACAAGGGCGGCGTGGACCGCTTTTTGTTTGGTCAGCTGGCGGCGGTCAGCGCGCAGGACATTTCCTGGTTGAGCAAAGCCACGGCCATCACGGGGCTGAGTTGCCTGCTGGGATACCGTGGGCTGTTGGTGCTGAGTTTCGATCCTGTCTTTGGCCGGCTTTGCGGCCTGCCCATGCGTTTTCTCCACTATGGGCTCATGCTGCTGACCACGCTGGCCATCGTCGTGGCCATGGAATCGGTGGGAGTGGTGCTGGTGTCGGCAATGCTGGTGATCCCCGCATCGGCGGCCTCACTGCTCACGCAGCGCCTGCATTGGCTGATTCTGATGGCGGGGGCCTTTGGGGTGACGGCTGGATTGCTGGGGACATTTTTATCATTTGTTGGCGACCAGCCCACGGGGCCGATGGTGGTGATTGCAGCTTCGGGAATATTTGCCCTGGCCTTCGGTTTTAGTCCGCGCACGGGACTGGTCACCGGCTGGTGGTCGGCCTATAAATGGAACCGCCAGGTGGAGATGGAGAACGATCTGAAGTCCATTTACCGGCATTGGGAGGACCAGCATGGGGAAGAAAGCTCCGATGCCCAAGCCCATGCTTTTTCACCCAACGAATTTGTCCCTCTGAAAAAACTTCGCAGTCTTCAAAGCCAGGGGCTGGTGGAGGTGTCCGAACTCGGCGGCGACCGGTGGAAATTTACCACCAGGGGACTTGCCGCCGCACAGCGGGTCGTGCGGCATCACCGACTCTGGGAATTGTATTTATCCCGCCGCGCCAGCTATCCAGCGGATCACGTTCATGATGACGCGGAAAAGATCGAGCACCTGATGGACGATGATCAGGCTCGGCGACTCGCCGAGCAACTGGGCAATCCCACCTGCGATCCCCACGGTCGGCCCATCCCATGAGTGCCATGATTCTCGCCGAAGGATTAATTCCACCCTTTCACCTCCAGAGGTTCCTTCGTGATCCCTGGGTGAATGGAGCCTGGGAGAACACGATGTGGATCCTGCTGCTCAGTGTGCTGATTGGTCTGTGCTGCGGGCTGGTGGGAAATTTTCTGCTGCTTCGCCGCATGGCACTCACAGGAGACGCCATCAGCCACAGTGTCCTTCCCGGACTGGTGCTGGGCTATGTGATTTTCGACAGTCTGGATCCCTGGGTGATGATTGGTGGGGCCGCGGTGGCCGGGGTGGGGGCGGTGATGCTGATTGAACTGCTGCATCAAAAATCGCGATTGAAAACGGATGCCGCCACCGGTGTGGCCTTCACCACCTTTTTTGCCCTGGGCGTCCTGCTCATCCGACGCTTCGCCAACCAGGTGCATTTGGACGTCGATTGCGTGCTCTTCGGCCGTCTCGAGTTTACGGTTTTCGACACAATGGACACACCGTTCGGCCCGATGCCGGTGTCCGTGGTGAAGTTGCTCTGGATCACCCTGGGCTGTCTGCTGCTGCTGGCGCTGTTTTACAAGGAACTGCTGATCACCTCCTTTGATGCCGGCCTGGCGAAGGCCCTGGGGCTGCCTTCCCGAGTCATCCATCTGGGATTGATGACGGTGACTTCGGTGATCGTCGTGGCCTCATTGGAATCGGTGGGCGCCGTGCTGGTGGTGGGGATGATCATCGTCCCTCCGGCTACTGCACGTTTGATGGCGGAAAGACTTCCGAGGCTCCTGATCCTCACCGCCGTGCTGGTCGTGATTGGATCATTGCTCGGCACCCATCTGGCGACGTGGCTGAATACGCCGCTGGCGGCCAGCATCATGGCTGCTTCCGGCGCGGTGTTTTTCCTGGTGTGGATGATCACATGGTTGAAAAAATTCCGATGATCCTCCGGATGCACGATCCAGATTCTGCCCCAAAGGAAATAGTTGCCCCCGGGATCATTCAAGGCACGCTGCAACCCATCCTATGAATGATTCAACCGACTCTCCGGCGCATTGCCGTTTCCCCCGCTCCGCCTACGATCGCACCTCCGGGTTGCTGTATTTCGCCAGGATGCTGGATAAAATCCGCCTGCATCATGCCGGACAACTTCCTGAGGAATATCATCCCTTCCTGGGGCAGGGATTCGATGGAAGAATGTGTCGATTTTTAAAGGTGGAATACCCGGCTGTTCGCGAGCGGACCCTGGCCGGCGGGGAGGATGCAGAAGTTCTGGAATGGTGCTACGAGCACAGGCGGAATCCCTCCGATGAAGACGTGGAAATATTCAACAAATATCAATCCAAGTTTGGATGGCGGGACGAGGACAATGGGGCGACGGGGCGGTTGGAAACCCACAAGGCGGCGGGAGGATTCGCGGATCGCACGGATATTCTCACGTTTTTCGACTTTTACGAGGCGGACGAAAAGCGCCGACCTTGATTGCAGGGGGCATTTGACCCCATCGCCGGGACGTGTATCCTCCCCGCTCCCCAGAACAAGGCCATGAGCAACGAAAAGAAAAAAGATCAACCCGGCAGTCAATACAAAGACACCGTCAACCTCCCCCGCACCGACTTTCCCATGAAGGCCGACCTCGTGCTTCGGGAACCCAAACGCCTGGAACAATGGGAGGGGGCAAAACTTTACGAATCCATCCAAGCCAAGCGCAAAGCCGCCGGATCCCCGAAATTTCTCCTCCACGATGGACCGCCCTTCGCCAACGGGGATGTGCACATGGGCACGGCGCTCAACAAACTGCTGAAAGATTTGGTGCTGAAATCCAAGACCATGGCGGGGTATGAAACCCCCTATGTGCCCGGCTGGGATTGCCACGGCCTGCCGATTGAATTCAAGGTCGTGCGTGAAGCCGCCGGGCTGAGCCCGGTGGAAATCCGGACGCGTTCGGAGGCCTTTGCCAGAAAATGGATCGATACCCAGCGCAACTCCTTTAAACGCCTTGGCGTCTTCGGCGATTGGGATAACCCCTATCTAACCCTGAGCGCCAGCTATGAGGCGGACATCATTCGATTCTTCGCCACCGCCATCGACAAGCAAATGGTATACCGCAGCAAGCGTCCGGTGCTCTGGAGTTACGGTGCGCAAACGGCCCTGGCAGAGGCCGAGGTGGAATACAAGGAGAAGACTTCGCCGAGTGTGTTTGTGAAATTTCCCGCCATCGGCAGGAACTATTCCTTCGTGATCTGGACGACCACCCCGTGGACGCTCCCCGCCAACCTTGGCATCGCCGTTCATCCCAAATACGAATATGTCATCGGACAATTTGAGAATGAGGCGGCTTCTGAAAAATTAGTGATCGCCAAATCGCTCGTTGAATTGTTTGCCGCGCAGACGGGATGGAAACTTAATGAGGCCGGGGCTGTGATCGTTACGGGAGAATCCCTCAAAGGTCAGGAGGCGCAGCATCCATTCCTGAAGCGATCCAGCAAAGTCATCACCGGCCAGTTTGTCACGAACGACGCCGGAACCGGCCAAGTGCACATCGCCCCTGGACACGGAATGGATGACTACATCGCAGGACGCGAGCACGGTCTTGGCCTTATCTCCCCGGTCGATGATGCGGGGAAATTTACCGATGAGGTCGGCGTCCCCGAACTGGTGGGGGTGCATGTCTTTGAGGGCAACAAACGGATCATTGAAATCCTTTCAGAGCGCGGCGCATTGCTGGGCCAGGAGAAATACGTCCACCAATATCCTCACTGCTGGCGATCCAAGACGCCCATCATCTATCGCTCGCTGGAACAATTTTTCCTTCGCATCAACGACATTCGCGAAACCGCCCTGGCGGAAATCGACAAAGTGGAATGGCATCCCCATTGGGGTCGGAATCGCATTTACGGCACGGTGGAAAGCCGTCCCGACTGGTGCATCAGCCGCCAGCGGACCTGGGGTGTTCCGCTGCCGGTCTTTTACACAGCAGAAGGCGAGGTCATTCTGGAGGCTTCGCTCGCCCGCAAAGTAGCGGACCTGATTTCCAAACACGGCACCAACTATTGGTTCTCCCAATCGGACGCCGACCTGGCTGCTGAACTGGGACTCCCGCCGGGTTCCCGCAAGGGCCGGGATACGCTGGATGTGTGGATCGATTCCGGGTGCAGTTCGATTGCCGTGACGGAGCGTCATCCCGCGTTGGGAAATGGCGGCGTGGCGGACCTGTATCTTGAGGCCACGGACCAGCATCGTGGCTGGTTCCAGAGTTCGCTCATGTGCAGCGTCATTCACCGCGGCACCGCCCCCTATAAAAAAGTGCTCACCCACGGGTTCGTGACCGACACCAGCGGCGAGAAGATCTCCAAGAGCGGCGACAAGCCGATCAATGCGGAACATTTCTACAACACATTTGGAGCGGACATCGTGCGGCTGTGGGTCTCCAGCGTGGATTATTGCGATGACGTGCCGTTCTCCGAGGAGCTTTTCAAGCAAACCGCAGAGACCTACCGGCGGATTCGCAATACTTTCCGCATTCTTCTCGGAAATCTGTGTGACTTCGATTCCGCGAAGGATGCCGTGGCCGATGCGGCGCTCACGATGCTGGACCGCTGGATTCTCGAGCGATTGCACAACGTCACCAGGGAATGCACCGCGGCCTACGAGGCTCTCGATTTCCGCAAGGTTTACGGCACGCTGAATCAGTTCTGTGCGGTCGATCTCTCCGCGCTCTACGTGGATGCCACGAAGGACCGGATGTATTGCGATGCCGTGAATTCCCCCCGTCGCCGCAGCGCGCAAACTGCGATGCACCGGGTGCTCGAGTCGCTGTGCAAACTTGCCGCCCCCATTCTGGCCTTCACGGCGGACGAGGCGTGGGAATCGCTCAGCCGGAAGGAATCAGTGCATCTGGAAACCTTTCCTGCAGCGGATCCGGCATTTTCCGGCAATTCCGCCACCCATACGGTGGATGAACTGCTGAAACTGCGCGGAGTGCTCCAGCAGGAAATTGAAAAAGCCCGCCAGGAGAAAATCATTGGATCAAATCTGGAGGCAGATGTCACGCTGACCATTCCGCCTGCCGTCCAGTTGCCCGACCACCACGACGTTGTCGAGTTTTTCAATCTGAGCGAGATCGTGATTCACCGCAGTGAGCAGACCAGCGCGCATGCGACGGTGAAGAAAAGCCACGCTCAGAAATGCCTTCGTTGCTGGAAATTTTTGCCGAGTGTCGGATTCTCGGAAAAGCATCCGGCGCTTTGTGAACGATGCGCCGGAGTGGTCGGTTAGCTTAGGGGATATACTTTTCCGGCAACAAAAAAACCGCTCCGGGAACCAGAGCGGCTTTTCATGGGAATTGATGCGACCGGACTATTTCTTGATTTCGAGCAGTTCGACCTCAAAAACGAGGGTAGAGCCACCGGGGATTTTGGGGCTGGGGGAGCTGTCTCCATAAGCGAGGTTGGCGGGGATGAAGAGTTTCCACTTTGAGCCAACGGGCATGAGTTGGAGTGCTTCGGTCCAGCCTTTGATGACCTGCGTGACGCCGAATTCGGCGGGTTCGCCGCGTTCCACGGAGCTGTCGAAGACGGAACCATCCGTCAGAGTACCGTGATAGTGAACGCTCACCTGGTCACTCGTGGCGGGCTTGGCTCCGTCGCCTTTTTTCATGATTTCATACTGGAGACCGCTGGGCAGCGTCGTGACGCCATCCCGCTTGCCATTCTTTTCGAGGAATTCCTTGCCTGCGCCCGCTGCTGCGGAGGCTTTGGCAGTCTGGGCGGCCTGCATGCGGGTTTGGAATTCCGCCATGATGGCCTGGGCTTCCTCGTCCGTGAATTTGAGTTTGGCACCCGCGAGGGCGTCTTTCATGCCCTGAACAACAGCGGCGTGATCCACATCACCGGCCTTATCCTTGATGTTGCGGCCCACATTGGCACCGATGACATAGCCTGATTTTTGCTGGGGCGTAGTCAAGTCCGCGGAGGCGGCTTCATCGGCGGCAACAGCAAAGGAAACGCCGACGTAAGCCAGCCCGGTAAGAGTAAGGAATCTTTTTAACATGGCGCGGATGCTAAGCCCACCCCCCCTCCTGTCAAAGTGAAAGTCTTTCATTCATTTCCCCGTAGTCGCGGCGAAAAACCGCAGGGAATCGGCCAGATGTTCCCGCCAATAGTCCCACGTGTGCCCGCCCCGGAATTCCTCATAGGTATGGGGAATGCGGATGGCGTTCAGGGATTTGCTGAGGGATCGGCTCTTTTCCAACAGCACGTCCTCGGTTCCGCAATCGAAGCGGATCGGGGGCAGATTGTTTCGTGCTGAAAAAATCTGATCCAGCACGGAATGGGAACCGGTGATGCCGGCGAAATCCTCCCGCGATTCGGTGACGAATTCGAACAGGTCGTCTAGCGAAGTGCTGGCGCTGTGGGCACTGACGGCGGCGAAATGGTCCCGACCGTATTTGGCCGCGAGTCGCAAGGCGCCGTAGCCGCCCATGCTCAGCCCGGCAAGAAAGAGCGGTCCTCCCTGGGTTTCCGGCACCACGCGCTGCACGGCGGCCGGGACATCCGCGACAATCCAGGCCTCGTAATCCGCACGGGTATGGGTGAGATAGGCGGTACCGTCACCCCATAATCCGTCGGAGGGCATGGCGAGCACCATCGGGGGAATTTCCCCGGTTGCGATCATGCGGGCCGCCGTCAAATGCGCGGCTCCCTTCATTGCCCAACCCCAAGAGCTGCCATAGATGCCGTGTAGCAGGATGGCGATGGGGACCTTTTGGCGGCCTGAAATTTCGGGGACATGCAGGACGATGTCCCCGCGACCGTGCAACTGGCCGGTCTTCACCGTCAGAAAACGCAGGCCCTCCCGTTCCCATCGGGGATCGGAAATTTCCAATTTTGGCCAGTCAATGGAATGATGGATCATGCTCGCGGAGCAATGGATGGAAACGGGGGCTTTGTCGAGTCCGGGAAATCGGGGAAGGGATTTGTGTTCCTTGCAGAAGATTCCACCGGATGGAATAGGAAAAAGTGATCTAACTGGCCCGACCCTTCGTTATTTCCATTACATCCCCTTTCAATGTCCTCCCCCGTTCCCCTCACCCTTCCCAAGTCCATTCCGGTCATGGTGCTTTCAGGATGCACGCTTTTTCCACATTCGATGATGCCTCTCTACCTGTTCGAACCAAGGTATCGGGAGATGCTGAGCTATGCCCTCAGAACGCACCGCATGTTTGGGCTGGCGAATCTGGCCACCTCAGGCAGCTGGCAGGAGGAGGACGAGACGGATGATAAAATCAGCAAGTGCATGACCGCCGGAGTGGTGCGGGCCTGCGTGGGGCAGCCGGACGGCACCAGCCGACTGATGCTGCAGGGGATCAGCCGCGTGCGCATCACGGGATGGGAGCAAAAGAAGCCCTTCCGCATCGCCATCATTGAACCCATCCCGACGGTGAAGGGAAATGTGGCGGAAAATGCCCAGTTGTCGGCGCGCCTGCTGCGCATCGTGCTGGAAATTATTCAGGGCAGCGGGCCCTCCGCGGCGCCGCTGGCGGATCAACTCAAAGGCCTGAAGGATCCGGAGGTGCTGTCCGATTTTGTGGCGGCCAATTTCCTGCGCGATCCGGGTGAGCGCCAGCAGTCGCTGGAACTTGGTGAACTTGGACCACGGCTGCATTTTTTGCTGGGCAGACTTGGCCAGTCCTGATGACGGACTGAGAATGTCCCGGCTAGAGTGATTCCGTTTCGGTGGACGTTCTGGCTAGCGGTGGGGGCGCTTTCCAGAGAGCGGTGAGCAGCGTGAAACTGATGGCCATGATGACCGGGCCCATGAGGATTCCGAGCAGACCGAAATATTTCAATCCACCCAGGACCGAGAAAAAGATCACCAATTCGTGCAGCCGTGCCTTCTGCCCCACCAGAAAGGGCCGCAGGAAACCATCAATGGTGCTGATCACGAATTGTCCGACGAGCGCCAGGATGATGGCTTTGGCATAGTGTTCATTGAGGGCCAGACCGATCGATGCCGGCACCCATACCACCCAGGCGCCGACGATCGGCAGGGTGCAGAGCAGGGTCATGACCACCGCCCAGGTGGCAGGCGATTTCAGGCCGAGCGCCCAGAAGGTGATGCCCCCCAGCGCTCCCTGCACGGCAGCCACCATCAGCACTCCGTAAACACAGGCGGACAGCACTTCCTCCGTCCGTTTCGCCAGTTCCAGCGATTGCTCCCGGGGCAATGGCAGCACCTCCAGCAGGCGGCGACTCAGCATAGGGCCGTCCCGAAAAAGGAAAAAGACCACGAAGAGCAGAAAAACAAATTTAACGGCAAATCCAACAAGCCCACCGACCACACTAAACGTGCCGCTCAGCACATTGCCGGGAAGTTCCGACATGGATTCCTTGAGCTTGTCCGGTTGGAGTGCCTCGTCCAGATGGAGCATTTCCTTGAGGGACTTCAGCCAGCCATCGTGGGTGCTGGCGGCATCCCATTTGTGGCGCAGGCTTTCCAGACCATCCCGAACCACCTCGACGGCCCCCGGAAGTTCCTTGGCCAGTACCCAGGAAACAAAAGTGAAGGGGACGGCAATCACCAGCAGCGTGAACAAGGTGCTCAGACCGGCACTGAGTACCGACCGTTTGCCGGTCCACCGCAGAAACCGGGCATGCACCGGATTGAAGATGATGGCCAGGGCGATCCCCAGAATCAGGACATCGATAAACGGCTCGAGCACTTTCCAGGAGAGGTAAAGGCCGATTCCAGTCACTACCAGCAGGGCGACCCACCGATTGATGCGCGATTGATTGGACATGCGAGAACCTTGCCTGATTGGAAATCTTGCGCAACTCCCCATTGAAGAATTTCCACCCCACGCCATGATCAGCCGGTATGTTCGCCAATCTTTCCGATAAATTAGAGGGTGTCTTCCGCAAGCTGCGTGGCTTGGGGAAGATCAGTGAGTCCAATGTTTCCGAGGCCCTCGTCGAGGTGCGCATGGCCCTGCTGGAGGCGGATGTGGACTTCACCGTGGCCAAGGAATTCATCGCCCGGGTGCGGGAAAAGGCGCTCGGCGCGGAGGTGATCAAAAGCATCACCCCCGGGCAGCAGATCGTGAAAATTTTCAATGATGAGCTGACCGAGTTGCTGGGGGGCGATGCCGCGCCGCTGGATCTGAGTGCACCGGGTCGCATCCTTATGGTGGGCTTGAATGGTGCGGGCAAGACCACGAGTTCAGCCAAGCTGGCGCTGCTGCTCAAGAAACAGGGCCGCAAGCCCGCGCTGATCGCTTGTGACTTGTATCGTCCCGCCGCCATTGAGCAACTGGCCACGCTGGCGCGGGAAATTGATGTCCCCATGTTCCGGCCCGAACCAGGCGAGACGAATGTTCTCAAGGTGGTCAAAGCCGCCCAGAAATGGCTCGAAACCCAGACCGCCAACATCGTCATCTATGACACCGCCGGCCGCCAGGAGGTGGACGAGGCGCTGATCAAGGAATTGAAGGAGGTGCGGAATTTTCTGGCTCCGAAGGAAATCCTTCTAGTGGTAGATGCCGCCACTGGCCAGCAGTCCGTGCAGGTCGCCAAGACCTTCCAGGAGGCCGTGGGCATCACCGGACTCATTCTTACGAAATTGGATGGCGATGCCCGTGGTGGTGCCGCATTGTCCATGCGCAGTGTGACACAGCGTCCCATCAAATTCATGGGGGTGGGGGAGAAGATGGATCAATTCGAGGCCTTCGTGCCCGACCGCATGGCCCAGCGGATCCTCGGCATGGGCGACATTGTCGGCCTCGTTGAGAAGGCGGCTGCGGCCATTGAGGAGGAGGATGCCATGCGCATGGCGGCGCGGATGGATCAGAACAAATTCGATTTCACTGACTTCCTCCAGCAGATGAAAATGATGAAAAAGATCGCCGGCGGTGGTGGTCTGGGCGGGCTGCTGGGACTGCTCCCAGGGGTCGGCAGTCAGTTGAAAAATATGCCGCCCATCGATGACCAAAAGTTGAAACGCACCGAGGCCATTGTCCTCAGCATGACACTGGAGGAACGTGGCAAACCGGAATTGCTCAATCCCAAACGGCGTCAGCGCATCGCCTCGGGCAGCGGAAATTCCATTGTTGAGGTAAATCAATTTCTCAAGCAATTCGGCCAGATGCGCGACATGATGCGCGATAAGGGCAAGATGATGAAAATGATGAAGAACATGGGCGGAATGCCTGGGATGGGTGACCTCGGAGGCCTGGCAGGGAAAATGCCCTCGATGCCAAATTTCGGTGGCGGTGGTAAAAAACCGCCCGGGGCCGGCGGCTTCCGGATCCGGCGCAAGTAGCAGCGGTGGCGGTTACTCCGGCGAAGTCTGAGGAGCTTTGGATTGTCCCCGGTGGTAATATATCGCCGAGGCTGCGGCCAGTGGGAACCAAAGAATGAGGGTTTCAAACTTTGGATTGCTGGTCAGCGAGCAGATGGTTTGTCCGTCAAAGATCAATCCGCCACAGCCAAAAGCGATAAGCGCAAACCAGACGGGGTCTCCTTCCTTGGCGAGAATTCGCGCACGGTTGAAGCCGATGCCGATGACCGTGAAGATCAGGATCAGCCCGATGGCCCCACCATGAACAAACGTGGCCAGAAATGCACTGTGCAAATGGCCCAGCACGAGATCATTTTCAGGGGAAAGCTGGCTGAACCACCGCTCGCGGGTGCCCCACTGACCGACACCCATGACACGTTCCGGCACGGTTCCCAAGGTGCTGAGGCCGGCTTTGTAAATCTCCAGACGTCCGGCGTCTCCACGATGCAGAAGATCCAGCACCGGGCGGGCCACCTCCGAAGGCATCGCCAGCGTTGAAGGATCGGGGACACGGGATTTGGCCTGCATTTCCCACAAATGGCCAATCAGCGGCGAAGCCGCAACATAGACGCCGGCCACCGCCAGAGAGAGCGCACAGGGAGCCCAGGACTGCCGCCATCCGCGGGCGATCAGCAGGCCGGCATGACCGCAGACTAGGGCAATCAGCGCCCCGCGGCTGGTGGTCAGAAAACAAGCCAGCAGCAGCACGGTCACGGTCGCCATTTTCCAGGCACGCGTGCGCCAGGTGGGTTCGTCGTGCCACAGCGTGTTCATCCAGAGTGCAGCAAAGGCAAAGACCAGTCCCGTGCACACGGGATGCAGCCCGCCATGAACGATCACATTCTGGAGGCGTTCCCCCCAGTGGTGGTCCGGGAGCAGGCAGTAAAACGTAATGATACTGATCAACGCCACGCCACACGCGACAGAGCCGTGAATAACCCCCGTCCGGCTGAGCGATTCCCTGCTTGCACCATGCAGCCAGATCATGACCAACAGGAGTGCCAGAGTCACCACCCCCACAAGTCCCAGGGCACCATCCTTCATGGCATCATAGCTGCCGGGCCATTCCATAAACCGGGAGCGCCACGTCATCCAGCCAAGGAACAGGGCGCTGAAGATCATGAATTTGTCCCGCATCAGCCGCGGAAGGATCGGCTGCCAGTCGATCAGCAGCAGGGCGGGCAGTCCGATGGCTAGCAGCCAGCAGACCTGGACCCAGACGTTGTACATGCACACATAGCCAATGAGAAAGCCATGCAGAGCCAGAGCGATGAAGCTTGCGGCATTGCTGGAAATGGCGCGGGCCAGACGACTCACGGAATCATCAAACCATGGCGGTGAGCTGATGAAAGAGGCGTCGGCGCTCGCGCGATGTTGATCGCTCGGCATGTGATTGGGAAAACTAGCCCTATCTCTCCGCCCGCCTCAGCCACCCGCAAGTGGAAAATAGCCCGGTTGGGGTAAGGGGCCCCAGCTCAGGGCCGCGCCGTAAATACGCTCTTGCAGCAGGGCACGACATCCGCAGGTTGAACCCCTATGCCCCCTTCCGTTCGACCTCCTTCCGCCAAAGAGCGTCTGCTGGACCTGTTCATGCCGTTGGAGTTTTTCTACGGCCAGCGCACCCAGCCCATGCCCGCACCCGCGTTGATTCCAGGAGAGCAAATGCCGGAGCCCTACCGTTATTTGCTGGTGCATGAGAGCGACATGACGCCTCGGCTGAGGGAACACCACGGGGCGCAGATCGGGTTGGAGGTTATCGAGCGGCAGGTGAGTGAAAATTTCATCATGCGGCTGGTGGTGCTGCATCGGGAGGACACGGGTAAGCCCGTGGAGATCGGAGCCATCGGGATTCAACTGGAGGGCTTTGATGCACAGACGCGCACAGCCATTTTGGAGGGCAAAACTCCGCTCGGAGGAATTTTGGAAACTGCGGCCATTTTGCACGAGAGCCATCCCAAAGCTTATTTTTCGCTGGAGGCGGACGCCTATCTCGCCGGTCTGCTGCACCAACCCATCGGCACGAGGCTCCACGGTCGCTGCAATGCGCTCTCCCATCACGATGGTCTGGTCTTTGCCGATATCGTCGAGATTCTCCCCCATGTCTGACAGGACGCCAGCCGCCGCGGAAATCGCAGCCGAGGTGCAGGCCATCTACCGCGAACTGGCCGCGCGTCCTCTCGCCCGGCAGTGCACGGGGATCTCGGAATGCTGTCAATTTGGCCGCACCGGCCGCACGCCATTTATCACGAAAGGCGAGGCCCTCGTTGCCAGCCAGGGGCTCCGGGCGAGTGGTCGCAGGAACCTGCCTCCAAGTGTGGAGGGAGCCTGCCCCATGTTGAAATCCGACGGGAAATGCATGATTTATCAACACCGCCCTTTTGGATGCCGAACGCATTTCTGCAAAGCCGCCGGAGGACCGGCTCCGCGCGAAATGGTCCGCGACCTCATTCAGCGACTGGAGGCCATCGATGCGCGTCTGGGGGGCTCCGGCGGGGTGAATCTGCCTGCGGCCATGAAATCCAGTCTGGGATAGGCCGGGAATCTCCGGGAAATTCTTCTGCTGGCATTCATCAAGGCCGTGCTATGATGAACTGTGTTTGAGATTCGTGAAAAACCCCAATTGGTCGAAAAGGTCCTGCTGATCGGCGCCTATTTCGACCGTCGTGAAGAAGTGGATGCCGCCAGCCTCCTCGAGGAACTGCGTGAACTGGTCACCACCCTGGGACTGCCCATCGCCGATGCCATTCTGGTGCGCGTTAGCGAGGGCAACGCCCGCTATCTCATGGGCAAGGGCAAGGCCAAGGAACTGATCGATCTGGCAAAATCGCTCGGTTGTGATTGCATCATTTTCGACAATCCGCTCACGCCCGTTCAGCAGCGGATCTGGGAGGAGGATTCCGGCATGGCGGTCATCGATCGCGAGGAAGTCATTTTGGACATTTTCAACATGCGGGCCAAGACCCGCGAGGCACGCCTGCAGGTGGATCTGGCACGCATGACGTATTCGCTCCCCCGACTGTCCCGGATGTGGGGGCACCTGGATCGTCAGGGTGGTGGCGGAGGAGGTGGAAGTTCTCCTGCTGCACGTGGTGAGGGTGAGAGCCAGTTGGAAATCGACCGTCGTCTCGCCCGCAAACGCATCGACATCGCCAAGCGCGAACTGATCGAGGTGAAGACCCGGCGGGAAACGCAGCGCAAGGAACGCATGCGCGATCCCATGCCGCATGGGGCCATCGTGGGTTATACGAATGCCGGCAAGAGCACCCTGCTCAATGCCCTGACCGGCGCGGACGTCCTCGCCGAGAATAAACTTTTCGCCACCCTGGATACCACCACCCGCAAGTTGCAGCTGCCCGATGGCCAACAACTGCTGGTCACGGATACCGTGGGATTCATCCGAAAATTGCCGCACCGCCTCGTCGAATCCTTTAAGGCCACGCTCGAGGAGGCCACCATGGCTGATTTTCTCATCCACGTCATCGATGCCAGCGGACCACGCGCCCTCGAATTCTACGAAACCACCATGGCGGTGTTGAACGAACTCGGCGCTGACACCAAAAAAATGCTCGTCGTCCTCAACAAGATCGACCTCGTGCCGGACCAGACCAAACTGCAGGAGCTCACCTCCCATTTTCACAACCCGGTCCTGCTCTCGCTGCGCACTGGCGAGGGCATGGACGATCTGATGCACAAACTCAGCGTCATGCTCCTGGACAAGGCCGTCCGTCTCCAACTCCGCCTCCCCCAGGCCCGCATGGACCTCGTGGCCCTCATCCATCGCGAGGGTAAACTCATCTCCCAGGAATATGACGACAACGACCTCCTCATCACCACCACCGTTCCCAAACGCTGGGAATCCAAATTCACCCCCTACCGCGTGGATGAAGCGGGGGTTGCTTCATTGGGAATAAGAAGTTGCTGATCCAAGTGCAATGGCTGCCGTGGCAGCGTGATCGCGAATGTAGCTGTGATGCGTGCCCGGAACTGGGTGAAGAACCGGATCTGATACTGCCAGTCGGCTCCATGATCCAATGACATCACCCCGACTGCGAATTTCCTCGGAAAGAATAAGATGCAATGGAAAAGGCAGCGCACGGGGCTTCCAACCTAATAGCAGCCGGTAATATCGCCGGACGGGAATAGGAAGATCATCCATTGGATGCGGGGCGGATGAGTTGCGGAACCGTTTCAGCACGGTTGCCAGCGGGCTGTCACGAAGAATGCGGTGTTTCAAATAGCCGCCAATGGAAGGCACGAGGGTATCGAGAATGATTAACCGATCCACATCCCAACCTGATGCATTGGCCAGCAGCGCGATTTCGGCGGCCACGACCCCAGCGATACATTCGCCAGCAATGGTAAGGTTGCCCGATGGTTGGTGTTGCCTCATTTCCATGAGGATTTTCATAGCATGGTGATGGAGCGTAGCTGAAGGCCCTTCCGGGTTGTCCATCACTCGTGAACGCACCCCGATCACGGTCCGATCCATGGGGATTCCAGCCAAAAGTCCGGCGAACACCAAGAGTTCGTTTTCCCCGCCATATCCGCCCGGAACAAGAAAGAGTGGAGGTTCACCATTCCCATGGCGGATGACCATGAGGAATCCATCCTCGCCATGGGGCGCGAAATCGCACGCCGCCAGGGCCAATGGAGTTGGGTGTTCGAATAAAATGCGCACTGGAACCTCCGTTTCCCACTCTGCTTCAAGTTTGGCGATGAGCTGCAGCGCCAGCAGGGAGTGACCGCCGATTCGGAAAAAATGATCATCGCGTCGAATCGACGCTCGTCCAAGGACTTCAGAGAAACAGCGAATCACTGTCAATTCGCGAAGATTTTGGGCATCCCCTCCCGCCATTTCCGCATCTTGGAGAGGGGTGTCGATCAGGAGTTGCTTATTCACCTTTCCGTTTGAGCTTAGAGGCAAACTTTCAATCAGATGAATTCTGGCCGGCCACATGTAGTTCGGTAGCCTTGACTCCAGATATTGCTTTGCGGCAAGGGGGACGGATGCGTCGCCCGTAATTTTTGCAGTCACCCACGCACAAAGCTCCAGCGTGCCGTCGCGACCCGGGCGCGCGGCCACTGCGGCATCTGCGACCGTGGGACCTTGAGTAAGCGCGTTTTCAATTTCCCCCAGTTCGATCCTAAATCCCCTCACTTTCACCTGATCATCACTGCGTCCATGAAATTCCAGAGTTCCGTCCGCCAGCATCCTTCCCAAGTCGCCGGAGCGATACCAGCGGTGCCCATCCATCCAGACGAAGCGCTCATCCGTCAGCCTTGGACGGTCAGCATATCCCAATGCGAGGCAGTGGCCGCCAATCCATATCTCCCCCATGGTTCCACGTGGTTCCGTCCGGCCATTTTCATCTGCCACCATAATTTCAACCCCATCAATGGGCGTCCCCAGTGACGGGAGGCTGGGCCAGCTGGCGGGGGGGCCGATCAATTCGTATTCCGTAACCACATGGGTTTCGGTGGGTCCGTACTGATTGCGCAGGTGAATTTTATTCAATCGCCCAAAGAACTCGCGCATCGCCGGGGTGATGTGCAGTTGCTCGCCGGCAGTATTAATTTCGCGAAGACAGGAGGGAATGCGATTTTTGCGTGTTCCCGTCTCGGCCAGGTGTTTCAATGCAACGAATGGCAGGAAGAGTCGCGTGATTTGGTGCCGTTCCAAATGGTTAAGCAGGCGGGAGGGGTCCAGTCGGCGATCTTCCTCGACCAAAACCACCGCTCCGCCGGAAAGCCATGTGGAGAAAAATTCCTGGAACGCCACGTCGAAATTTAGCGAGGCGAACTGCAGCGTTCTGGAGGCATTGGATCCGGAACGTGCGCATTGCCAGTCCATCAGGTTGCAAATCGGTTGGTGCGGCATTTCCACACCCTTGGGCATCCCGGTGCTGCCGGACGTATAGAGAACGTAGAGGGGAGCGTCACCGGTGAGCTCTGCGGGTACTGCAAAGATGCCGACCTCGTCAGTCTGGATCCAGATGATTTCTTCACCGAATTTCCACGCTGGCAAATTCGTTCCGATGACTGCGAAACGCAGTGCAGCTTCCTGGCATATCGTCCTCAGCCGCACATCAGGATAACCGGGGTCAAGTGGCACGCAGGCAGCCCCAGTTCTCAGCACCGCCAGCAGGGCGATACCGACGTCAAATCCGCGCTCCAGAAAGATGCCTACCCGGTCGCCGGGCCTCACCCCGCGTGCTTGCAATGCCCCGGCAAGGCAGGCCGACCGATCGATGAGTTCACCATAGGAAATGGATTTTTTCCCGAAGATCATCGCCGGCGCCGGCAGCCAGTTGGACGATTGCGCGAGAATTCTTTCCTCGATACGCAGGCCCTGACTTCGGACAGGAGGGCCGAGTGCACGGGATGGCGCAGCAGGTGATGGTAAAGCATCAGGATCGGACAGGGCTTTGGAGGCAATTGCCAGCAAATCGATGGCCATAGTCTCCACGTCCTGTGATTCAAACAGGTCCGTGTTGTAAATCAGCGAAAGGTCGAGGCCCTCTGCTTGTTCGTAAAAATGCACCTCCAGATCAAACCGCACCCGTTGAATTTTTGTCGGCGACCAATCCGCCTGAAGTGCCTGAAAGCGTGGCGGATTCATTTCCGCGCTCTGCAACGCGAAGAGAATTTGAAATAATGGATTGCGGCTGAGGTCTCTGGGAAGCTGCAACTGGTCCACCAGCAAGTCGAAGGGCATGGCACTGTGGGATAGCGCGGGGATGACGCATTCCCGAACGCGGGATAGCAACTGGCGGAAGCTAATTCCGCTCCCAACGTCCAATGGCAGCGCGACCATGTTGACGAAAAATCCAATGAGATTCTCCGCGCCGGAAATGGTGCGGTTGGCATGGGGGGTTCCAATGACAAATTGATCCCGGTCAATCTGGCGTCGCATCCATTGAGCGAACATGCTCAGCAGGACCATGAAGGGTGTAGATTTTTCTTCCGAGGCAAGCTCTCTAACCCGTGTGGCAATTTCCTTTGTCCATTTGGTTCGGACCACCGAACCCACAAAGGTTGCCAGGGCCGGACGAGGTTTGACAAATGGAAGGTCGAAAGGGTTGACGTTGCGAAGCGCGTGCCTCCAGAATGAGGTCATGGAAATGCATTCCCGGCTGTCGAGCCAGGCCCGTTGTGAGCGGGCATAGTCCGCGTAACTCAGGGTGAGAGGGGGCAGTGGCATGCCATCGTAGAAAGCCGCCAATTCCTTGGCGAATACCCCCACTGACCAGCCATCTGCGACAATGTGGTGGAAAGTCACTTGGAGAACATATTCCGATTCACCTCGCTGCTCAAGGCAGGCGCGAATAAGGGGTGTGGTGGAAAGTTCAAAGGGCCTGAGCGCTTCCTCATCCAGGCTTCCGATTGCGGTGCTTAATTCCAAGGCGGCGGCAGGTTGAACCTGCGGCACCGGGCGACCGGAGATGGAAATTATGCCTGTGCGCAGGACGGGATGTCGATCCAGAATCTCATTCAGTGCCCTGTTCAAACGTGGCACATCAAGATCCCCCCTTAAAACCAAACGGCATGGAATATTGTAGGCTTCCTTGGTGGTGATTAATTTATCGACGAACCACAACCGTTGTTGAGCGAGTGAAATGGCCGGGGGCAGTGAGCGATCGGGGAGTGGAAGCGCTTCCGAAGCATTTGCCGCCATGATTGCTGCCAGACGTCGGGGAGTGGGTGCCTGAAACATCCATTTCACGGGAACGGACCGTTGCAGTTGTTTCTCTAAATCCAAGGCGATCCTGACGGCAAGTAGCGAGGTGCCCCCGAGGCCAAAAAAATCGTCATCCAGGCAAACATTCCGGCAGAGGAATTCAGCGATTGTCTCCCGCACCGATTTCTCCAGAGAGGACATCGGCTCATCCAAGGGGGGGCGTTGGTTTCGTGTCACTGGCAACTGGCTGCGCAGAAGCTTTCCTGAAGGGCTGAAGGGGAATTGCGAGGCCAGGAAAATTTCACTGGGCACCATGTAATCGGGTAATACCGTTCCCAGGTTCTTTCGAAGGGCGGCAGGCCATTCCGTTTCCAGACGTGCAGCCATCGGATTGTTGATCTCTGGTTCCAGACACCAGGAAGGCAGGGAGGCATGGCTTTCCCCATCCATTTCATTGTGGCAGCCAATTTCCTGCTCAAGCCTCTCCTGACCTGCACCGGTAGTTTCAAAGTTCTGGAGTGGCACGCCGGATTTCCCTAGCACAGCCTGGTAGCGATACTTCATGAGTTCATTTTTGCCCCGGCCCTCCTTTGCATCCACTCGCTGCAGCACCAAGCCGAGCGAGGGTGCTGTTCTTGCAAACCATTTGGGGGAGATACACAGCTCCCTCTCCAGGAACACGGCTCGGCGCGTCCGCTCCCGCCATTCACTCAGGCTGAGTGACGGAGTTCGAAGCCGTTCACGCACGGCGTGAAAAACTGGCAGCAGGGCCATGCTGCGGATGTCTCCCAGGAAAATTTTCCCATCCGGCGTCAGGATCGTGGCGGCCCGCTTCAAAACCTGCTCAAGGAAGCTGGCGCTGGGGAAATACTGAACCACTGAATTCAGAATGACGAGATCAAATTCTCCAGCGGTGAATGAGGACAAATCTTCTGCCTCCGTTTTGAGGATCCTAACGTGATGCCACTGCTGGTGATCGGCAAATCTGCGGGCGGCTGAAATGGCGGCGGTGGAGAAATCAGTCCCGATATAGTGACTGACATGGGGGGCGATTCGGCTCATGATCAAACCGGAGCCGCATCCAATTTCCAACACGCGGGTGGGCTGCAATCGCAGTATTTGGCACTCTGCATCCTCCAGCCATTCCATCATTTCGTTCTCCGGGATGGGTGTTCCGGTGAAGCTGTCCATCCATCCGGAAAAGTCCGGTTCGTCGGATTCAGTCTGCGGATATGCCGCCTCGTAGAGTTCCCGCCATTCGGCCAACTGGGCTTGTGCGAACTGTTGGGCGGCATTTTCCGAAGGTTGGACCCATGCGAAGATTCGCTCCCCGCGTGCATCCGCAGCGGCGAGATGAACCCCGGGCATGGTCAGGAGCGCAGATTCAATTTCACCAAGTTCGATGCGGAATCCACGGACTTTGACCTGTTGATCCATCCTGCCAAGAAATTGCAATTCTCCTCCGGGGAGTCGGCGGACATTGTCACCGGTTCGATACAATCTTGGCCCGGGTAGTGCCTCGTAAGGGTTGGGAACGAAACGATTTCTGGTCAAAGTTTCCTGATTCCAATAACCACGGGCCAGGCCCGGCCCGGCGAGCAGCAGTTCGCCACTGCCAAAGATGGGGGAGAGATTGCCGTGCGTATCCACAACGACCGTTCCCATGTTGGGAATCGCCCTGCCAATGGTGGGCGGGAGGTCGGACGGCTGGCATTCTTTGACTGTTGCCCAGACGGTTGCCTCGGTCGGTCCGTAGGCATTGAAGAAGCGGCGCCCCGGCGCCCATTGTCCGGGGAGTTCAGCCGGACACGGTTCACCAGCCACGATGATGACTTGCAATTCGGGCAATGGTTGTTGCGGGACCAATTGCAGGGCGCCCGGTGGGAGTGTCACATTGGAAATTTTGCGCTCCAAAAGAAAATTACCCAGCGGATACCCTGGCATCAAATCCTCGCGCGAGGCCATGATGAGTGCGGCACCGGCGCGCCAAGCCATGGTGATTTCAAAAATGGAGGCATCAAAGCTAATCGTCGCAAATTGCAGGACCCGGTCACGTTCGGTCGCTGCAAATACTGCCTGTTGCGCCTCCGCCAGATTCAGGAGGCCTGCGTGCGTTACGGCTACGCCCTTTGGCTGGCCCGTCGAGCCCGAGGTATAGAGGATGTAGGCAACCGAATTCTTCTGGTTTTCAAGCGCAGGCGCTGATGCCATGGCCACTGCCTGTTGTACGAAATCACGATCCACCGTCAGAGTCGCCCCGCTGTCCTGCCGCATCCAATGGAGCCGTGACGCGGGCAATAGTGGGTCCAGCGGAACATAGGTTGCGCCAGCGCGCAGGATTCCCAGCAAGCCGATAATCAATTCAGGGCATCGTTCCATTTCCAATGCCGCAATTTGGTCCACACCCAATCCCTGATTCCGCAGACGATGGGCGACTCCATTTGCCTGGGTTGTCAATGCAGCATAGGTGATGCGTTCCGACTCCCATTCGATGGCTGTGCGATCCGGAAATTTCCGGGCCGTCTCCGCCACCATTTCATCCCAGCGTTGAAAATTTGATGGAGAGCCCAGGGGAGCATCACTGAGCAGCAACTCATTCTCCGCGGCGGTAAGAAATGGAGCCGTGGCGAGGCTGAGGTCCGGATTTTGGGCCATGGAAGCCGCCAGCAGAGAAAAATGCCTGCTCATTTGCGCGGCCAGGGCAGGATCAAATAAATCGGAGGCGAAGATGAAAAATCCCTCCACTCCGCTGTCCTTCTCCCAGAGATGAGTTTCCCAGTCCACGCGGGTTGTGACCCGGCCTGATTGTTCGTGTTTTACTTTCCAGCCGGGGACCTTCCATGATTCGGCCTCGGAATTATGCAGCGCGACCATTACTTGGAAAATCGGGTTGCGGCTGAGATCGCGATCAGGCTGGATTTCTTCAACCAGTCGTTCGAAGGGGAGATCCTGATGAGCATAGGCATCCAGGCAACTCTTGCGGATACGCCTCAAGAGTTCCCGGAAAGTGGGTTTTCCTTCCAGGCTGGTTCTCAGCACCAGACTGTTCACGAAGAATCCGATGAGCGATTCAGTTTCCCGAAGCTGGCGGTTTGCAATGGGGGATCCGACAATCATGTCCTCCTGCCCGGTGTAGCGATGCACCATGGTGAGAAACACTCCCAGCATGGCCATGAAGGGCGTGGCATCTTCCCGGGCAGCGAGCAGTTTCAGCCTTGTCCAATCGTCCGCCGCAATGCGGATGGGCTCCAAACCGCCTTCAAAGGAAAGTTGCGGGGGGCGTGGCTTGGTGCGTGGGAATTCGAATTGTTCATATCCCTCCAGTGTCCTCCTCCAGAAGCGCACATGGGACTCATAAGTTTCACCCACCAACTCCTCCCTCTGCCAGGCAGCAAAATCCGGATATTGAATTTCAAGTGAAATCAACGCGGGCGGTTCGCCCCGGCTCTCCGCCTGATATAGTTCGGAAAGCTCTCTGGTGAATACCTCCATGGACCAGCCATCCGCCACCAGATGGTGGATGGTGAAGAGCAGCCCCCATTCGTCTGCGGAAAGTTGCAAAAGGCGTGCACGCCACAACTGGGCCCCCCCCAAAGGGATCGGTGCCTGGCGTTCCTCCTCCTTCAATCGCTGAACGTCCTCCTCAAGTGCCTGCAGAACCGGAAGTTTGACGGATACATGTTCGACAACTCGAAGCCTGGGTTTGCCATCACGTTCAATCATGGAGGCCCTGAGCATTTCCTGGCGATGCACCAATTTTTTCAACGCAGCCTCCAACCATCCAGGGTTGACGGCTCCCTGAATCCGCCAGCAACGGCAGATGTTGTAAAACGGATTCCCAGGTATTAGTTGATGCAGAAACCAGAGACGTTCCTGGGCAAAGGATGGATCAAATTCGAAACAAGGGGATGGCGTTGGATCATCCATGATTCAGACAGCCTGTCGTGGCAATCTTCGAATGCGGCGGCTTTCGCTGGCCTGCGATAATAAACGAGCAACCGCAGCCACGGAGGACTGCTTCATGACTTGTGCAAGTGACAGGTCCGTCCCTGTCTCCGCGCGCAAGCGCGCCACCCCGCGGGTCAGGAGCAATGAGTGACCACCCGCCTGAAAAAAAGTATCGTGTCTTCCAATCCATTTTAATCCCAGTAACTCCATCCAGATTGCTGCGACAAGAATCTCCCGTTCGCCCATGGGTGGATCGCTGGTTGTCGGGGCATCAGGGTTGGGAGAGGGCAGGGCGGATCGATCTAGTTTCCCATTCTGATTCAGAGGCAATTGGTCCATCGCGACAATATGTGCAGGCAGCATGTAAGCGGGTAATTTTTCGTGCAGCCATTTCTGAACGGAATCGAGGAGGACATGCGGGGCAATCCAGGCGACAAGGCATTCCTTGACGAGTCCCACCACGGCCTGGCGGATTTGTGGATGTTGCAACAGCACGGATTCGATCTCCCCGGGTTCAATGCGGAATCCGCGAATTTTCAGCTGAGTGTCTGTGCGGCCGAGGAATTCAAGCAGTCCATCTGAGCGCCAGCGAACCATGTCTCCGGTGCGATAGAGTCGCTGTGGCCGATGGAAAATAAGGGTGTGCATGTGGAATTTATCCGCGGTCAGTTCAGGGTCATTCAGGTAGCCAAGCCCCAATCCCTCTCCGCCCAGGTGCAATTCGCCTGGTTGACCGATGGAACACATTTGCAGCCTTTCATCCAGGACCACGGCCTGGGTGGCTTTGAGCGGCCTTCCGATGGGGATTGACGCCCAATTTTCTGGCAGGGGTCTGGGGATTTCATAACAAGCGGCAAAGGTGGTGCATTCGGTCGGTCCATAGCCGTTGACGATGGTTGCATCCGGGAACAAATTCTGCGCCTTGATGATGTGTGGAACGGACAAGGCTTCACCTCCGGTTAGTATTTTAACGACGCCCGTCAGTATCTCCGGAGCGGTGTCCACGACCTGATTGAAAAGGGCGGCGGTAAGCCAGCACGTCGATACCTTTCCCTCCCGGATCGTGTCCCCAAGCAGTTTATAATCTGGAAGCACGTCACGATGAATCACCACACAGCCACCGTGCAATAATGCCCCCCAAATTTCGAAAGTCGATGCATCAAAGGAAAGGGCGGCGAAATGGAGGATGCGTTCACTGGGCCCAAGCAAACCTTCTGGAAGGCCGAGGACAAGTCGGAGGATGGCCCGGTGTGGAATCACTACCCCCTTGGGGATTCCCGTGGAACCTGAAGTGAAAAGCACGTAGGCCGGACTTTCTGCATTGATGGTGACGGGGGGCGTGGGGCCTTCATGCTCGGGGATCGGACCTGCTATGATCAGCTTGACCGCAGCAGTTTTGGTCAGGAGATCCTTGCGCGCAGTCGGCCAGTCCGGATCCATCGGCAAATAAGCCGCCCCTGCTTTTAAAATGCCCAGCATCGCCACGATCGTCTCCATCCCCCTTTGCATGGCGAGGCCGACAAACTCCCCGGATTGCACGCCTTGATCGCGAATCCAACGGGCGGCGCCGTTTGAGCGTTGATCCAATTCCGCATAGGTCATGGTGCGCCCATCCTGCCAGAGCGCTGGTTCTTCAGGGTGAATGTTCGCAATCCGCTGGAAAAGGGCGGGGACTGTTGGAGGTGGATTGTTTGGAAGTGAACCTCCCTCAAGCCATTCGGTCGGGGGTGGCTCCGCAAGGGAGAGATTTCTCCAAGCAGCTTGCGGTGAATTCAGGCTCGCCTGAGCGAGGTTGAGAAACTGTCGGCTCATTCGTTGGCCTGACTCCGCAGAGAAGACGGTCGTATTGTATTCCCAGAGCATTTCCAGGGGAGTGGCCTGCCCGGGAATGACCAGCAGGACGATGTCGAATTTGCAGGTTCCAGCCCCCAGGCCGTGCGTAGCGGTCACTTTTAAGTCGGAAAGTGAACTGGTGGGAAAGGGTTGATCATACAAATCAAAAAACACCGTGAAGAGCTTGCGATCGGAGCCAAGCCGGTGGATGACCCTGTCATACGGAGCATGCTGGTGATCTGAGGCCTCCAGCGAGGCGGTTTTTGCCAAGGCCAGCAAATCGGCAAAAGTTTCCGCCGCGGTTACGTCGACCCTCAGGGCCACCGTGTTGATGGCCATGCCAAGCATGCGTTGGAAATTGGCGCCCGGGCGATTTTGAAATCCCGCCCCGATTACGACGTCATTCTCGCCGGTCAGGCGTTGCATGAATGCCTGAAATACTCCCAGCAGCCACATGAAAGGAGTGACACGGAACTCGCTGCTGTGGGCTTGCAATTGATGGCAGAAGTGGTCATCGAGAGGAATGCGCAACTGAGCACCTGCGTAGGGGTCAGACTGGGATCGGGGGAAATCGCAGGGCAGTTGTGGCGGCGTTGCAACGGAATTGAGCTTATCCACCCAATAGGAAATGTCCTCCTCCCAGAGCTTTAATTGGGAGCGCTCCCATCTGCAAAATTCGAGAAACTGCGGTGCGGGCGGCAGATGCAAATCTTCCCCCCGCTGGCTTGCATCGTAAAGGGCAAACATCTCATCAAGAAAAATCCCGTATCCCCATCCGTCATGGAGCAGGTGGTGTTCGGTATGGAGCATCCAGGTCTCGGCAGGGGCAATCTGGTAGAAAAACCATTTGGCCAGCGGGCCCTTTTCAACATCGAAGGGAATGCTGAGTACCTCTTGAATATGGTGCTCGGCTTCACGCACGGTGCATGGGATGCAAACCACTGGAAAGGGCTCATAAGACTGCACGCGCTGTTCCACGGTCCCACTGATGGAGAGAAATACCGTGCGGAGCACTTCATGTCGCTTCACCATCTGATTCAATGCGCGTTCCATCGCCACGGGATCAAAGGCCCCCGTGAACTTAAAGAGTGACTGAAAGCGATAGGCATTGTTGCCGGGGTGCAGTTGCTCCAGGAAACATACCCTTTCCTGCGCGAACGACAGCGGATTTCCTTCAGCACATGACAGTGGCTTCGATGAAACCGCCGTGCCGCTTCGGCTTTGGATGGCCTTGGCAAAGGCCCTGACGGTGGGCAATGCGAACATTTGTGTGTAGGGGATCGATACCCCAAAGGCTCCCTGAATTCGCCACGCCAGCTGGGCCAGGGCCAGGGAATGAAAGCCTGCCTGCAACAGATCATCAGACGGTCCCAAGCCGGGGAACGCAAGGATTTCGCTGCAAAATTGGAGAAGGGTTCTTTCCTCAGGAGTCTCGCCCGGCTCGGTTGTGTGGGCGATGAAGACCTCTGGCTTGGGCAGAGCCTCCCGATCCAGCTTTCCATTGGCATTGAGGGGCCATTTCCGAACGAGGGTGAATCCTGCCGGCATCATGTAGTCCGGCAAACGTTCGGAAATAAATTCGCGCAGGATTTGCGGAGTTGGCGTCAGTGCGCCCGTCGCTATGAAATATGTCCAGAGTCGCGTCTGCTGCAGGGCATCGAGATCCGCGATGACGACGCACGATCCGACTCCCGGATGCTGGCTCAGGATGAATTCGATCTCGCCTAATTCCACGCGAAAGCCGCGGATCTTCACCTGGAAATCCATGCGTCCGAGGTATTCGAAATTGCCGTCCTCAAGCTGGCGGGCACGATCTCCGGATCGGTAAACGCGATGGAGCGATCCGTTGATTGAAAGCTCAATGAATTTCTCGCGCGTCAACGCTTCACGACGGAGGTATTCGCGACCAAGGCAGGAACCGCCAATGAGCAGTTCTCCGCTCTGCCCGCGTTCCACCATTTGAAGGTCTTCACCAACAATATACAAATCCACTCCGGGGGTGGCTTTGCCGATGGGAGGATTGTCAGGATATGGAGGGTCCCCGGCTTCCCAGATGGTTTGATAAATGGTCGTTTCCGTAGGGCCATACGCGTTAAAAAATCGTCGGCCGCCCGTTTTCCACTTGGTGATGATGCTTCCGGTAAGTTTCTCTGTTCCGGCCACGATCACTCTGAGTTTTGGCAGGCCCTCAGCAGGCAGGATCTGCAGGACGGACGGCGAGAGCAGCGCGATGGTTACCTGCTGTTCAAGCAGCAATTCCGCCAGCGACGGCCCCGGCATCACCTGATCGCGTGTGCCGATGACTAAAGTCGCCCCTGATGCCAGGGCGACGAAAATTTCCCAAATGGAGGCATCAAATCCAAAGGACGCGAATTGGAGAATGCGATCCTCCGGCCCGATGGCCATTTGCTGACATGCATGTGGAATCAGAGCCAGCAATCCCGCGTGCGGAAGCGATACCCCTTTGGGCTGGCCGGTGGAACCGGAGGTGTAAATGACATAGGCAAGGTCCGAGGGATCTGTTTCGATCTCAGGACCTGTGGCTTCGAGGGCGTCGGTCATCGCCTGAAGTTCAACTGCAGCCCCAAGACGGTTCGCCATTTCCAGATGATGCGGGTGGGCAACGATGACTGGCAGTTGAGCGTCCTTGACCATGAATCGGAGGCGTTCCTCCGGTAGTTCAGGGCTGAGTGGGACGTATGCCGCCCCGGCCTTGAGAATTCCCAAAATTCCTGCCACCATTTCCATGGAACGAGGGGCAAGGAGACCGACCAACTGACCTCTCCGGATCCTGCTCCCTGAGAGTTCTTTGGCGAGATGATTCGCCCTGCCATCAAGTTCGCCGTAGGTCCACCGGCTCGATCCCTGGACTACCGCGACAGCGTCGGGGGACAGTGAAGCTTGGAGTTCGAAGAGGCGATGGATTCCAGTCGGATGCACTAGAGCAATTCAGCGATCTGAATTCGGGGAGGAGTAAGGTATTTAAATCCTCCGTGCGAATGCGGTATATTTAGCATGAAATAGGTGACGGGCTTTCCTGTATCCGAATTTACAAGCTGGCCATGGAAAACTCTGCGATGATCGGCCGCCCGATCCTTATATTCGACAGAGAGGAAAAAGAGCTCCCTCAGGGTTTTCTCCAGTCGCAAACCGAGGTCTGAGAGCAGGGATGCCACGGGAGTCCACATTTCCTCAAGAGAGTCCATGTAGGCGGGATTTGGCGACCAAGTGGGAGTCTCGCCCTCCCCGCGTGGACCGACGGCGGATGCGTAGAATCCAGCCTCCGAGGAGCGATCAAACAGCTTCGCATAATGAGCCACCTTGGCCTCGTCACCGATGATTGCCGCACATGACTGGCTGAGAATTGAATTCGTGGTATGTTGCAGCTTTGCAATATCGAGGGGTGTTCGGGTGGCTAGTTCCATCCTAAATTACTAGAGGGCGAACCCTAGCTTGTCAATTGTAAGAAACAGAGGCGTCGAGGGCTGTTGAGTCTTGAAAATGGCATGCGTAATCAAAAATCAAAATCTCGAAGCCGCGGTCAAAGGGCTAGGCCTTCACATGCTCCGGACATAATCCAGCACCGGAGCGATGTCGTCCCCGGCCCGCCTGACGGTTTCCAGGAAATCGGCGAGGTGGAGATTGTGTTTGGAAATGAAATTGCGGTCTCCTCCGCAGCCATACATGAGGTCCGGATGGAGTTCGCCGCGCAGCTTGGCCTTTGCCTTTTCGAGGATGCGGGGCAGCCAGGCGATTCCCTCAAGCTGGGCTTCACGCAAGGGCAGTTGGTCTGCGGTCAGCACGCGGGAGCTTGGTTTGCGTCCCTGCTCGTTGAGGAAAAAAGACCGGCGCAGCGCGGCCACTAGGAGGGCGGTGGTGAGCGGGAGTTCCGGACAGTGGTCTTCGATGAAATCGAAAAATTCGCGTGGCTGGCAACCGATGCTGGAGAGGAAAGCCAGGTCAGTCGATGAGTAATAGGTGGGGAAATCGGTATTGCCGCGCGTGTATTCCGCCAGGCAGCGGGTGTAGAGGGCGGAGAAGGTTTCGTTCCAGGGAGGAGTCATGATGATTTAAGAGTCGGAGGGTTTGGAAATGGGTTCAGCGTTTTGTGGCCCATCGGCTCTGGTCTGGAGCAGGTTGACAACGTAGGCTGCGGCAAAGGCACCGATGGTGGAACCGATCAGGCAGGTAATGATCACCATGCCATAACCCGTGCCCGAGAGGGCCTGGGTCAGGGCCACCGCTGGATTGAAGGCTGCACCGGAAAACGTGCTGATCATGGCGAAGAAAGCAAGGCCGGCGGCGGCACCATAAATGCTATTTCCCTCCAAGGGGCGGGTTGTGGCCAAATTCAGGATGACATAGGTCAGGGCAAAGGTGCCGAGAATCTCCCCGCAGAGCGCTCTGGAAAACAGTTTGAAAGTGAAATCACCCATGACAGGAGCGGAATCCCGCCAAATCAAAAACAGGATGACCGCCACCATCGCCGCGGCGCCCTGGGCAATCAGGTATTGAATCCCCTCGGCCTTGGAAATCCTCCCGCGCAGAAAAAACGCCGCGGTAACCGCCGGATTGAAATGCCCGCCGGAGATGGGACCGCCGGCGTAGACCATGATCATCAGTGTGACACCCGCGGCGAGCGCATTGCCGCTTAGGACTACGACAAGACAGAGAAACAGGGTGCCGATGAATTCGACAATCAACTTGGGATTCGTGAGGGAAGGCATCGGGGACGCTATCTTTGCAATGTCAGTGGGCAAGCAGATTCTGCCCGTTTGAATCGACCGGGCATCAGCTCGATCGATGCAAGCTTAAAGAAATTTTGTTCCCTCTATCCTGATTTAAGAGATGTTGAAAAACTCAATCCCCAATTCCACAACTTGTAAGAATGGGCCCATTAAAATGCCACACTAAAATGCCAAACAGGCAGTCGGATCAGGTAAAGCGTGGGTGGCTTTTCACCCATCGATCACCTCGCCACAGACGGCGGATTTTCCCAGGATCAAGCCATCTGCAGCTCTCTCCTTGAAGAGCAGAAAGTGAGGAGTTTGGCGGTGCGCTTCCAGGGCTGCAGGGTCGTCGTAAAATTCAGCGAGCGTAAAGACATTGGGTTTTTCCAAACTGCGGCTGACGCGGAATCCCCGGCATCCTGGCTCCTTGGTGCGGGCATCCTCGGCCTCTTCGGTGATGTAACTGACGAATTCGTCAACGCGGTCTGGATGGATTTCGAGGGTAATGAGTAGGGAGATCATGCGGAGGTTATCATGGGAAAGGGAGTGGGACCTCCAGGCAGCGTGATAAAGGGCTTGTTGCGATACTCAACGGCTCACGCGAAAAGTCCCAGCGGCTTTTGTATTTTATAGCCGGGGAGCACGGCGGCGAGCTGGTCCTTGAGCAGGCCGTTGTGGGTGAGAACTTCGGAGAGGACGCCGCGGTAGTCGGTGGTTACGGCGAGGTCGGCGCTGTCGTCGAGTTTCTCAGTGGCGAGGCCGGGCCATTGTCCGAGGAGTCGGCCCCCTTTGACCTGGCCCCCAAGGACAAGGCAGAGTCCACCGAGGCCATGATCGGTGCCGGAACTTTCGTTGGATTTCACCCGGCGGCCGAATTCACTGACGACGACCACAGTGAGGCGTTGGTGGAATGCGGCTACATCATTCCAGAAACCGTGCAGGCTCTGGGACAATTCGGTGAGCAGATTGGGCAGGGTGTTGGGTTGGTTCTCATGGGTGTCGAAGCCGCCCATTTCCACGGTGGCGACTTCCAGTCCGACATCCATTTTGAGCAGTTGGGCGAGCGATTTGAGTGACGCGCCGAGGCCGTTGTTGCCGTCGTTGGGGTAGTTGGCGTTTTTCTCAGGCTCATACGGTCTGGGGTTGCCATTTTCATCACGGGGCAGTTTGGAGCGCACGGCCTTGAGGGCTTTCAGGGCTCCCTGGCCGCACTTCTCCACGGATCCGTCGCTTTGATGGAAACTCCTGAGGAGCGACTCCAGCTCCTCACCCGCCGAGAGTGCGAAATCCTGCGGGCTGGACAAACTATACGCCCAGGGACTTCCCAGCAGCGAGGTCGGCAAATTTCCGCCAATCGCCGCACCGGGAATGATCGAGTGCGATTCGTTCACTGCGAGATAACGCGCCAGCCAACCCGTGGCCAGATGCTTGTCCTTCATGTCGGCGACGCCGCGTTCCATTAGGTCCATGGCTTCAAAATGGCTGCGTGTTCCATTGGTCAGTCCGCAAGCGTGAATCATCCCGAGGTGTTTCTGCTGATACAATTCAAACAACGGGGCGGCTGCGGGATGGAGCATGAACGACTGACCATCCCATTTCCCCAAATCCAGCCCCTTCTGATCCCCGTCCTCCGCGATGCGCAATTCATTGGGCCGCGCGGCGATATAGTCGGCATCTCCCGCGGGTCCGACCAGGTTCAAGGAGTCCAATCCACCGCGCAGCGAAATAATCACGAGCGTCTGAGGTGTCCTGCTGACCTTCGGGCCGGCCAAGACGACGTTTATAAGGCGGCTGGTGGCCAGGGCGGACAGGCATCCGGTGCAGCGGGTGATGAATTGGCGTCGGCTGGTTTTCATAAATTAGGATGCGGTTGCCATGGTGGATTTCTGCAGAAGAAATATCAGCGTCGCTGGAAACCCGGTGCGCTTGCGAGCAGGGCCACGGCTTGAGAGCCAGCCTGCCGCGATTCCATGGCCAGCGGGTCCATGGGCTCATCAAATGGGAAATCCGCGAAACATTTCTCCAGAAACTTTTTCTCCTCCTCAGGCCTGGCCAGAACCGACGTGACGCCAAACTGGTTCGCCCAGAATTTGGCAAAGGCCCGCGGGCTGACGGCTTCGGCTTTCTGGGCGACGGCGAGCACGTCGATTTTCCCCGAATCCATTTCGCCGCGGGTCAAATCCCAGAGGAGATTCCAGCGATTGATGATGAACCGGCTGCTGAGCCAGTATGTCGCCATATCCGGAAATCCCGTGGGGGTCAGCCAGCCAAACAAAGGGTGTCCACAATTTTCGAGGGCTTGATGGAAGGGATCGCCCGGGCGAAATTCCGCAGCGGTGGCACGGAGAAAGGAGACCGCCAGTTCGAACGGGCGTTTCACCTTTGTTTCGGGCAGGGATTTCATATCCGCACACATGAGGATTACCTTGAGAACCTGTGCAATCTGGTCCGGGGCCTTCACGGTTTCCAGCCAGGTCATGGCCACGTGGTCGATCAGGGCCTGCGGGGGATCATCCGCGAGCAGGCGGCGGCAAAGTTTCGTGGCCAGATGTCGCGCCGTCGCCGGATGTGCTGCCACCACATCCAACACCGCGCGACCATCCGTCAGCGGTGGTTGATTGGCATCCAATTCAACTGCCAGGACCCTTTTCTGGTAAGGATCATGCCAGTTCGCAGCGTAATAGAATCGTCCGGTCTGGGGAAATTTCGAACCATGTCCGTCATCATCGCCATTGCCAATCGTCCAGCCAGTGAACGCCCGCGCGGCTTCATAGACGTCCTGATCAATGTAGCCTTCCGGCTGCCCCTTGATCGCCCCCGGTACCTCTCGCCAGCGGTTATACAAATGATTCAGATAGGCATCCGCCCCCAGCGTGTGCAGTTCAAACAACTCCCGTGCATAATTCTCATTCGCTGGACTGGCCTTGGAGGAGGCGTTGTTCAGATAGCGGAGCATGGGAACACTCTGCGCCACGGATTCCAGCATCGTCCGGAAATTTCCCAGCGCATGGGCGCGAATCGTCTCCCGGTCATAGACCGGAAAGACCACCTGCATGGTCTCGTCCTCCCAGGGATAAACATTGAAATGGTTGTGCCAGAAATCGGCCATGAGTTCCAGCACCTGCCATTGGCTGTAAACGGCCCGCAGCGAAGTCGCCGCCCGCACTTCATGGATGGGGCGTGGCCGTTCATTTCCAGGGGAGCCCTCATCAAGCAGTTTCCATAACTCAGCTTCGGAGGCATGCAGCATTTTGAGGCCGCGATATTCCTTTACTGCCGGTCGCCCGTTATCCTCCCCATACTCGATTTTTAATGCCGTGCGTGCCATGCGGGGAAGCAGCTCCGGGTCATCCTTTGGGTCGGGCTGCAACTGCCATTGCACATAAGCCTCCCAACCCTTTGACCTCAGTTGCTCCAACGACCGGTTGGAAATACCAAAGCCTGCACGTCCCAGTAGGCGTCTTTCTTCAGCGGTTGCAACCAGGTTGGCCATGATTGCTTTCTACAGATTTCTCATTGGGAAGCAAGCAAATCCTTCTCCCCGTGCAGGACGTTTTGGCGGGCTGGAAATCGGCCGATGGGGAACGCGCAATTTAAAATTCAGAGGCCCCGTATTTCCTTGTGATCGACGGAAATGCAACCATGGATGCCACCATCGTTTGGAGATTCTCATGACCCAGCCATCCAATGACCCCGAAGCAACCCGAAGCGTTCAGTTTACTGTTGAGGGCGATCATTTCAAACTACAGGCGCAGGTTACTGTTCCCTGCGGTCCAATCCATGTGAGCGACCTATTGCCTTTGGCACGGGGGCTCTCGGACCAGATCGTTGGTGAATCCGTCAAGGCTGTCGGGGAAGCGGGCTTGAAAATTTCCTGTAAAATGGGCTGCGGGGCCTGTTGTCGGAACCTTGTCGCCATCTCCGAAGTGGAGGCCCGCTGCATTGGGAACGTCGTCGAGGAACTGCCAGAGCCACGGCGCTCGGAAGTTCGCACACGGTTTGCAGCGGCCCGCCAGCGCCTTGAAGAGGCGGGATTGCTCGATCGATTGCGGCAGTCGGAGGCATGGACGGAGGCGGAATATATGGAATTGATCGCCGCTTATTTTCCTCTGGGCATCCCGTGTCCCTTTTTGGAGGCGGAGTCCTGTTCCATTTATGCGGAGCGCCCCGTCACTTGCCGGGAGTTTCTCGTGGTTTCGCCGCCGGAGCATTGCGCCCAACCCGGTTCCAGGGAAGTCCAGGCGGTGCGGTTGCCGCTCCGGGTCTTCAATGCCCTCGCCCGAATGCATGCTCCCTGGGACAGGCCGGGAAGTGAACGTGCGGTGCCTTTGATCTTGGCTCCCGAATGGGCCGAAGCGCACGCTGACGAGCCGCCCGCGCAGCCGGGACCGGACCTGTTGCGGGATCTGCTGCGCCACCTGAGCATGAAGCCGGAAGACTAATTCGTGCAGTTTGGGAATCCGGCGGATCGCACATTTTCATGTGGAAATGTCTTTTCTTTGGTCTCAGAAATGATACCCTGCCGACAGTAAATCATTCGTGTAGTTACGTTTTAACCTGTTTTGCCCCAAGGGGCTTCGCGGGTGCCGGTCTCCACTGGGGTCGATCTTTCGATGCTGTGTGCAGATGCTCATTCCGCAGGTCCCCCGATTCGATACCCAACCCAGTCCCACCCGAGCCATGAAAAAAAGCATTCTTTCCGCAGCTGCAGCTGCCTTTCTGCTCAGTGCCCCCAATCTTCTCGCCGCCTCTGACTACCTCCTGGAAATAGAGGGAATCAAGGGCGAATCCAGGGACGACGTTTACCCGGAAAGCATCGAACTTGAGTCCTTCAGTTGGGGCGTTACTAACACTCCGTCCCTCAGTGGAGGAGGTGGAGCCGGGAAGGTTAGCTTCCAGGATTTGCATTTCACTACAAATCTCAGCAAGGCATCCCCGCAGTTGATGCTGGCCTGTGCCACAGGCAAGCACATCCCCAAGGCCGTGCTTCATGTTCGCAAGGCAGGAGGTGACCCTGTCGAATATTATACAGTGACGTTCACGGATATTCTCATCAGCAGCGTTCAGACAAGGGCGCCGGGAGCGACCGGGGGCGCGACGGGCGCACCAAACCCTGTTCCCACCGAGTCGCTTTCCCTGAATTTCACCAAAATCGAATTTAAATACACGGAGGCAGACGGGACCGTAACCCAGTCGGAGGTCACCCTTTCGCCTGGCGCTCCGTAGGGCTGAGACAATTGCAACCATGAAAAGTGACCACCTACGGGCTTGTTCAACGCTCCGCCAGAGTTGGGCGTGGGCACTGTTGGTGGGTCTCCTCGCGTTGGCCACCTCTGCAAGGAGTATGGCGGCGGTTGATATCTATATGAAATTCGAGGGAGTTGAGGGCGAGGCGACGGAAGCGCGGTTTCTGGGCTGGTCAAAGTTGGTCGATGTCACGAGTGAGGTCCAGACACCCGCCCCAGCGGATCCGGGGAGCCCTCCGGCGGCGGCGCTGAAGCTTCAGATTTCCAAGAGGATCGACAAGAGCAGCCCACTGCTGGCGAAAGCCTGCGGGGATGGTTCCGTAACCCCCAGGGTCACCTTCGTCTGGGCAGAAGGGGGTTCGGTTTTTTTCAAAGTCATTCTGGAAAATGTTCTCGTCTCTTCCTTCACCTGCTCGGCTGAACCTGATGCCCTTCCGATGGAGTCCCTCTCCTTTACCTACCAAAAGATTGAATGGTCGTGTCTGACTGACCTTGGTCCGGATGGGGGACTCGCTGCCAAGTTCGATTCCGCGACCCAGGAGGGAGTTTTGAGAGTGCGTCCTCTGTTTCGTGCCGAACTCCTCCGCCGGGCTGGCCAGGTGGGCCTGCATCTCACATGCCCTGTCGAGGCCGGACATCGCTATCGCATTTCCGGAAATAATTCACTCTCGGGTCCATGGCTGCCCATTCAGGAATTCACCGCCACGGATGATGGAATTGCCGAACAATTTCTTCTGGAAGGAGTGGGGCCGTTTTTCCTGCGCGTGGAAGCTCTGGATTGACTTCGTTTGAAGCGGTTCATCGATGATTCATTCTGAATCGTCGGCCTAATTTTCCTCCCCGCGGTCCGCCATGCCTTGAATTTCCCTGAGAAATGCCTCCACGTGCTGCGGACCCGTGCGCTCTTGCTCTGGTGCCGGATGGGCTTCCGTATAGGCAAGTGACTCTATCAGTGGCATCCACTTGAGTTTCCTATCCAGCGTAGAACTTCGCCCGAAAGCAGCCCAGACCTGTATCGGAACACTCACCTTTCGGACCTGGCCTGAACCCAATACCGCACAGCCAGCAGGAGGAGACGTTACTAAATATTCCCGACACACCAGGGGTCGATCCGCATGGATCGAACAGCTTTCATCCTCCAAAAAAGGACAGGCCACCCCATTTTTGAAATAGGCCAGACCATACTTGCGGTAAGCCGCCTTGTCCTCGTCCGGATGGCCGTAGGGTTGAAGTCCAGTCGCCGACATGATGGCCTGCGCGGTTGCGAACCGCTCTCGTACCTGAAGGGACTTGTCCGGAGGCATTTTCTCAACCAAGGCCGCGAGATGCTGCGCTTCCGATGGGGTCACGGGGGCCATTTGCCGGCAGCAGGCTCCACAACCTTTGGAACACGAAATTTTCAACCCCCGCGCCTTCACCTTTGATTCGGCATAATTGGTTATCTGGTCGGCGAAACGCTGCACATCCGGAAGCATCGAAAGGGGAGAATATTTACCGATCGGAACAGTAAAGCCAACATCGAGCACTGACTCGCCGATCCTCAGTTTACCTTCTCCGCTGATGGTCTCGGTCATGGTGCAGGTTGCTTCGGTTGATAAAATCTGCCAGTCATAAAAAGGCTTTCACACCCCGGTCTGGGAGGCCAGTCTTATTTGCTCGTCGTCACGGGAAGTGTGACCTCCAGATCGAAGGGGATTTCCTCCTTTTTGGCATCCTGCCAGATGTCCCCCTCAAGGATGACACTGGCGGCCTTGCCCTTGATGGAGTAGCTCTTGCTGTAGGTTTTTTTGCCCCCGAAGCCAAATGATCCGCTGCCATTGTTGTCCGATTCGAGTTTGGTATTGCCTTCTCCGATAAAACGCACTGCGGCGAGAGCCTCCAGTGCATCCGAAGTCTCGATGGTTAGCTTCACACCATCGCTGTCGGTATCGAGGTCGGAGATTTTGAAATTGATTTTGCCCAGCGCGAAGGCCGCGCCTTTTTTCAGGGCGATGACCTTGGTCCGCTCCGTTTTCTTGGTCGATGCCGTGGTGACTGCGATCTTGCCCGTGGCAATGACCTTGGTGGCGCCTTCGGCGGGCAGCTTGGAGGAGGTCACCGAAATCAACCCAATTTTGCCATCATCGCTCTTTCTGGGAAAGGATCCGAAGCCCTGACGTCCGAATTCCTTCACGATCAAATTGGTTCCCTTGTCATCGGTAAATTTCGTGAGCACGGATTTGTCCTCATCAATTTCTATGATGCCGGAATCCTTCACGGAAAAGCCCAGCGCGATTTCCAGGCCGGTCTTGAAGGAGTTGAACGGCACCAGCTTGTTATTGTCCGAGCCATAAGCTTTCTGAATGATTTGGACGCCAACGACTTCGACGGGGGACTCAGCGCGGATTGCGGTAGTCGAGGTGAGAGTGCACGCTAAAATGAGGTGGGAGAGAATTTTCATAACACAAAGATGAGCGGAGAGACCCGGAATTGCAACGATTTCCTCGCTCCCATGCCAGCGGATCAACGCATCGGCTTGCATCGCTAGAGTGTCCTATCTTGGTTGATGCATCACGCGCATGCGAGGGCTGCCCGGGACTTCGCCCAAAAGTTTCTGAAAGATTTCATCGCTTCAATCAGAAGAGTCTGGTGAAATCCCCTGTGTTGCCATGACCGATCAGACCGATTCCCTCCTGCCCACCCGCAGCAGCCTCCTCTCCAGGCTGCGGCACGCATCCGATGCGGCCAGCTGGCAGCATTTTTTCGATAACTACGGGCGCTTGATCTACCAGGTCTGCCGCCGGGCCGGATTGGATGCGCAGGAGGCCGACGAAGTGGCGCAGGAAACGATCGTCTCCGTCTCCCAGGAACTTCCCAAGTTCAAATTTGACCGCAGCAAGGGCAGCTTCAAGGGCTGGCTCTGGCGGGTGACGCGAAATCATGTGGCGGATTTCCTCAAGAAAAAATACCGCGACGGAGCCAGGCGCGCCGAACTACCGGAACCCAAGCCCGGAGAGGTCGCACCCATCGAGAAATTCGCCGACACCCAGGACGATCTCGATGCCATGTGGGAGGCGGAATGGAAATCCAACCTGCTCGACTGCGCCCTCAAGCGCGTCCGCAACCAAGTCTCCGCCAGAAGCTTCCAGATCTTCCATCTCAGCACAGTCCAGGGATGGACCGTGGATCAAATCAAGGCTGCACTGCGCACCGGAACCACCCAAATTTACCTTGCACGGCACCGGGTCGGACGACTTGTGAAAAAGGAAATCGCGGCGCTCCGCAAGGAGTCGGAATAGGCGGTTCTTTTCCTCCAGGAGGTGATTAGTAAAAAATTTGAAAATAACTGATAAGCGACCGGGGCTGCCAGGGAAGAGCAGGGTGAACACCAACTCACCGTCCCATGAAAACCTCCTCATCCCTCATTCGTCGCTTAGCGCTTCTGCTGTCCCTGCTGAACATTGATTCAAACGCCCTCCAGGCTGCAGGTCCCTATGCCCATTACGTCGCGGCCGATAATGGTGGTATCTACGCCGTGGGGGACGACGGGGGCTTGTCTTATTTCCGGCACCAGCCTGAGAATGGATTTCCGGCATGGAGTCAGGATATATTTAGCAATGCGGGTTGGGGAGTCGATCACCTTTTCTACAGCGGAAACGGGGTGCTCTACGTTGCAAATCTCAAGGGTGAACTCGTTTACTACCGGGACAGCATTGTGGGAAACAGCCACACCTTTCTCAACTCACCCACCAAGGTGAGTCTTGGAAACGGATGGGCCGCATATCGATGGCTGCTGGGCGATGGTGGCGGCCGCATCTACGCCATTGATGAGGGCGGAGAGTTGTATTTTTACCAGCACAGCGAGCAACCTGATCTCAACTGGCCGGTGCCGAATGCCCAGCATATTGGATCGGGATGGCAGAATTACAAATGGGTGATCGCTGGACGCGATGGCATCATTTACGCGGTGAATCACGCGGGGCAAATGTTCTATTATCGTGATCTCGCCCGCGACGGCACGGTCAACTGGCAATTCGGAGGACTGCCGCTGTTTATCGGTGATGGTTGGAATCGTATGCAGCATGTGGTTTCCTCGGGAAATGGAAATCTTTACGGCATCGATCCTAATGGGAACGTTTATTACTATCACATCAGCGTGAACAACGCCGGCGAGGCGGACTACACTGGCAGCAATCCCGCAACCCATATTAATCCCGGTGCTCCGGTTGAACCGCACCTTTACAAGGGGGTCTATTGCTGGCCGCTGTCGGGAGCACCGGGGGATGGAATTGATTTCAAAATTTCGCTGGAAGGACCAACCCAAATTACATTTTCCCGATTGTATGGATCGCCCACCGGAAATGGTCCCCAGCGTATCTTCAAGCATGAGGAGGTCATCACCACAAGCATCCAGCCCGTTCTGGATGTCCCGGCCCGACTCGGCTGTGGATGGGAAACAACGTATCATCTCACCGTTCCTGCCGACTGGGAATCCGGAACCTATCTCTGCCAATGCTATCCTGTAGGCGGCTCTGATGATCCTGCGGACGGGCAGGCCTTTGAAGCCACCTTCATTGTTAAGCCTGACCCAGCCAAGCGGAGCAAGATCGCCTGTCTGGCGAATACCAACACCTGGAATGCCTACAATCCCGTCTGGGGAGGGTCTCATTATACAGCCAACCGTTCGAATCTCAGTTTCCTGCGCCCCCTGACTGATAACGTCACGCAAAACAGCGGCCTCTCCCTGGGTCTTTATCACCTCGGATCGGGGGAGATGTGGGTGCAGAGTTGGTTCGAATACGAGAGTATCCGTCCAAGCACGGGCATCATTCCTGGCATTGGAGTGCGTCCTGACGTTTACACCGATTTGGATTTCCACAATGGTGTCGATCTCAGCTCGTATTGCGCGATCTTCATTTCCACCCATCCCGAATATTGGTCCGGCGAAATGTATTTCCATCTCAGCGATTATCTGCGGGATGGGGGGACTTTGTTTTACCTTGGAGGAAATGGAATCTACGAACGAGTCTCCTACTCCCCTGATCAAACCCGAATGGTGCTCAATGGTGGCGTGGACGTCCCGGAGGAGGGGATCAACGGTATCCATTTCCCACCGTATCTCTTTCGAACGGCCACCTTTCCTACCATGAATGAGCGTGACTTACTGGGGGTGGCCACGGCTGCCTGTGGAGTTGGTGGCGGAGGCTATACCATTATGAGTCCCAATCATCCTATATTGAGGAACGTAATTTCGGACGGATTGGGGATGATCGGCGCAGGGGAAAATGGCCTGTTCCGCATAAGTCCGCGCGCTGAAGGCATGAATGGAAAAGCTGCTGGATTCGAGACAGACAACGCGGAGGGCGCAGATAAAATCATTGGCGGTTCCTGCTCGACGGGACCGGTTCCTGCGACAACGGGAATTCCACTCAATGCGTTGCAAGCCCGGCGGGTCGTGCTCGGCAGAGCCATGGCAATCAATGGCGGGGGCGATGCCGAAATGATTTACTATCCTCATCCCGGAGGTGGGTTCGTCTTCAGTGTGGGGTCCATCACCTTTGGGGGCATGTTGGCGGTGGATCCGCAGCTCCAGACTCTCATGCGCAATGTCCTGCGGGAAGCCTGCACGCCGAGTCCCTCGATTCTTTCGTTTACGGCCTCGTCACCAGGGAAATACCTTATCAAGTTTCATGGGCATCCGGGAGGTTCCTTTCGTGTGCAGGGAACGGCAGTCCTCAGTGATTTTTGGGATGACTTGCAGGACTATAATTTGAGTGCCGACTCAGATGAAGCCACCTTTTCCCGGGTGTCTGCTGTACCACGTTACTTCTTCCGAATGAGGCCCATCAGATTTTAGCCTTTGTTAAGCCGAGCTTGCCGAGGGCGGTGTTTCCTGCCAAAACACCTGCGAACCATGCCGGAAAATCCGACCCACATCCCCGACCATCAACTCCTGCGCGTCATTGGCCGCGGGAGTTATGGGGAGGTGTGGCTGGCGCGGAGCGTCATGGGGACGATGCGGGCGGTGAAGGTGGTGCGCCGGACCTCGTTTGATACGGAGCGTCCGTATGCCCGGGAGTTTGAGGGCATCCGGAAATGCGAACCGGTTTCCCGCGCGCATGAGGGGCTGATCGATGTATTGCATGTGGGGCAGTCGGAGGCGGAGGGATTTTTTTATTATGTGATGGAGTTGGCGGATTCCACCAGCGGGCGTCCTGCGGATGAAAAGGAATTTGCCGACAAATACCGCCCGCTCACCCTGGCCGCCCGCTTGAATGAAGGGCAGCCGCTGCCGGTGGAGGATTGTCTCCAGTTGGCCCAGAGCATGGCAGGGGCGTTGACGCATTTGCACGATGGCGGACTGCTGCATCGGGACGTGAAGCCATCGAACATTCTATATGTCGACGGACTGCCGAAGCTGGGGGACATCGGACTCGTGGCTGAGGCGGGAGAATCCCGCAGCTTTGTGGGCACGGAAGGTTATGTGCCGCAGGAGGGGCCGGGGTCGGTGAAGGCGGATTTATTCGCGCTCGGAAAGGTGCTTTATCAAATGCTCACCGGGCTGGATCGCACACGGTATCCGGAGTTGCCGGAAGGTTGGACGCAGCGCCTTGATTTTGATCAGCGCCTTGAACTGAATGAAATGGTCCTCAAGGCCTGCGAGGACGATCCGGAACGGCGCTATCGCAATGCCCACGAATTGCTGGCGGAAGCCTCCCTTATCGCAGGTGGTAGTTCCCTGAAAAAACTGCGCGCTCAGGAACGTCGGCTCCGCCTGGCCCGATGGTCCGGCGGCGTGGCTGCGGCCGTGGCATTGGTGGCGGCGGGCGGGGTTTTCTTCAGCCGACGTGAAACCCAGACGGAACGTTCCCTGCGCTCAAGGGCTGAAACCGCCGAACTTGCCGCGCAGGAATCGCGCTGGCAGGCGCTCATGGCACTGGTGCAGGCGGCTCCGCATGATCCGACTCCTGGAGCCGGGACGGCGGCGTTGCAAGCTGCCGAAGCTGCGGCCAAATTCAAGGTGACCACCGAACTGCGCAGCCGCGCAGCCTTTCTGCTTGGGAAGCCGGACCTGCTGCCGCATGCCACTTCAGAACCCGTCACCAGTATGCTCAAGGGTCTGGTGAGACTGGATTTGGATCGAACTCGCTTCCTCCATTTTCCCTATGCCCAGGAGGTTCCCATTTCGGAGAGGAATGGGCAGGTGAGTTGGTGGGGACTTGATGGCAAGCAGCAGGGCGTAATGCCCGCAGAGTTTACGAACCAGCATTCGTGGACGTTTTTGATTTCGCCCACCGGCCGGCAATTCCTGGACATCGGAGCAGGATTCCAGTTGTGGGATTTGGAAAAGGGAAGTGCGGTTGCAAAATTGCCGGGAGTCATCGTGAACGGGTGGCCGCAGTTCACCACCAGCGGAAAAATCCTGCGGGCACGACCTCCGTATGATCTCGTTTGGTATGAGGCCGCCACGGGCAAAGAATTGCGCGCCCGCACGATGGCAAATGCTGCGGTCGACGACCTGAGTGCCAGCCCTTCCGGCGATCTAGTGCTGTTGAAAATGGATGGTGAGGCCGTGTGGTGTTTCGAGACCTCCTCCGGACTTCCAAGGTGGAGCATCCCTGCTTCCAACCAACTCCGTGTCCCTGGCTGGAGTCCGGATGGCAGCCGTGTGGCCCTGCGTCGGGGAGAATTCACGGAAATCATTGAGACGGTGGATGGAAATCGGCGGAGTCTCGCTACCGGGCCGGAACGTGGCGGAGAGACGCTCGGGTTTCTGGGATCAAGGCACCGGCTGGCAGTTTCCAGTTGGGAGGATGTTACGCGGATTTTCGATGTTGGATTGGAGGTGCCTTTGTTTCGTGTGCCGCATGGAGGGCATACCTTTGTGTTTTCGGAATCACAGGGTCTCTTTGGGCTTCATGGCTGGAAGACCGGCGTGACGCTGTATGATTGGAAGCCCTCGCCGGTGCTCCGCATTCTGCGGGGTGAGCGTCGGGAATTGGCGGGGGGGTATTTCACCATCGACGGTCATTGGTTCGTCTCGGCTGGCCACTGGGGATTGCACTGGTGGAGGCTGGACCCTGTGGATGAGGAGGGTCCGTCGCAGCGGCAATCCTTCGCAAAGGGTGTGCTGCCGATCTATGATCGCGCGGCCCCACGCAGTCCCGTCCTGGTAAATGGATCGCCGGGGGAATGCGACATGGATGAGAAGGGACAATTCGATTTCAATGGCTCAAAAGCGCCGCCTGAAAAATTTGCGGAACTACAGCCGGAGCTGGATGTTTTGTTCGGAGGTCCCGGGAACCACGTGGCCCGTGCCAGCCAATCAGCGGATGCTCGAACTCGGGCGATGGCCGTGGGCGGCAAACTCCACCTCTGGCGGGATGGCGTTCCAATGCCTTTGTTGCCCCCAACCTTGACGACGGATGTGGTCAGCCTCTCTGTGGATGGTCAAAGGATTGCCGTTCGCACACTTGCCATTCCAACGGCGATTCAGATCTGGAGCCTGCCTAAAATCGGCAATCCCATGCTGCTCCACGAGGAGGTGGGCGCGCTTGTCTGGCCTACTTTCAGCGACGATGGTCGATGGCTGGCCTGCGGTGGAGAACAGGAAAATCTCATTCTCGAAACCACCACATGGAAGGTGGCGGCCCGCTGGCCGCGTCGCAGTCAGGGCAGCGGGTATGGTGTGTGCGCCTTTACACCCGATGGAAAATTTCTGATCACCCAGGAATCCACGGACGATCTGGCGCTTCGTCGCATCGGAGACTGGGAGGTGGTGTATCAACTGAGGTCGCCCACGGAGGAACAACTCCGCTTTCCCATCATCAGTCCTGACGGCCGCTGGCTGGCGGCCATGGGGAATCGAGCGGAGTGCTATCTTTGGGATCTTCCGGCCCTTTCCGCTGAACTGCAAAAGCGCGGCCTGGGGTTTTAAGTCAACCAAAGGGATGCTGCCAGGGTCCGCGGTAGGCTCGGCGCAGCAGCTTCGAGGCCTCGGCATCGTTGGGGATTTCTTTTTTCGCGGGATCGTAGGTGACGGGGCGGCCGAGTTTCATGGCCACGTTGGCAAGAATGCAGGTGGCGGTGGAAATATGACCCTGCTCGATATCAGCGATCGGCTTGCTGCGCTTTTCAATGGCGGCAAGAAAGTCCAGCATGTGGCGACGGGTGGCTGGGGCGGCGTTGAGTTCGATGTCGGCCTCGGTGTTGTCCTCCGGAAATTGTTCCTTTTCGAACAGGCAGTCGAAATGGATCGTTTTCTCGTTCTTGTCATGGGGGATGAAATCCGCGCGCATCGTGCTGGCCTTGAGCACGCCTTTTTCGCCATAGATAAACAACGCCCAGGGGTAATCGGCATCGGGTGGATCCCCCCAGGTGCGGTGCTGCCAGACACAATCAAATTCAGGGTATTCGAAGATGGCGGTCTGCGTGTCGGAGATGTTCGATTTCCCCTCCTTCTGCACATAAATGCCGCCATGGGAAGTGATGCGCTGCGGCCAGCCCAGGCCCAGCATCCAGCGCGCTGTGTCCAGCATGTGGACACACATGTCGCCCACGATCCCGTTGCCGTATTCCATGAACGTCCTCCACCAGCGTTTGTGCGGCGATCCGTCGTAGGGGCGCAGGGGTGCGGGTCCTGTCCACATTTCGTAATCGAGAGAATCGGGGACGGGTTCGACGGGGGGATTCCCATTCGCCCGCATGTGGTAATAACAGCAAAGGTCCACATGCCCGATTTTCCCAAGCAGCCCTGCTTCCACGATCTGTTTTTTGGCGTCGATCAAATGCGGCGTGCTCTTGCGCTGCGTGCCGATCTGCACCACGCGGTCCTGCTTGCGAGCGGCAGCGAGAATCGCCTCACCTTCGAGGACATCCACGCTGATGGGCTTCTGCAAATACACATCCGCCCCGGCCTTGATGGCATCTATTGCCTGCAGGGCATGCCAGTGATCCGGCGATCCGATCAGCACGATATCCATCTGCTGTTCCTTGAGCATCTTCTGGTGATCCGAATAAGTCGCCGGGGCCTTGCCTGATTTTTGCCGTTGCTTTGCAATCTCCACTGCTCCCGCCAGCATGTGCTTGTCCGGATCGCACAATGCCACAATCTCAATGGGTGCCACCTGCGCCAGCCGCCAGAGGTCGCTCTTGCCATACCAGCCCGCTCCAATCAGGCCCGCGCGGCGCGGCTTTTGATTTACGATGTCGGCACCGAAACTTCCCAGCGTGGATGCCGCCAGCGTTCCAGAGGCTGTTTGCAGGAATCGACGGCGATTGATATTGAACAATGGGACGGAAGGCGATGATGGCAGGGTATTCATGGGAGTGGGCAATTTTCCCTGAGTATGCATCAAACCCGTTGGCGATGGCAATGCTCCTTCGCTGAAAAAAAATGATCATCCGGTTCGCGCCAGGCACCGACTAGGCTTTGGCGGCGAGCTTGGTGATGCGCAGCTTGCTGTCGTGATGAGTGGTGGCGATTTGCAGGCCGTCGAGGTGGACGCTCATGCTGCGGGCGCTGGCGGGGAGGGCGAAAGTATGAAAGGGTTTTTCATCGGCTTCATTCCAGAAGACGAGGACTCCCTTGCCGCCCCCGGCCGCGGCGAGCAGAAATCCATCCGCGTGGTAATGCATTGCCCAGATGCGTTCATTGGGATTACCGTCGGTGAGATGCTGGCGAACCATTTTGGAACTTTCCCATTCGAACCGGAGCGCCAGCGGTTCCTGCACGTTGCCAAGGGGATTCGTGCCTTTGTGGAGGCCTCCGCCGACGAGCCATTTCGCATCCGGACTGAAAGCCAGCGCCCGCACTCCACCGTAGTGAACCTGCTGCCCAGTTTCAAAAATGTGCAGCGGAGTGGCATCGAAGGATCGCACCAGTGCGCCATCTGCGACGTTCCACTGATGAATCTTTCCATCGAGATCTCCTGCGACCAGCCATTGACCGTTGGGATGGAACGCGAGGCTGTAAATGTCGCGTCCGGCTCCGGAAAATTCGCGAACCTTCGTTCCGTCGCTCACATTCCACAATCGCACGATGCGATCATTGCCACCGCTCGCGAGCAGCGTGCCGTCGGGACTCAGCGCCAGTGCACGGATCCAGCCATCATGTGCCTTCACCTTGCGGATCGGTTCCGGAGCATCCGCTGCTGCCGGCCACCAAATCAGCTGGTCATCACCACCGGCACTGATGAGCGTTTGTCCATCGGGCGTGACCATCAGATCAAACATCCACGAATCATGTGCGGCAAAAGCGATCCGTTTCCCATCCGCGAGGGTCCAGCGGTAAATGGAGCGATTCTCCGCCGTGGCGAAAACATATTTTCCGGTGGGATCAAATCGACACGCCATCAGCGGGGCTTCCGCAGGCAGTTCCGTGGCGATGTGGGCGAGCTTTGGATCGGCAGGCATTACTAAATGAGGAGTTCCTCGATGGGTTCAAACGCCGGGTCCGCCATCGGCATTTTCTGCCCCGCGATTTCGAAGCTGCCGGTGCTCTTCACGCCAAGTGCGGAGAGGTAGGTGTGGAACAGATGTCCGCCATCCACCTGGCGTTCGGTGACTTCCGTTCCGTTGTCGTTGGTTTTCCCAATGACCGCACCACGCTGGATTCCTGCGCCTCCCAGACAGATCGACCACGCCTTGCTCCAGTGATCGCGGCCGTAAAGATGATTGATGTTCGGCGTGCGGCCGAATTCCGAAAGCACCACGATGAGCGTGCTCTCCAGCAATCCACGTTCCGCCAGGTCAGTGACGAGCGTTGCGAACGGCCCATCGAATTCACCGACCTGCTCCAAGTGGAAATTGAAATTTTCGCAATGAGTGTCGTAGTTCGAGTGCGTGACGCGAACATAGGTGATGCCCCGTTCAATCAGTCTCCGTGCCAGCAGACAATGGCGTCCGAAGTCGTGCGAACCATAGCGATCCTGATCCGCCTGCGATTCCTTTGTCACATCAAAAATTTCCCGCTGACGCATCAATTCCAGCCCTTGTTCGAAACTCTGCGTGTAGGCATCAGTCTGCGCGGTGCGTCTGCGCAGGGCGAAGCGGTCGTTGAGCTTGCGGCGGATGTCATTTGCGCAAATGGACGCGTCCTCCACCAGACCCTGCGGCCGTTCCGAAAACTGCGGTGGCTTGCCGCCACCAAGTGTCACACTGCCGTATTTGGGTCCCAGATAGGCCGAGTCCGCGTTGCGCCCCCCGCCGCCACCAGGGGAGATGACGATGTGACCCGGCAGCGCCCCGGCACCCCCGGCATCAAGCGCCTTGGCAACCACGGCTCCAAGCGCCGGGTATTCCTGGGCTGGCGTTTTACGACGACCGGTCTCCATGATGTGCGCCCCCTTGCCGTGGTCATCCTCCTTGGTATTGATGCTGCGGATCAAGGCAAGCTGGTGCATGACCTTCGCCGTCCTTGGGAGCAGTTCGGAAATATGCAGTCCAGGCACGGAAGTTGGAATGGCGCGGAAGGGACCGCCGGTCGCAGTGCCCGGTTTCGGATCCCAGCTTTCCAACTGCGAGAGTCCACCCGCCATGTTGATCACGATCATGCGCTTCTGCTGGCGTGTCATTTCCGCAGCCATGGCCGGAGAAGTAAAAAGTCCAAAGTCCGGCATCACGGCCGATGCCCCAATCCCCGCGAGCGAGGCGAAGAGCCTGCGTCGGCTCAGCAGATGTTCTGCAGTTCGGCAGGAGTAATCACAGTTTTTCATGGGATGGATTGGGGTTAATGCTGAAAGCGAAATTCGGTGGAGGTGAGCAGCGCCCATGCATAGTCCGTGAGGGTTTCGGTTTTCTTTTCCGGAGGACGTGCCGCCAGCGTTGCGGTGAGTTCGGCGATTTCACTATCTGCCGGCAGGCGTGTCAGGATGCTGAGGTAAATTTCCTCAGCTGCAGACCTGGTATCGGGCAGCGCCGCGGCGCGACCAGCGAGAATGCCGGTCCAGCCGCGAACCGTGCCGCCATTTTCGAAATAGAGCGCCTGTTCGGGTGTGGCAAAAAAATCTGTCTGGGGCTGGCCGGGCGCTCCGCCGAAGGATCGGGAAAACTGATCCTCATGCGCACGAAATTGATCGCGGAAGGATTTTTCAATTCCTGCGGCCCGCGCGGTCTGCTTGGCAGGGTCGGCCTTCTCAGCATCCGTCATGACGTTCTTGGTGTCGTATTCCTTGGTCGCGCTTTCCCGCACCACCTCCAGAATGCCGGTGGCGCGGACCACCGACCAGCACAATTGCTCCGGGGACAATGGAATCAATTCAGCCGAGGCAAACGAACGTGCCCAGACTGCGGCCAGATTCTCGCGGGCCTCGGCTGCCGGGGTTGTCACCTCGTTTAACTTCGTGTGTGCCGCCGCGGCGGCAGCGTCCAGGCCGGGGAGCAATGACTGGGTGGCCGCGAGGTCCGCCTGCGCTTTGGCCAGAGAGGCTTTCGCGTCCGCCATTTGCTTTGGCATCGTTTCGGATTTGGTCTGGGCCTCGGCTGCCGTCTTTTGAAGTGATGCTACATCCGCCGCCGCTGCCTCTGCCTGGGACTTGACCACGGTGGCGGCATTTTTGAGTTCCGCGTCATCGGGAAATTTTGCACATGCCTCCGCTGCCTTGGTCGCGGCCTCGGTGAGCGCTGCGGCTGCGGGGATTTTTGCCGTCATCGCTTCCTGAGCCTTCGCAAGTTCAGCTTGTGAGGCGGCGGCAGCGGCTTCGAGCGCCGCGATTTGTCCGGGAGCGGCGGCGATCTCTGCAGTGAGTCTTTCGAGGTTCTGTTTCGTGGTGGCCAGGGCTTGACCGGCCAGGGAGGCGGCCTCTCTGGCGGCCTTTTCTGCGGCCAGGGCGCTGGCATATCCTGCGGTGGCCTTCACGCGCTCTGCCAGTGCTGCTGCGTCCCGCGCTTTCACACGTTCCATTTCCCGGCGGGCAGCGGCGGCTTCGAAAACGGTCTGTTGCGAGGCGATGGCTTTCGTGGCCTCCGCCAATTTTGATTCTGCCGCCGCGGCCGTCTGTTGTGCGGTCGCGAGCGCCTGAGCCTTTGCATCCATGTCGGCCTTTTTCGCAGTGACGCCCTGCTCGATGGCGGGAATCTCGCCTGCAAAGGCATCGGCCTTGGTCTGAAAAGTTTTCGCCGCTGCCGCAAGCTCCGGCGAATCACCAACCTTCGCCAGTGCCTCGGTTGCCTTGGTGACAACTTCCGCCAGCGCCTGCTGAGCCGCGCGCTTTGATGCGAGCATTTCGGCGGCCTTCTGTTGCTCGGCGGCCGCTGCGTCTGCGAGCTTTTTGGCCTCTGCTGCCGCCGTGGCCAACTTGGCTTGTTCGGCCTGAACAGGCTCGGCAGCATGCTGTAGTGCGATGGTGGCCTGCCGTGCATCGATGGTCTCCATCTCCACTGCCGCAGTGGTGGCCGCCAGCGTGGTGGCCTGCTGTTCGAGGGGCGGCAATTTATCGGAAGCAACGCGGGCGGTTTCCAAGGATAGTTCCGGGAGATCCAGCGACCGCTGGAAGGCATCGGTCAGGGCCAGTTCGCGAATGAACGCGCGCATGTCAAATTTCATCACCCCAATCTGCTCCGCCAGCAAGTCGAGCAGCGCGGGATGTGAAGGTGGATTTCTGGAATGCATTAAATCCAGCGGCTCGACCAGCCCCCGCCCAAAGACGAGCGACCAGAGGCGGTTGGCAATGTTGCGTCGGAATGCCGGGTGGTGCCCGTCGCCCAGTGCCGCTGCCAGGAGCGCGCGGCGGCTGCTTTTTGGAATGGGGAAAACATTCTTGTCCTTGTCATTTGGCGGCACGATCCATTCGCCGGAGGCAGGCTCCGCGAGTTCCGCCTCACCGGGCAGTCGTGGTTTCGTTCCCCCTCCTACTTTGGTGAATACCGAGAGGTAGGTCACTTCGCCCGCCGCTTGTTCGCCCACCAGTCCGGGCTTGGCCGCATCGGGTTGGAAGAGATAGGTGCGGTTGAAAAAGGCATGCAACCCAGCGTAATCGCGCTGCACGTAGTCGTCGATGCGCGGATGATCATGACACTGCGCGCAGCTGATGTCGCGTCCCAGAAAGATTCTTGATGCCTCCTTGGCCAGGGCATTGGGATCGGCCTGCCGCTCCAGCAACCACCGGGCGACCGGGCGCTTCTTTTCATCTGCGGAATCCGCCGTGAGGATTTCACGCACGAGTGCATCCCAGGGTTTGTTTTGGAGAAACGACTCTTCCAGCCATTCACGCCACGGTGCCGATTTCGTATGGGCCTCACCCCGGCGTTCCATCAGCATCACATCGAAACGAACCGCCATCCATTTCGCAAACTGCGCGTCCGCCAGCAGGGAATCCACCAGCTTGGCCCGCTTGTCCGGTGCCGGGTCGCCGAAAAACGCCCGAGCCTGAGCCGCCGTCGGGATCATTCCATGCAGCGCCAGATAAGTCCTCCGCAGATAGTCCGCGTCCCCGGCAATCGGTGCCTGCCCCACCACGTTGGCCTCTGCGATCAGGGCATCGGTCCGTCCATGCAGCGATTCCTGGGCAAAAGCAGTCGCAGCAAGCCCTCCTGCAGCCCAACCCAGGAACAGAATCCCCACCAATCTTAAACGCAAGGCGGAGATTAAATTTTCCTTTGATGCAGAGAAAATGGAGAACTTCATCATGGTCACGAGCTAGGCAGTGGTTCAGGTTCGATTCACTGGGGAAATCAGTGGGGGACTCAGAAATGGAACGAACGCTGGCTGACCAGCACGCTCCCATGGAGTGATCCGAATCACCTTACTAAGAAAGGGGACAAGGGCCCTAATTACCACTATTTCCCGTGCCGCCTTCGTGTAGACATCCTTAATGCGACGGAAAAAGAGAAGCATCCTGTGCGCCGACAGCTTTTCCGGCTTTTCCAATAAGGAATGAGACTAATTTTAATTCCAATCTGTGTAGAGGGTGACACCCAAATGGGATTCATCCACCTGCCACACCGCCGCGACGAGGAAGTCGCCCACCGGTGATTTACAGGGATATCTTGAGAGGAGCGTGGCTGTTCCCCATTCAAGCGGGAACCCATGTCCGCCGATAGTGAAGGCATAACTATTGGGGTTGGTTTCGATTTGTAGCTGGGAAACGAAAAGATCCAATTCAGCAGGGTCCATCAAAAAAGTTGTTGAAGCCCATCGGTCCAAAAAGCCCCTGGCTGCGTCACCGTAACAATGAATCGACGAGGCCGATTCCGGCAACCGAAGACCATGATCATGCTCCGCTCGTGACCGTCCGCAGCGAAATGGCAATAGGATCATCGCGACCGCCGCCGCCAACGGGATAAGGGAAAGCGCAAGTCGGATGAGAAACTTCACGCTGGGAATATTGGTATATAATTTGCAAAATTCCACACCAGTTTACCAGCAAGCTTCACCCTGTCCGCTATCTCAAACCCAGCACATCTTCCATGTCGTAAAGTCCCGCAGGCTTGCCCCGCAGCCATTTGGCGGCGCGGACGGCGCCGTTGGCGAAGATTTCGCGGCTGCTGGCTTTGTGGGTGAGTTCAAGGCGTTCGCCGGGGGTGGCGTAGATGACGGTGTGGTCGCCGACGACGTCGCCGCCGCGGAGGGCGTGGAGGCCGATTTCGCGTTTGGGGCGTTTGCCGATGTTGCCGTGGCGGCCGTGGGCGACGTTCTCCTTGTAGGAGAGGTCGCGGACTTCGGCGAGGATTTCGACGAGGCGGCGGGCGGTGCCGCTGGGGGCGTCGATCTTTTGGTTGTGGTGCATTTCCACGACTTCGAGATCGAAGGATTCGCCGAGGATTTCGGTGGCCTTGCGTGTGAGCCAGAAGAGGGTGTTGACGCCGATGCTGTAGTTGCCAGCCTTGACGATGGGGATGGTTTTGGCGGCCTGGGAAATGAGATCGAGTTCGGCGTCAGTGTGACCAGTGGTGCCGATGACGAGGGGTTTGCGGTGCTCGACACAGGCCTTCACCAATTCCGTGGCGAAGGTGTGGTGGCTGAAATCGATGACGCCATCGCAGGCTTGCAGATTCGAGAGCAGGGGATCGCCCAAATCGATGGTTCGGTGGGCTTCTGTCTCAGGATCGGCAGTGGCGGAGGCGATGAGAGCGTGGCCCATGCGGCCTCTGGCACCGGTGATGAGAAGCTTGAGTGGCGTCATTGGGATTAAAGGATTTCCAGGGATTGGAGGATGCCTTTGAGTTCGGCGACTTTGGCATCGGGCATGGGAACGAGCGGGAGGCGGAGGTCCATGGTGCAGAAGCCGCGGAGGTGCATGGCGGTTTTGATCGGCACGGGGTTGACGTCCATTTTGAGGAAGGCTGCGAGCAGCTTGTAATATTTCTGGTGCACTTTGCGCGCGCCGAGGAAATCGCCTTTCAGCGCGAGCGCGACGAGTTCGCTCATCGGTCCGGGAATGATATTGGAGGCCACGCTGACGATGCCGGTGCCGCCGACGGACATGAACGGAAGGGTGAGTCCGTCGTCGCCGCTGAGGACATCGAAATTTGGTCCGCAGGCATCCACCAGCTGGCTGACGCGTTCGGCGGAGCCGCCCGCCTCCTTCATGGCGACGATATTTTTGCAATCGGCGGCGAGCCGCGCGGTGGTCTCCACGCCGATCTCAATGCCACAGCGGCCCGGGATGCTGTAAAGCATGATGGGCAGCTTCGTGTGGTTCGCGATTTTTTTGAAATGCTGGTAGAGTCCCTCCTGGCTGGGCTTGTTGTAGTAGGGTGCAACTTGCAGCGATGCGGTGGCACCGGCTTTCTCGGCGGCCTGCGTGAGTTCGATGGCTTCGTCCGCGCTGTTGGATCCGGTGCCGGCGATGACTTCCCCGCGGCCAGCGGCAAATTTCACGGCGAGTTCGATGACGCGGTGGTGTTCCTCGTAGGTGAGCGTGGGGCTCTCGCCGGTGGTGCCGCAGGGGACGATGCCGGTGACGCCGTTGTTGAACTGGAAGTCGATGATTTCGCGCAGCGCGGATTCATCCACACTGCCGTTGCGAAAGGGGGTGACGATGGCGGTGATGACGCCGGAGAATTTCATGATGTAATATGTTGAAGTAAAATTTAGACTGAGGCCTGGCCGTCGAAAACGAAGTCTGCCGGGCCGGTGAGCGTGACATCGGTGAATTCATGGCCAGCGGCGGTGAAACCGATGTGCAGGGTATCGCCGCCGCGCACGTCCACACTTACGGGGCCGGAGGCGCCGTGCAAGAGGTGATGCACGAGCGCACAGGCAACCATGCCGGTTCCGCAGGCCAGCGTCTCATCCTCCACGCCGCGCTCGTAGGTGCGGATGGCGATGTGGTTGGGTCGCAGGACTTTCATGAAATTGGCGTTGGTCCCCTTGGGGGCAAAATGTTCGTGATACCGCAGGGCCGCGCCCCATTTCACAATGGGGGTATTTTCCAAATCCTCCACGATCACGACCGCATGGGGGACGCCGGTGTTGATGAAATGGACGTCCAGCGTGGTGTCGGCCACGGGGAGCCGGGCATTCAGGGCCAGGCTGTGCGGGTTGCTCATGGCCAGGCGGACCAGTTCGCCTTCGTAGGTTGCGCTCAGTTTGCCGGCCTGGGTCTCGAAAGTGAGGGCGGGACGTTCGCCGCCGGAAATTTTCTGGACGAAGCGGGCGAAACAACGTGCGCCATTGCCGCACATCTCCACTTCGCCGCCATCGGCATTGTAGTAGCGCATTCGGACGTCCGCACCGTGTTCGGATGGTTCCACGGCGAGCAGGCCATCGGCACCGATGCCGCGATGGCGGTCACACAGACGGGCGATCTGCGCGTTGGTGAGATGCAGGGTTTGCTGGCGGTTGTCGACCATGATGAAGTCGTTTCCCGCGCCATTCATTTTCGTAAAATTGAGCATAGGAGGATGGGGTTTCCCGTCATTCAAGCGGGTGCACCTGACAGCAACAGAAAATTTCGCACCAAGCGGCGAATTATTCCGGTTTGGCCTCGGGGGTTGGAGCTGGCGGAAGCGTGGGTGGTTCGATGTTTTTGACCGGAGGCAGGGCCTTGAGTTCCTCGTCGGTGGCGGAACCCGCGCTTTCGGTCGCTGCGGAAGGTCCGCCGCCGGCCAGGGCGCTGTCGATCACCCGCGCACCCTTGCGGGCGGTGAGGCGCATCCAGATGGTGCGCTTGACCTTGCCGGTTTCCGCCGAGAGATGGACGATGCCGACCACGTTTTCCTCGGCATCCAGCAGGCGCAGCGTCCAGATCGGTTCGCCCGTGAATTCCATGCCGCGGAGTTCGTAGTTTAAACGATCAAATCCGATCTTGGCTTCCGCAGCCTGCCGGTTGGCGGCTTCAAAGGCGGCGGGGCTGTCGATGCTCACGCGCGCGGCATCGAAGTAGCGAGGGGACTCACCCTTGCCATAGGCCTCGTCGGCCGACTCCAGGTCCTCGCCCGGAGCGAGGTAGCCGAGACTGGTCGGGGAGGCGGCATCATGGAAGAGAAAACTCCAACCCCGCGGATTGGGCGAGCCATCGCTGCCAATGATCGCGACCAATTTCGTCATCTCCTTGCGTGTCTTGTTGCGGGCGACATCCAGCGCCTCCAGCGCGGTCCGGGGCGTGGATGGCCCGCGAGGTTTTTGCGCCGGAAGGATGCCGGTGAATAGGCCCATCAGGGTGAAGAGGACGAGAAACTTCGTTTTCATAATAGGTCGCAACATCCGGTGATTGCCCCGCCCGGTCAAGTGGCGGAATCGGGTGGGTTCGGGGATGTGAATGATTGGTTCCACATCCTGGAGAATGGACGTTGTGCTCGGCATCAGGGGTCGCAGCCGTGGAGGTTGTTGGCGTCCTGAATTTCTTGACAGGGAATGGGGTTCAAGATAAGTCGGAATCGCCTCGCGGCTTCCGGGCGCGGCTGGGAATTGCCGTTTGTTTCTCTGCGGAAATCCGCTGATGGTATTTCCCTCGAAGTTCAATTTCTCAATTCACCACACCCATCCCATGACACCCGAACAACGTTTTGCCTCCCTCTCCCTCGAATTGCCGCGCGCGCCCAAGCCTGTTGCGGTGTATCGGCCCGTGGTTGTGGTTCAGGGGATGGCGTATGTCTCCGGGCACGGGCCGCTTTGTTCCGATGGGACGCTGATCACCGGCAGGGTGGGATCCGATCTGACGCTGGAGCAGGGTTACGCTGCGGCGCGTCAGGTGGGGCTGGCGATGCTGGCGACGCTGCGGGCGCATTTTGGAACGCTGGATGCGGTGAAGCGGATTGTGAAAGTGCTGGGGATGGTGAATTCCGCTCCGGATTTTCTGGATCATCCCAAGGTCATCAATGGCTACAGCGATTTGTTTGCGCAGGTCTTTGGTGAGGAAAATGGCATTGGTGCCCGCAGTGCGGTGGGCATGGGGCCGCTGCCCGGCAATATTTCGGTGGAAATCGAAGCCATCTTCGAACTCGCCTGAGTCATGATGGAAGTGCCGCCGATCCCCACCAATGCGGCAGAGATTCCCTCGCCAGCCCTGCTGCTGCATTGGGAAAACGTGGAGGAAAATCTCCGTCGCATGCTGGCGATGGTGGATGCGCCGGACCGTCTGCGTCCCCATCTTAAAACGCACAAACTCCCGCAGATTATCGCCCGCCTCGTGCAGTTGGGTGTTACGAAAGCAAAGGCCGCGACGATTGCCGAAGCCGAAATGGCGGCGGGAGCTGGTGCGACAGACATCCTGCTGGCGGCGCCGCTGGTGGGTCCGACGGTGCCGCGGTTCCTCGCGCTGATGCAGGCCTTTCCCGATGTCCTTTTTTCCGGTCTTGCGGATGATCTCGATGCCCTTGAAGCGCTCAGCACTGCATCGCTTCAGGCAGGGAAACAGATCCATGTCCTGCTGGACGTGGACATCGGCCAGCATCGCACGGGAGTGGCTCCCGGCAATGCGGCGGAGGCCTTGTATCATTTGATGACGGCACTGCCTGGCATTCATCCCGCCGGGCTGCACGCCTATGACGGTCACCTGCATCAGTCAAACGTTGCGGAACGTGCGGCCGCCTGCGAGGAGGCCTTTGCCACGGTGGCGGCGTTGCGGAAAAAACTGGAGGCAGCGGGGCATCAAGTCCCCACCGTCGTCGCCGGGGGGACGCCGACCTTTCCCATGCACGCTCGGCGGACCGGCGTGGAATGCAGTCCCGGAACGTGCGTGCTCTGGGATGCAGGCTACGCCAAAAATTTACCGGATCTCGATTTCCTGCCAGCCGCGACGTTGCTTACCCGTGTGATCAGCCGTCCCACTCACGACCGCCTCTGTCTGGATCTGGGCCACAAAGCCGTCGCCAGTGAAATGCCCCATCCGCGCGCGCTGTTTCCCGAGCTTCCCGATGCGCAGGCGGTGATGCACAACGAGGAGCATTTGGTCTTGGAAACCACGCGTGCTCACGAATTTCCGGTGGGGACTCCGCTGATGGCCATACCCTGGCATGTGTGTCCAACGGTCGCCCTCCATGCGTTTGTTCATGTGGTGCGTGATCAGCAAGCCACCGAGGTCTGGCCGATTCTGGCGCGGTCCAGGAAGTTGACTTATTAAATGGTCGCGAGGGCTGGTGGGTGTCCTGCGAAAAAGCGCCAGTTGCCCAGTGGAAAATCCGGGTGCATAGCAACTGCATGACAAATCTTCTTGGCACTTCAATCATCGGACAACAACGCGGCGCGGCTGGCGGCGACATTTCACATGCCCACAAGGCGGCGACGGGCCAGACTCTGGAGCCAGCCGTGCATGGGGCTTCCGCGGGGGAAGTGTCGCAGGCTGCGGAGTTGGCTCAGGCGGCCTTTGTGGATTTTAGCCGCCGCAGCGGTCGGGAACGCGCGGCGTTTCTGCGCGAGATCGCGAGCCAGATTGAAGGTCTGGGCGAAGCACTCACGCTCCGGGCCATGGATGAAACCGGCCTGCCGGAGGCGCGGATCAAGATGGAGACCGGGCGCACGACGGGGCAATTGCGTTTGCACGCCACGGCCATTGAGGACGGCTCTTGGTGTGAAGCCCGGATCGATCATGCAGATCCCAGCCGCCAGCCGATTCCCAAGGTGGACCTGCGCTCGATGCAGCGCCCTCTCGGCCCGGTGGTGGTTTTTTGTGCGAGTAATTTTCCCCTCGCCTTCTCCGTCGCCGGAGGAGATTCCTGTGCCGCTTGGGCGGCGGGATGCCCGGTGATCGTGAAAGCTCACAGCAGCCACCCGGGCACGGCGGAACTCGTGGGGGTGGCGGTGCAGGCGGCGGTGAAAGCTTGTGGATTGCCGGAGGGAGTGTTTTCCCTGCTCTTTGGGGGAGGTCGCAGTGTGGGACAGGCGTTGGTGCAGCATCCGGCGGTCAAGGCGGTGGGATTCACCGGTTCGCGCGCGGGTGGTCTGGCCTTGATGAAACTGGCCGCGGAACGTCCAGAGCCCATTCCCGTCTACGCCGAAATGAGCAGCATCAATCCCACGATTCTGCTGGCGGGCGCCCTGGCCGAACGCGGCGAAGCCCTCGCCACGGGCCTGCATGGGTCCGTGACCGTCGGGGTGGGGCAGATGTGCACGAATCCCGGGCTGGTGATTGTAGACAGCACGGGCCCCGTGGAAGCATTTCAAAGCAAGCTGGCGGAACTCATGGCCGGCACGGTTCCGGGCACGATGCTGAATGGGTCCATTTGCCAGGCTTACCAGCACGGAATCGGCAAACTGGCCACGCACCCGCAGGTGGAGGTTCTGTCCCAAGCCACTCCCGGAGCCGTCGGCACGACGGGAGCGGCGACCTTGCTGAAGACGACGGCCCAGGCGTTTTTAAATGACGCCGTCCTGGGCGAGGAAATTTTTGGCCCGGCCACGTTGTTGGTGATGGCTGATGGGGTGGGGCAGATCATGCAGGTCGTCCAGCATCTCGAAGGACAACTTACAGGCACCGTGCACGGTTCCGCCGCCGAACTCGCCGGCAGCGGTGAGCTGTTGGCGGCACTGGAACGGAAAGTGGGCCGCGTCATCTGCAATGGATTCCCCACCGGGGTGGAAGTCTGCCACTCCATCGTCCACGGCGGGCCGTTTCCAGCGACTTCCGACGGTCGCAGCACCTCGGTGGGAACGCTTGCCATCAATCGTTTCACCCGGCCGGTCGCCTACCAAAATTTCCCCGATGCCGCCCTGCCTGCGGAACTCCAGGAGGCCAACCCGCTGGGGATCGCGCGGCTGGTGGATGGGGTTCGGACGGGTCTGGGAGCCGGTTAATTTCACTGCCTTTCCCTGATCCGCCTTCGCGGAAATCCCCTGCTACGCGCTGCCCGGGAAAGTTTCTTTTGCACCGTGGGCATCGGGGGCTTAATCTAGAGCCAACACTTTTACCTCTTCCCAGTCATGAACCACACATTTATCGCCGGCATCATGGGCCTCCAGGGCCCGGAGATGATTATCATTCTCATCGTCGTCCTCCTGCTCTTTGGAGCCAAGAAACTGCCCGAACTCGCCCGCGGCATTGGCAAAAGCATGGGTGAATTCAAGCGGGCCCGCAATGACTTCGAGAGTGAAATCAGCCGTGCCGCCGACGACGCCGAACGCGCCGCCGAGCAGAAAAAACGTGAGGAAGAGAGCAAGCGTGCCGAGGCAGCCAAAACCGCAGAGGCCCCGGCCAATCCGAGCGAGACGGCGCATCATTCCTAAACGGCCAACGAGGTGGGCATCCGCCAGTTTTCCAGAATTTTTGCAGCAGGCAGCCTGATGGCTGCCTGTTTGCTTGGCGGGGCGATGGCGGCGGAGACTTCTCCTGATGCTGGACTGGTACGGTTTGTCGCCTACAACCTCCACAACTACACGCTGCAATCGAGCACAGAGCGCAACGCCAGTCCGCCCAAGTCGGAGCGGGAAATATTGCAGATGTTGAAAATTCTCGCCGAACTCAAGCCGGACATTCTGGGGGTCTGCGAAATGGGCAGCGAGGAGGACCTAGCGGATTTACAACGGAGGTTGGAGGCGGTGGGTCTGTTCCTGCCGCATCGCGAATGGGTGCAAGGCGCGGATCCCTCGAGGCATCTTGCCTTGTTGAGCCGATTTCCCATCACGGCCCGCCAGTCGCGCACCGATCTGCGTTACCCGTTGGATCAGGTGATGCGGCCCATCCAGCGAGGGATTCTCGATGTCACGGTGCAGATTGAACCCAACTACTCCCTGCGTCTGCTGGGCCTGCATTTGAAATCGCGGCGTGAAGTGGAGGATGCCGAGCAGGCGCTCATGCGCCGCCACGAAGCACATCTCGTCCGACTGCACCTCAATGAAATTTTAAACGCTGCTCCAAAGACCAACCTGCTGGTTTACGGCGATTGCAACGAGTCCAAGGAGGAGCCGGGGCTGCGTGAGATCAAGGGGGCAGCCGGGCAACCCAACGCCCTGCGTGAGTTGCCGCTCGCCGATGACGCCGGGGAGAAATGGACCTACTATTACGAACCGGCTGATGAGTATTCGAGAATCGACTTCACCTTCGCCAGCGCGGAATTGATGCCCGAAGTGATCCTGAAACGCTCCGGTATTTATCCCGGGCACGATTGGAGTGAGGCCAGCGACCACCGCCCGCTTTTCGTCTCGTTGAGGCCCGTGGATCAGCCGGCACCCTGACCGGCGGGAGCCAAGATTTTCGATTTCCTTTCGCCGAATCGGCCTGAGGATGCCTGTGCTCATGTCCTCCGATCCTCCTTCCATTTTTCAACCGCCCTTTGGTGATTTCATCGATCTTGCCAGCGATGAATTTTTCATGCGTCAGGCACTGCATCAGGCGGAGCGGGCGTTTGCCAAGGAGGAGGTTCCGGTGGGAGCCGTGGTGGTGCGCGCGGGCAGGATCATCGCACGGGCCTTCAATCAGGTGGAAACGCTCAAGGATGCCACGGCCCATGCGGAGATGCTGGCGCTGACGCAGGCGGAGAGTGTGGTGGAGGACTGGCGGCTGGTGGATTGTGATCTGTATGTCACCAAGGAGCCCTGTGTGATGTGTGCGGGAGCGATCATGCACTGCCGGGTGCGCCGTGTGATTTTCGGCTGTGCCGATCCGAAATCGGGCGCGGCGGGTGGCGGCTTCATCAACCTGCTGCAGCATGTGAATCTCAACCACCGGAGTGAAGTGACCTCCGGAGTCCTGGCGGAGCCCAGTCGGCAGATGTTAAAAGATTTTTTCGGTGAACGACGCAAGCCGTCTGCTTCGCTACGTGAAACGTAGCCGACTCTCCCCCCCTAAATTAATCATGCGCCTCAGCCTCCTGCCTGACGGAATTATTTCCTTCACCCAGATGCATCCTCTGGAAGCAAATGCCCTGCTGTCCATACCGCAGAATGCAGATCCCACCGAAATCCCGGAGGCTGAGGATCGCCTGTATCCCCGGCCCTTGGACGAATCCTCCAGAGGGGATGTCGATCCCATCGAAGCGATTGCCACGGAGGAGGATTGGAAGGAATTTGTGGTGCCGGAGCTCCGGGAATTGTTTGATGGGTCGATGGAGCGTGTGAAGGAGAGTCTCAAGCAATTGGGGCCGGCATCGCAGGAGGAGATGGGTGAGAATGAGGAAGATGAAGAGGATGATGATACCGAAAAGAAATCATCGCATGCAAATTTCGCATTGAAGATTTCCACGGAGATCGCCGAGGATTGGTTCCGGGCGATGAATCAGGCGCGACTGGTGATGTCGCAGAAATCACTCTGGATTGATGGCAAGGGCAATCTGCACGGGCCGTTGATCAGTCAGATTCATTACGAAATCTATGCGCACATCCAGGGATGGCTCGTGGAATATGTGCTCTCCGAGGCCTGAGCAAGGCTTATTGCGGAGCGTTGAAATATTTTTTCAAAATTACCCTCGCGTGCCGGGAAATTTTTGATAAGTCATCATGGCTTGGACTTACCAACTATGAACTGCAAATTTAATGAAATACCCGGAGGAGTGACCGCCCCCGCCGGGTTCCTGGCAAACGCCGTGGAATGTGGGATCAAAGATCCGGCCAAGCTGCGCCTTGATCTTGGGCTGATTTATTCGGAGGTTCCCGCAGTGACCGCCGGCACGTTCACCACCAACCAGGTCAAGGCTGCGCCGGTGAGAGTCTGTCAAAAACATCTGCGCAGCAATGACATCCGCGCCGTCATCGTCAACAGCGGCAATGCCAATGCCTGCACCGGCCCGCGGGGAATCGAGGATGCCCAGAACATGGCGGCGGCGGCGGCGGCCGCGTTGAGTTTAAAGCCCCGGCAGATCCTGATTGGGAGCACCGGCATCATCGGACTGCCCATGCCGATGGATCGGATTCTGCCCAAGGTGCCGGCACTCGCCAAGGGATTGTCGCGTTCCAAAAACGAGGCCCTGGCGCGATCGATCATGACCAGTGACACCAAACCCAAAATGCTGGCGCTGGAAGTGGCGCTGGGATCCAAAAAAATCCGTCTAGGAGCCGTGGCCAAGGGCGCGGGAATGATCTGTCCGAACATGGGAACCATGCTCTGCTATGTCACCACCGACGCAAATATCGGCCTGGCCGATCTGAAGCGTGCGACGTTTGTGGCGGTGGACCGTTCGTTCAATCGCATTTCCATCGATGGCGACACCAGCACGAATGACACGGTGATCGTCATGGCCAACGGGGCCTCCGGTCAGCGCAAGCTGCAGGCAGGATCCCCCACGATGCAACTCTTCACGGAGGCGCTGGATTTTCTCATGCTGGAAATGGCCAAGAAGATTGTTCGCGATGGCGAGCGTGTGACGAAATTTGTGCAGGTGCACGTCCGCGGTGCTGCAAATCACGTGGATGCCCGCAAGGTCGCGGAGACAGTGGCCAACTCGCTGTTGGTGAAATGCTCCTGGAATGGAAGTGACCCAAACTGGGGGCGCATCATGCATGCCATCGGGTATTCCGGCGCCAAAATCCGCGAGCACGACATCGACATTTTCTTCAATGGGATCGCTGCCGCCCGCAACGGGTTGGTTTCCGATACCCCGATTGAAAAGCTCCGCGAGGTCGCCGCCAAGCCCGAGTTCTGCGTGTGCATTGATCTCAACATCGCCCGGGCGGACTACACTGTCTACACCAGTGACATTTCCCAGGAATACGTTGATTTCAATACCGCCGAGTATGCCGTGCCGACGGTAAAATAGTCCGGAAAAGGGTTTCTGTTTTTCGGGCGGGCAGGATAGAGATGTTAGTCGTTTCGATTATTCTTCAAACCCATTCCTTCCCGTAAATCATGAATTTCCTAGAGCAACTCCAGTCCGCCCACGGTGACCAGGTCGCGCAGCAATTAACCTCCCGTTTCGGACTTGGTCCGGACAAGGCCGCCCAGGTGCTGCCGCGCATGGCGCCGTTCGTGCTGGGCGGAGTGCAGGCTAAAATGCGGGATGAAATGGATGAGGAAACGGCGGAATCCGTGCTCAACGAGCATGGTGACCATTCCGCTCTGGACGACCTCGACGGTCATTTCGGGCGCGCCCAACAACATCAGGCAGCCACTTCCAAGGACATGCTCGGCGGAATCTTCGGCCAGCAGGCTCGCCAGGCCCAGGCCGCCATGGCGCAGCAACTGGGGGTCTCCCCGGACATGATCGCAAAGATTTTACCCGTGATCGCTCCGCTGATTCTCGGTGCGGTGATGAACAAAATGAAAGCCGGCCGGGGCCTGCCCAACACGGGGGCAACGGCTCCTGGAGGAGGAGGAACTATGGATATCCTCGGCACCATTCTCGGCCAGCAAGGCGGCGGCCGGGGCGGGGACATTCTTGGTAGCGTGCTGGGATCCGTTTTGGGTGGGGGCGGCCAGCGTGGCGGACTCGCGCAGAAGGCGGGTTGTCTTTCGTCCATTCTGGGTGGTCTGCTGGGCGGACGGAAATAAGACGGCAGGGGGGCCTGGCCCGGGTTTACGCAATTTTGGCCTCGACGGATCACGAGGAAATTGCAAGGTGGCGGCACCATGAACATCCCTTCCTCCGCCCTGTCCCGACGCTCCTTTCTTCTTACAACTGCCGGTGCTGCCGCAGGCGCAGTCGTCGCCCATGCTGCGGACGCTCCGCCCGCACCCACCGGTCCGTTCAAGCTGGATCCGCTCCCCTTCGCCTTCGATGCCCTTGAGCCACACATCGACGCGAAGACCATGGAGATTCATCATGGCAAGCACCACCAGGCCTACGTCACCAAACTCAATGAAGCCGTGGCGGGTCAGGCGGGGATTGGTGATGTGAAGACTCTCATTTCAGAAATCTCCAAGGCCCCTGAAAAAGCCCAGATGGCCGTGCGCAATCATGGCGGCGGGCATTTCAACCACACCCTTTTCTGGTCGCTTATGGCCAAGCCAGGAGCCGCCGGGGTTGGTGGTGCGGCGGGTGGCAAGATTGGCGCGGCGTTGGAGAAATCCTTCGGATCGTTCAAGGCCTTCCAGGAAAAATTTGCCGATGCCGGCATGAAACGTTTCGGATCCGGCTGGGCATGGCTGGTGGCGAAGCCCGATGGTTCACTGGCGATTTCCTCCACCGCGAACCAGGACAATCCATTGATGAAAGGCATCGTGGCGGATGCCGATCTTGGATCGCCCATCCTGGGGCTGGATGTGTGGGAACACGCCTACTATTTGAAATTCCAAAGCAAGCGGGCTGATTACATCACGGCTTGGTGGAATGTGGTGAATTGGAGCCATGTGGATGAGCTGCTGGGTGCGGCTGTAAAATAATTTCCAAATTCTGAGTGCCATGAAATTTCTCCTTCCGCTTGCCACCCTTCTGATCAGTTCCAGCGCCCAGGCGCAGGATTGGCCGATTTTCCGCGGCCCCTCAGGCGATGGACATGTGTCCGCGAAAAATCTTCCCACGGAATGGTCCAAGACCAAAAACATTGCCTGGTACGTCAAGCCCCCCGGCAAAGGCTGGTCGTCTCCCATTTTGGTTGGAGGGAAATTGTATTTCACCGCCGCCGTCGTGGAGGACGGAAAGGAGGAGGACCCCAAGGCGAACCGGTCCCTGCATACCCTCTGCTTGCGCGCCGCCGATGGCAAAACCCTCTGGGATTCATTGGTCTTCAAACAGGATGGAGCCAAAGCTCCTGAAAGCATTCACAGCAAGAACAGCCATGCCAGTCCGACGCCGGTTTTCCATGAGGGCAAACTGTATGTCCATTTCGGCCATCAGGGCACCGCTTGTCTGAGCCTGGACGGCAAGACGCTCTGGGAGAACCGCAGTCTGTGGTATCACCCGCAGCATGGCGGTGGCAGCACCCCCATCATTGTGGATGATCTGCTCGTCTTCACCTGCGATGGCCGTGAGGAGCAATATGTGGCCGCATTGAAAATTGCCGATGGCTCGCTGGCGTGGAAATTCACCCGTCCGACCAATGCCCGCAGCAAGTTCTCGTTCTGCACTCCCGAGTGCATCACGGTGAATGGCCAGAAAATGATCATCACCCCGGGCGCGGACATTGTGAATGCGCTTGATCCCGCCACTGGAAAGGAAATCTGGCATTGCAACTACGAGGGATATTCCATTGTGCCCAAGCCGGTCTTCGGAAACGGCCTGGTCTACATCGCAACGAGTTTCGATACTCCCGACGTGCTGGCCATCAAGCCCGATGGCCACGGCGATGTCACCGAGACACATGTGGCGTGGCAGGTGCCGATGAAAAACCGCCCGCCCTGCACGCCCTCCATGATTCTGGACGGAACGAATCTTTTCTGGGTGTCCGATGGCGGGCTGGCCAGTTGTGTGGATGCGATGACGGGGGAAACGATCTGGTGCGAGCGTGTGGGCAAAAGTTTTTCGGCCTCGCCGATTCTGAGCGAGGGGAAACTTTATTTCCTGGATGAGGCCGGGTTGTGCACCATCGTTGAAGCCAAGCGAGAGTTCAAAGTGCTGGCTGAAAACCAACTGGAGGGCGAACGCACCCTGGCCTCCGTGGCCGTCACGGAGGGCACGATGTTCCTGCGCACTGAGACCGGACTCTACTGCATCAAGGCCCCGTGAAGATCACCAAGGATCGAATAGGGTAAACGATGTTTTTGCTGCATCTTCTTCAGCCCTGGACATGGAAAATGGCCTGGCGCGACAGTCGGCGGGGACGCCGGCGGCTGCTGTTGTTTTCGGTGAGCATCATGTTTGGGATTGCCGCGTTGGTGGCCATCGGCTCGCTGAAGGAGGATTTGATCCAGGCGGTGGAGAATCAGGCCAAGTCTCTGGTGGGCAGTGATGTTTTCATCAATGGGCGGAAGGAATTTTCAGAGGAAACAAAAAGCATCCTGGTGGAGAGCGGTGCGGAGGTTGCCTACGAGGTTTCCAATCTGGCATCGCTGAATTTTCCCACTGGAAAGGCCGACAGCGGGCAGATTCGCATTGAAGCGCGCGCGGTCGATCCTGCCTTTCCCTATTACGGCAAACCCCTCACGGATCCTCCGGACGCATGGGATCGGTGCCTGGCGGGCGAGGGCTTTATCTGCGATCCACCGCTGCTGGATCAGGCGGGCATCAAGTTAGGCGATCCCGTGAACCTGGCCGGACTGAAAAGCAAACTCCTGGGGGTGCTGGTCACCGCTCCGGCGCGGGCGTCGTGGGCGGGCGCGATGGGGGTGATTTCCTCGGAAGTCTTTTATGCCCGCAAACTCCAGCCTAAGACGGGATTGAACAACAAGCTCTTCACTTTTTACCGGGCGCATTTGAAATTTCCCGCAGGGAAAGATCCGGAGGAGTGGGCGAAGCAAAATCGGGATGCAATCAAGAAAGGCGGGTTCGACATGGAGACGACCGAGAAACGGCGGAAGAATGTCGGGCAGGTGCTCGAGCACCTTTACAGTTTCCTGAGTCTGCTGGGCTTCATCGCGCTGGTGCTTGGAGGCTTGGGCGTGGCCAGCGCCATCCATGTGCATGTGCAGCAGCGCTGGGCTTCCGTGGCCACGCTGCGGTGTCTGGGTTGCAGTTCCAGCCGGGCCTTTGCGATTTTTGTGGTGCAGGGGATCTGCCTGGGATTGTGTGGGGCGACAGGTGGCTTGCTGCTTGGTCTGGTGCTGCAGCAGGGGATGCCGGTGCTTTTCAAACAGTACATTCCCATCACGATTGATCTCCATTTCCAAGTAAAAAGCATTTTCATCGCGCTGGGATTGGGATTCCTGATCTGTGTAAGTTTTGCGCTCCTGCCGCTGCTGCGGATTCGTCGCATCAGTCCCCTGGCGGCGGTGCGGGCCACGCAGACGGAGGAGGTGAAACCAAAGTCCCGCTGGGTTTGGCTGGCCTGGGTGTTGTGGATTGCCGTGATGGCGTTCTGGAGTTACGAGAGTTGGAGGGGCAAGATGGAATGGATGGATAACGTGCATCTGCGAAATCTGGGGTTTGTGGTCCTGTTCCTGCTGGGTGCCGGTCTCGTCGTCCGGGCGGTGGATCCAATCTGGTGGATGATCATTGCGGTCCTCGGTGGGACGCTGACCTTTCTGGCCTGCAGCCTCAGTCCTCCCAAGACGCCGCAGGTGGGTTATGGATTCGCCGTGATGCTTGGGCTGGGATTGCTGGTGCTGGCGCTGACTGGCAAGGCCGTCATCTTTGCGGCCAAGTCTCTCCGCTATCCCCGGTGGCCCTACGCGCTGCGACAGGGGATGCTGAATTTGCATCGTCCCCGCAACCAGACCCTGCTCTTTATTCTCAGTGCCGGGCTGGGCGTTTGTTTGATTCTGACGATGATCTTTGTTCAGCGATCGCTGCTGCAGTTTCTGGAGACGAAAGCCCTGAAAGGCAAGCCCGATCTGGCGCTGCTGGATGTGAAGGGTGATCAGGAGGGCCCGATTCGCAAATTGATTGCGGGCTATTCCAGCGAAGTTCCGGACTACGCCAGCATGGTGAGCATGCAGCTGACGAAGATTAACGACGTGAATCTGGTGGAAATTCAAAAAATCCCCGAGAAGCGGGTCGCGCATTGGATTCCAGGCTACAGTTTCAACTCAACAAGCCGGTCGAAATTGACGGGCTCGGAGAAATTAATTTCCGGAGAAGTAGCCACAACGTATGAAGGCACCGGGTCGGTTCCGGTGAGTATCGAGAAGGGAATGATGGAGACGCTGAAGGTGAAACTGGGTGACAACGTGACATTTGAGATCGAAGGCCAGCCCATGGATTGCCGCATCGTGGGGGTCCGGCAGGTGGTCTGGGAGGAATTGGGATTGAACTTCTTTTTCGTATTTCCTCCCGGCCCCCTGGAGGTTTTTCCCCACAGCGGAGTAATGATGGCCAAGTTGGGTGATTCCCTGAAGAGTGCCGCGCTACAGCGGGAAATCGCACGGGAGTTCAGCAATGTGAACATGCTGGATATCGGCCAGATCTTTGAGACGATCACCGGGATCATCGACAAGGTTTCCTTTGTGATTCGTTTCATGGCCCTCTTCACGATCATGACCGGGGTGGTGATCCTGATCGCCGTCATCGTGAGCGGGAAGCGCGATCGGATCGAGGAAAGCGTACTGCTGCGGACCCTGGGGGCCAGCCGACAGACCATCTGGAAAATCCTCGTCAGCGAATACGCCCTGCTGGGCCTGCTGGCCACGCTGACCGGCGGAGTGTTATCCGTCGGGGGAGCGATGTGGCTTGCCCATTATGTTTTTAAACTCGACTACCAGTTCTGGGGCATGCCGTGTGCGCTGGCGATCATATTCGTGACCTCATTCACCACGGTGGTGGGGCTGCTGCTCAGTCGTGGAATTACGAACGCACCACCGCTCGCGATTTTGCGGGAATCGTGATTGGGTCGGTTATTCAACCAACTGACGAAGGAGGCTTGAAATTACTTTGCTGCGGGAGCAGCTGCTGGAGGCAGTTCCATGGGCAGCGGCTTGGCGCCTTCGGCGAAGCAGTAGAGGTGGGTCTGGGTGCTGATAAGCAGGGCACCGTTGGCGGCCACGGCACTGCAAAGAATGGGGGAGGGGAAGTCGATGAATCCCAGTTTTTTCATTTCCTTGCCGGCGGCAAGGATCGTCAGCTCGCCCTCCTCGTTGCCAACATAAATCCGGCCATCAGCCACCAAAGTGCTGCCCCAGATGTGGCCCTTGGTGTCGTAGGTCCAATATTTCTTGCCCGTCTCGGCATCGAGGCAATGGACCATGCCGGCGTATTCGGCGATGTAAAGCAGGTCGTCCTTGATGGAGACGGTGGAAATGGCGCGGCCGATTTCCTTGTACGTCCAGATCGCACCATTCTTGGTGATGTCCCCGCGTTTGGATGCATCAATGCAACTCAGCATGCCGACGCCTTCACCGTGTTCGGGATCCTGTCCGATCGCCACGTAGATGCGATTTTTGTAAAAGACCGGGGTGGCGATGATCTCACTGGGGCCCTCGGAAGTGGCGTATTTCCGGGGCATGGCGGACTGGTCAAAACGGTACTCGTGCGGATTGGCATCGTAGCGCCAGAGTTCCTCAAGGTAGGAGACATCATCATCCTCCTTCTTGAGGCCCATGCCGTAGCCATAGACCCAGCCATCGCCGGCCGCGAAAACAACTCCAGGAACGCCGCCGAGATCCCCGGACGCTGGTGATGCCCAGGAGCAGTGGAGGATGCGGGTGCTGATTTTGGAGGGGTCCTCCGCAACGTAGGCACCGGTTTTTTTATCCAGGGCGATAAAACTGGGGGCCTGGGTGTTGGGAATATTAGTGTGCGTCCAGTCCACGCCATTGGAGGTGGTGACGTAGATTTTGTCCCCGACGATGGAGGGGGAGCTGCTTGTCATGTTGTGTGGAAAAACGCCCAGTTCATCGCGCATGGAATACCGCCAGATGATGTCGGCGTCCTTTGGGGTCACTTCCGCGGTGGGTGGAGCGGGCTGGCCGGGGGCGGCGGGTGGCGTCATGAACTTGGCTTCATCCTTATAGGGGCCGTCGTTGCCGTTGGCCTGGGCGTTCATGTCGATGCAGACGACCTCGCATTGATTCGTCACGATGTAGGCACGGTCGCCCTCAATGCTTGCGGAAGCGCAAATGCCGAGAAATTCCCAGTCATTTACTTTTCCTGCCGCCAGCTTGGGCACCACAAGCTGCCATTGGAATTTGCCAGTTTTCTCGTCCAGACACATGAGGATGCCTCGGTCGCCCATCTTGCTGCGGTCGCGCGGGGACTCATTGTTGGTGCCGATGAGAATCTTGCCGCCGCTCACGGTGGGGGTACCGTAGGTTTGCGATCCGAGCTTGACGATCCACTTGCAGTTTTTGGTCGTGGCCAGGTCGATTTCGTCCTTGCCCTTGATTTTTTTCCCTGGGGCAAATTCGGTGGGCAGGCCCTTTTCATTGGAGACCATGTTGCGGCCCGGGGTGCCGGACCATTCCGGCCAGTCGCCGGCAACGGCGGCCAGGGGAAGGAACGCGATGATTTGAGAGAGGCGGGAGATTTTCATATCGGAGGTACTGGATGAGGGGTGATGAGGATTCTAGCGGGGCGTGACGGTGATATTGTCGATGTAAACGCGTTTTTGTACGTTTGGAGAAAAGCCGAAGACACCGGGCGAGCCCTTGGTGTGTCCGTGGGTTTGCTTGGCCTCGACGGTCCAGGCTTCGGGTTCGGGTGAGCCTTTTTCCCAGGCCTTGGCGCGGACGGTGGCGGTGCCCTCCTTGTCGAGATCGACAATGGTCTTGAGCGTATACCACTGATTGGGCTTCACGGTGAAGGGGGTGGTGACGTGGAGGCGCTCGAAATTGGAGGTGATTTCCACGGTGCCGTCGTTGCCCTTGAGAGCGATGAGGTAGCGTTGATTGATGACACCTACGTCCGATTTCATGCGGCGGTTGCCGTCGGTCATGACATCCGCCTGCACGGTGTAGTTGCTCATGTCCACCGGGCCGATGAATGTAATGGCGCGTTGGAAGAACATTTGGTCCAGCGTCTTGGCCAGCACCTTGTTGCCATCGAGTTCGCGAATTTCCCATTTGAAGCGGGCACCCAGCCAGGGGAGGGGCGGGTAGGCGAACTTGGTTCCGGTTTCCGACGGGTGGTCCTCGGTGACGGCGAAGGATTCGAAATCCTGGGCGATGGGCGGCTTGGCGCTAACGCGCGCGCGGATGGTTCCGATGAGTCCATCGGCGCTGGTGGCTTTGAAGGCCCCGGCGGACATCTTGGCCTCAGGCCCGGCGACGAGGGCACCTTCGGCGTTGAACTCAGCGTCGGCCGTAGCCTTGACCTTGGCGGTTGGCGGGATGAACTTTTCCCACTTCACATTTTCAGCGAGGCCGAGTCGCTCGCCATGGGCGTCGATTTTGTAGACGGCAAATTTGGCTTCCTGACCGGGCTGGAGGAGGACCTCGCCGGGGACCATTTGCAGGGCGGCGGCTGGGCCGGGCTTGGGAAGGACGGGGGCGGGGATCGGGTCCACAGTGATGGCGCCGGTGCCGATTTGAAAACAGTAGGTTTTCTTGCGGGTGTTGATGAAGAGTTTGCCGCCGGAAATGGCGGGAGCGCCTTCGCCTTCGCCTTCAAGCTTGAGGGAGGTGATGACTTCGCCTTTCGCGGCATCCACCACAAAAAGTGCCGTTTCGTAGGCGCCGCCCGGACCCGTGGCCCCGCCCTTAAAGGGAATGTAGAGTCGGCCATCTGCATAGGCGGGGGAGGAATGGAGGTTGTCTTCGGAGAGTTTGAGATGCCAGAGTTCCTTGCCGGACTGGCATTCGAAAGCGTAGACATTGCCCGTGCTGGTCATTTGGTAGACTTTGCCATCAACGACGACCGGGGAGCTGGACCACGCGCCGATGGGGAAGCGCCAGGCTTCCGCTGCGGGTGGGAGCGGGGTGGCGTCGGTCTTGGTGGGGTCTTCCTGCTTGGGAGGAATGGCCTCGGGGAGTTTGATGGCGACCATGCGACCCGAGTCCGAGGAATCGATATTTTCATCGTTGTGAATGGCGAAAAGGAGATTGCCATCGACGGCGGAGGAGGCATTGACGCCATTTTTGCTTAGTTGGAAACGCCAGAGCGGAGCACCCGTCCGGGCATTGACGCAGCAAATATTGCCGTCGCCAGTCCCTGCATAAAAGACGCGGGTGTTCCAGCGCGTTTCAAAATAGGGAGTCGTGAAGGAGCCATCCACGGGACGCAAGCCGGGCTGCGAGGCCCAGATGAATTCGCCGGTCTTTTTGTCGAAGGCGTAGAAGCGGTTTGCGGCCGGGCCGGCTGCGCCCCAGTTGGCGGAGATGCTGTTGATGATTACAACGTTGCCGTCGACGGCGGGTGATCCGGTCCGGCCGTTGGGAAAGGTCAGGCGGCCGACATTTTCCATGAGGGAATTTTCCCAGACCTGCTTGCCTTCCATGTCGAAGGACATCAGCACCCCGGTTGTGGTCATGAGGAAGAGGTGGTTGGTCTCGGGATCATAACCAGGGCTGCCGATGGCATAGCGGTCGTAAATGTTGTCGCTGAGAAAGTCGCGGAAGGTGTGTTCCCAAAGGGTCTTGCCAGTGGCGGCCTCCACGCAGGCGAAGACCTCCACCAGATTCCCCTTCTCGCCACGGTATCCGAAAAGATAGACGCGATCACCAATGACCAGCGGGGCGCCCTGACCCGCGAGATCAATTTTCCAGAGCGGCTCGCTCTTGAATTCATTTTTCGCGTAATGCTCCGGCGAACGTCCGTTTTGGAATGGCCCCCTCCAGGGAAACCAATCGTGGGAGGGTTCGGCCGCGGAGAGCAGGGATGCTGCCGCGCAGGCGGGCAGGATGAGGGAGAGTGGGTGCATGGGATGAGGGATGGGATGAACAACTCGGGAAAATACCCGGGCATTGACTACGCCATGACCACCTTCTCGCAAGCCAAAGCTATGAGGCTCCGCACAGGAGTATGCCTGGAACGCGGAGGGGGCGGCGCGGCGCGGATGCCGGGTTTTGATTCACGACGAACTACGGCACATACCAGCCGTGGCCAACGATTTCCGTGATCTCGACCTGATTGGGTGAAGCGGATCCGGGCTTGAAGCGGGCCTTGATCGCGAGGGGGCGGGGTCTGACCCGCGCCACGTAGGGAATGGAATAATCGATTTCGGGGATGACTGGCAGGATGGCTGCCGAGCGTGAGTTCAGCGCGGGATAGCCGTAAAAGGTGATGGATTCATCCCAGTTGACCAGTCGTAGGCAGGCGATGAGGTCGCGATTTTGGAAATCGTAGTTGTAGTAATCATCCCGGTGCGCCAGAACCCGCAGAAGCACGGGTTCAACCGGCTTAATTTTGAGGAATTCCTGCAGGTCCATTTCGGATTCGCCGGAATAGCTCAGCCAGTCGATCTTCAGTCCGTCCGGTGTCTTGATGATGTAGACGTTGCGGAACCTATCCTCCTTGGTTTGAAAAAAGACCATGGCCCGCTCACCGATGGGAACGTTTTCCTCGGCGACGTAGAGGATGAGAAATTCCTTGTACTTCGCGATGGGAAGGTTGTCCGCGATGGCGGCGAATGAGTTGATTCCGGGGCTGACCTGATTCGGGTTACGCACGAGCGGGATGATTTCCGCGGCTGATTCGGCATTGAAAAATTTTTCCGACAGTTCGCGTGCCTCCTCGGCCCAGGCATCATTGGGTGCCACGCTGGTGGTTTTTTCTGTGATTGATTTTAAGAGTTCGGCATCAAAATTGCCCTCCTTGTTCTGCAGGGAGGTCTGGACCACCTGATCCGGATCCTTTTCCAGTCCGCGATCAATCCGGGCGCGGCGCACCAGCATCACGACCACCCCGATCGCCAGCGCGACCATCACCATGAACATGGGCATGTGCCAGACCTGCCACTCTTTACGCCGCAGGGCGTCGGTCATATCGACATCGGCGGTCTGCAGTTCGGTCATTGCCGTATTGGTCAGGCTGTGCCAGCGTTTGCGGCGGTTTTCCCGGGTCTCCTGCTCCGGGCGGTTGCCGATGTCCGCGCTGTAGAGGAACTGGCCGCATTTACTGCAGGACTGGCCCGTCAGGCTGCGCTCCATGTCCACACGCGTAATTTGCGAGCAGTGGGGACACGTGATGGGGACGAGGGCCATGAGAGGATGATGAAATGATTTTCGCCATCTTGCGGATCACAAAGCTTTTTGGCAATCACCGAATTCTGTTTCCGCCAAATCGGATGGGGGGTGATTGAAAAAGTCCCCGGCGTTTCTTCAGGGTTGAAATAGAGGAGGCGAGGCGCTACCGAAGTTCCGTTCCCCTCCCCGAGTCACCATCTTTGCTTTTCCAAACCTATGAAATTCAGCCTCCGCAGCGATAAACAGGCAATCGAATCCGGTCTTGGATTCGCTCCCAAATTCGATGCCGACGGTCTCATCGTTGCCATCGCCCAGGACGAGTCCACCGGGGAAATTCTCATGGTCGCCTACATGAATGAGCAATCGCTCGCCGAGACCCTCCGTCTGGGAGAGGCTGTCTACTACAGCCGCAGCCGCAGGGAGATCTGGCACAAGGGACTGACCAGCGGGCACGTCCAGAAAGTGTCCGCTATCCTAACGGATTGTGATCAGGACGCCCTCGTCCTGAAAGTCATACAAATCGGTGAAGGAGCCTGCCACAATGGATTCCGCAGTTGTTTCTACCGCACCGTCATCCAGCCTGCCACGGATCCCGTGACGCTCCGCCAGAGCATCGGAGAGAAATCCTATGACCCGGATTCGGTCTATGGGAAAAAGTAAACCCGCCCAAGTTGGGATCAGCGCGTGGTTACCGCCGCCGTAGGGGGGTCGAACTCAATGGGTCCCGAGTCCTTGTCGAACCAGCCGCCGATATCCTTGAGCATGACCCAGACCATGAAACTCAGCAGCATGATCGCAAAGGAAGCCTGCACGTATTCAACAATGCGACCCCGCAGGGGACGACCGCTGGCCGCCTCAATCAAGGCCATGGTGATGTGACCGCCATCCAGCACCGGAACGGGCAGTAAATTCAGGATGGCGAGGTTGATGTTAAGCACAACGGTGAACCAGAAGATTAGCCGCCAGCCGTTCTCAATGGAGAAAAGCTGGTGGTAAATGCTGATGATCCCGAGCGCGCTGCTCATGTGACCGGCATTGATGCTTGATTTGGGTGAGACCAGCGCCCCGAGGGTCGCGAAAGTGGTCTGCAGGCTTTCCTTCACCTGATCGTAGGGCGTGGGGTGGACGATGTCCGTTTGGTTTGCCTTGCGGGTTTGGTCTGCCATGTTCTCGTAAAGGAGTCCGATCTCACCCTTGTTCTCCTCGGGGTCCAGCGTGACGTAATCCACCGGGCGGGGTGGGATCACCGGAGTCACGGAAAATTTCATAAGCTGGCCGTCGCGTTCGAATTCCAATTCCAATGGCGCATCAGGTTTGGCCTTGATGGCGTCGGCAATGGGACGGTCGTGGTAGAGCCGCTGGCCATTGAGGTTTTTCAGAATGTCGCCGGCCTTGATTCCCGCCAGAGCTGCCGGGCTGTGGTCTAGCACCTTCTTCACCGCGATCTTTTCCATGGCCGGCAAAACGCCGACCCGTCGCATGGGGGGGCGCGCCCAGATTTTTTTGAACCAGGGGGTCTTTTCCCACTTGATGAACTCCTCCTCCTTTTCCTTCTGGGCGTGGACCATCACCTGCATCGGCTTGCCATCGCGGAGAATGTCAAATTTGATGTCATCATTTTCCGCAGAGACCACTCCCCACATCAGGCTGTTGATCGGCCCCATGAAGCGCTTGACCGGCTTGCCATCGATGGCTGTCACGTGGTCCAGAACCTGCAGGGCCCCGGGCTTTCCGGCGGGACGGTTCGCATCGACATAACCAATCACCGCCTCCTCCTCGGAGGAGCCGACCGGCTTGCCCACTCCCCAGACCAGAAAGGCAAAGGCCACCGCGAGCAAAAAACTGAAGAGCGGCCCGGCGAAGGCGACGATGATTTTATCCAGCGGAGAAATCGGCGGGAGCGGCTTGTTCTCCCCGCCTTCGCCGTCGCCCTTGCCCTCGATCGTTTCCATGGACGCCATTTGCGGCAGCGCCACGAATCCGCCGAAGGGGATGGTGCCCAGGCCGTATTGCACACCATTGATGGTTTTTTTCCAAATGGGTTTGCCGAACCAGATTTGAAATTTATCAATCTTCAATCCCCGCCACCGCGCCGCCAGAAAATGTCCCCACTCGTGAACAACAATCACCAGATTAAACAGCATGATGACGAGGAACAAAATACCGATCCAGGAAAGCGCGTGAAGGAAGGTGGTCATTGGGGAAATGTGGAAATTATGAAAAGAGGGGCGTTTAAGATAGCATCTCCGTTCGCGGGAGCAATGGGTTCCTCGGAAATTCGCCGAGCCCTTCGAGGCTCGGGGTGTGGGCTGGGAATCCTCACGGCGATGGTTCCTCCGACGGGGGAACAAAAGTCCATTTTGCGAAATGCCCCGAGGAAGACCAACCGGATACCCCCTGCCAGGCGGAAAAGCCCCTGCCATTCTGCCCGGACCAATTGTAAGTCACGGCATCGGGACCATCTTCGGAGAACCAGGTGTTGGCGTCCACGGTGTTGTTTTTGCCTGCGGCGTAAATTTGGGCCATCGGCTTGCCCTTCTCCACCCAGAAGGAATTTTCCCGGATCACATTGTTGCTGGCATGCTGGATCCAGAGTTCGGCTTGGGCTTTTTTGTGGAGGGTGTTTTGGTAAAACTGGTTGGAAACAATCCGGCAGTCCTGCACTTTACCGCGCTCGGCATCGTAACCGCCGAGCGCCAGGCCGGCTTTGTCGTTCTGGTAAATGATATTGTGTCGCACGGTGATGCCGCTGGTGATAATTTTGGGATTTTCCGCCCCGATCTCAATTCCCAGATCACATCCGGTGACCACATTTTCCTCGATCACAATGTCCCTGCCGCCATCGACATAAATGCCGGCCGCATAGCCGCCACCGTAACGGCTGCGGGCATAACTCACCCGGTTGCCTTTGCAGACCCCATCCCGGGCGACGGCAGCCGAATCGTTGACGATGTCCTTTTCTCCCCCGATGAAATCGATGCCGATGTTGTTCACGCGGAGGATGGTATTGTTCGTCACTGCGAATTTCGTGACATTGCCATTGAGTGCAAGGGCTTCACTGGGAGCAGGTTCGCAGTCGGTGATGGTGTTGCCGTCGATGACAATATCCGAATAGGGTGTCTTGGTGTCCGTGCCATAGACACCGATGGCGACGGCATTCTTCCCTTTGCAGCGGGCAATGCGGCATTTGCTGATGGTGATGTGGCTGCCGGATCCCTCCAGAATAATGGCCGCGCTTTCCTTTGGACTGCTGTTGTCCACGAGTTGCAGATTCTCGATGCGCAGGTGACTTTGGTTTTCGACACGAATCAACTGGGAGCCTTTCACGCCCTTGCCGGATAGGATCGTCCCGTCTTCGCCCATTAGGGTGATCACGCCTTTTTCAGCCGATCCGGAAACATTCCACTCCACGCGCTGGGAATAGGTCCCGGCATGCACAAGAACTGAATCTCCCGGGGCGCATTCATCCAACGCCTTTTGGATTCCCGCCCAGGGGCGTTCATTCGATCCGTCCCCCTGCGCGTCGCTCCCGGTCGTCGCCACATGATACACATCGGCATGGACGGCAGGGATGGCGATTAGGCATGCAAAAAAACGGGTCAGCAAGTTCATCGAAAGCGGGAGCTTAACCCATGCCTCCGGGAATTCAAAAGCGTTATCAACGCATGCTTTCCGCATCCGCGCATCCCTGAAATTGAGTTGCAAAGGCCGCCGATCCCCTGCATGGCCTTCCCATGTCCCACCCTAACGAACACGTGCTTGTCGTCCGCCGGTCTTTGTTTGACTCCCTTGGTGCCTTCCAGGGGTTGAACACGAATGTGAGCCATTACCTGCCGCATTTCCTCAATGGGGAAAACAACTTTTTCCTCCCCCGGGATGCCGCCGAGACGGACCCCACACACAAGCAGATTATTCCCTACGCTCTCTTCCATTGTCAGGGGAAACTCCTGCACTACGTCAGGGGCAAGAAGAGCGGTGAACAACGCCTCGCCGCCAAAGGCAGCCTGGGCATCGGCGGCCACATCAATTCCGAGGATGCCGAGCAATCATCGCTTGAACGCGATACCTACCTCACTGGCGTGGAGCGCGAAATCAACGAGGAGCTGCGCGTGGGATCCACCTACCAGCAAAGGATCGTGGCGTTGCTCAATGACGATTCCAGCGAGGTCGGGCAGGTTCACCTCGGCGTCGTTCACGTCTTCGATCTGGCCACCACCGACATTGCTCCCAACGAGGCTCCCATCACCCAATTGGAATTCCTCACCCGCGATGAACTGGCGGCCCGCCGTGATCAACTCGAGACCTGGAGCCAGATCTGTTTCGATCAATGGGATGCGCTGCTGGGGTGAACTTCGGTGATGTTTTCTGCAAAGGCACAGGGATGGTGGGCCGAGAGCGTTGGGCGCTAACTTCAGGGCTGGTAATTTTCGGGAGTCCACGCCATGATGGCATGAACTTCTCCGCTTATGATTTCAAATGCTGTAAAATTTCTCATCGCCCCGTTCTTTTTGCTGAATCTTCAAACGCCGGTCAGCGCGGAGAGTGAAACGGTCAGCGCCGAATTCATCTACGAAAACGCACCCTTCCCCAGCTGCCACGCCTCGACCATTGCGGAGACGAAGCAAGGACTCATGGCGGCATGGTTCGGCGGCAAACACGAGAAATCGCCCGATGTCTGTATCTGGGCTTCGCATCTGCAGGAAGGGAAATGGGCCGCGCCTGTGGAGATTGCCAATGGCGTCCAGGAAAAGGAACGATTCCCCACCTGGAATCCCGTCCTCTTCCAACCCAAAGCCGGCCCGCTCATGCTCTTCTATAAAGTCGGCCCCAGCCCGGACCGCTGGTGGGGCATGCTGAAAACCTCCGCCGATGACGGTCAGACCTGGTCCACGGCCACGCGCCTTCCCGATGGCGTGCTCGGACCCATCAAAAACAAGCCCGTGCAGCTTCCCAATGGCGATATCCTCTGCCCCTCCAGCAACGAAACCCCCGTCGAACCCGACCAATGGAACGTGCATTTCGAGCGCACCTCGGATCTTGGAAAAACCTGGCAAATCATCGGTCCCGTGAACGACGGCATCGCCATCCACGCGATCCAGCCCAGCATCCTCTTTCTCGGCCCGGAAAAACTGCTCGCCGTCGGACGCACGCAGAACAACCGCATTTTCAACGTCACTTCCAACGACTCTGGCAAGACCTGGGGACCCATGACTCTGGGCACCCTTCCCAACCCAAATTCCGGAACCGATGCCCTCACGCTGAAGGATGGCCGGCACCTCATCGTTTACAATCACGTCCCGGGCGACCCAGGCCAGTGGGGCGGCAAACGCACTCCGCTCAACCTCGCCATCTCCAAGGACGGCTGCACGTGGCAAGCCGCCCTCGTCCTCGAAAGTGCCCCTGGCGAGTACAGTTACCCCGCCATCATCCAATCCAACGACGCCCTCGTCCACATCACCTACACCTGGCAGCGCAAGCGCATAAAGCACGTGGTCATCGATCCGACGAAACTCGTGCCCCGGGAAATGATCGACGGCGCCTGGCCCAAGTAATCAGTAATCGAACCAAAAACCCGCCAAAGGAAATATCCTTTTTGCGCGGTCAGCGCCTTCTTGCGGCCAATCAACCACCCAGACCACCATGAAAGATCCCATCTTCCAACTTTGCGACACCATCAGAGAAACCGCTTTCTCCCTCCTCACTTATTTGCGGCACGGACACCTTAAGAAAGTCTATGAAAACGGTCTCGTCAACCGTTTGAGAAAGCAGGGATTGCAGGCTGAGCAGCAGTTTCCTCTCTTCGTAAAGGACGAGGATGGGACGGTGCTTGGCGATTAAATTGCGGATTTGTTCGTGAATCGGGAACTGATCATCGAAATCAAGGCCGTCAAAAATTCGCTGCCAGAGCACACCTCTCAGATTCTAGGCTATTTGCGCTCATCGGGGATCGAACATGGGCTGCTCATTAATTTCGGTGCGCCTGTATTGGAGATCAAAAAATACGTCCTTACCCAAATCTGAGGGAGTGCATTTTAGCCGCAAGAAGGCGCAGAAGACGCAAAAATCAGCATGGCAAAGGAAGTCCTTTTTTGCGCTTTCTGCGCCTTCTTGCGGCCAACTCTCCCTCCCCTCCGGCTGCAAACAAGCGCACTCGCGGGTGGCAGGTGCCTTGCGGTCGGTGGCGCGGGTGCTCAACTGCGCGCCATGAGAAATCTTTGCCGCCTGCTTCTTTGTTCCCTCGCTGTCTCACCATGCTTCGCCCGGGAGATCCCACCGCTTTCTGATGCTGCGCAGGTCAAGCCGGGGGTGCCTGAGGGGAAGATTGAAAAATTCCAGTGGACGGAGTCGAAAGTCTATCCGGGCACCGAACGCGAGGGAGCCATTTACATTCCCGCCCAATACAAGCAGGACCAGCCCGCCAATTGTGTCATCTTCCTCGATGGCTCCGGATATTTGAACAAGGAGGGCAGTTCCCGCGCCACCATCGTCCTCGATAACCTCATCGCCGCTGGCGAAATGCCCGTGACGGCCGCCATCTTTATCAACCCCGGAAACATCCCGGCGAAATTGCCCGGCGCCCAGGCGCGCAGCACGCGGAGTTTTGAATACGACACGCCCGATGGGGTCTGCTCGAAATTTCTCTCCGAGGAAATCATTCCGATGGTTCGCAAGAAGGTGAACCTGCGCAACGATCCCGCAGGCTGGGCCGTCTGCGGCATTAGCAGCAGCGGCATCGCAGCCTTCGCGGCGGCGTGGGAACGGCCGGACCTCTTTGGAAATGTCATTTCCCACATCGGGAGTTTCACGAATATCCACGGCGGCTACAACTATCCCGCGCTCATCCGCGCCAGCGCCAAGGCCCCCAAGGCTATTCGCGTGTGGATGCAGGAGGGGGAATCGGATCTCGATAACATGCATGGCCACTGGCCGCTGGCCAATCAGGACATGGCGGCCGCCTTGAATTGGGCAGGCTATGAGCATGCCTTTACCATGACTGGCGGCGGACACGATGGCCGCCCCGGCGGAGCCCTCTTGCCGCAGGCGTTGAAGTGGGCTTTCCAACCCGCCAAAAAACCCGAACGCGAGGAGCCCAAATCCGACAGCAAGCCCGCCCGCCATCCCGATGCCGATCGCAAGCCGGGCGTGCCGGAGGGCAAGGTGGTGGAAATGCCGAAATGGCAGAGCAAGATTTTTGCGAACACCGAACGCCAGTGGTGGGTCTATGTCCCCGCTCAATATAAGAACGACGGCACCGCCGGGCTCATTATCTTTCAGGACGGGCACGATTACCAGAACCGCGACGGAGCCTGGGGCGTGCCGACGGTGCTGGATAATCTCATCGCCGCCGGGGACATCCCGCCGATCGTCGCCATCTTCATCAATCCAGGAAATGATCCCTCCAAGGAACTCAAAAATGCCTGGGGCAGCAGCAACCGCAGTCTGGAATACGATGGCCTTGGCGACCGCTATGCGCGTTTTCTTGTAGAGGAAATCATCCCCGAAGTGGAAAAACAATGGCCCGTCAGCAAGGATCCGGAAATGCGCGGGCTCTGCGGCGCGAGCAGTGGCGGCATCTGCAGTTTCACCGCCGCCTGGGAGCGCCCGGATCAATTCCGCCGCGTGCTCAGCACTATTGGCAGCTTTGTAAATCTGCGCGGTGGCAATGCCTATCCGTATCTCATCCGCAAGACCGAGCGCAAACCCCTCCGCGTTTATCTCCAGGACTCCACCGGCGATCTCGACAACCCCTTCGGCAACTGGCCGCTGGCCAATCAACAGATGCACGCCGCGCTCGCCTACATGGGTGGCGATGTGAAATTCGACTATCAGGAAGGCTTCGGGCACAACAGCCATCGTGGCGGGGCCATTTTCCCCGATGCCATGCGCTGGCTCTGGAGAAAGGAACCCACGGCCTCCTCACCCGGCAAAACCAAGGATGATCTGGGCGGCGATCTCACGCTCAACAAGCTGCTCATCGAAGGAGAAACGTGGCATCCGCTTGTCGCAGGGCTGGGCTTTGCCGACGGGCTTTCCGGAGACGCCGAGGGCAACCTGTATTTCAACGACCTCAAGACCGGTGGCTACTGGCGGGTGACGCCGGACGGCACGAAAACAAAATTCAGCGATGAATTTGGCAGCGGTGCCAAGCGGGCTCCGGATGGCAGGATCATTTTCTGCACCGGTGCCAAAAAACACGTCGTTGCCATGGACCCGAAATCCCTCGCCATCGAAGTCCTGGCGGAAAATGTCGCGCCCAATGATCTCGTCGTCACCGCGCAGGGATGGGTTTACTTCACGGATACTGGCAAGGGCGAGGTCGTGTTCATCGATATCAAATCCAAGGCCATCCACACCGCCGCCAGCGGCATCACCGGTCCCAACGGCATCGGCCTCTCGCCGGATGGCGGCACCCTCGTCGCCAGCGAATACCTCGGCGATCGCGTCTGGGCCTGGCGCATCCGCGAGGATGGCACACTGGATGCCGGCATGCCCTTCATGACGCTGCGCCGCCCCATCAACCCTGATGCGGAATTCCCCTTCAACGCCCCGCCTCCCTATAAAAAGGAATCCGGTGGCGATGGCCTCTGCTCGGACGCGCAGGGCCGCTGGTATGTGACCAGTGCCCTCGGCGTGCAGGTGTTTGATCCCATCGGGCGCGAGTGCGGACTCCTCGTCCACCCCGCCCCCGGCAAGCAGATCGTCAGCGCCGCCTTCGCCGGTGCCGGTCGCGACTGGCTGTGCATTTCGGCGGGCGATACCATTTACCGCCGCAAGGTCCAGGCCAAGGGCTGGTAAACGGACCGCCGTGGCAGCCTTCCAAAAGCCTTTTCCTGCGCCTTCTGCGCTTTTTTGCGGCCATCAACTCATTGGCAAGATCGGACCATTCAAGCCTGCTTCCGGCGAATCGCCACCAGGGCGGATTTCGGAGTGCCGCCATCCGGCCACTTGCTTGGGATGGCCTCGCCCGGGTGCTGAACGTTCACCCACAACTCCGACCCGTCCGGAGAAAGCGTCGGCGAGCAAAATTCCGCTCCGCACGGAGCCACCGCAAACCTCCTGACCTTGCCGCGCTCCGGGCCATCCGTGAGCGCGACAAAGAGTTGGTTGTTGCCAAATTTTTCCTGCGCCGATCCCGGCAGTGGTGTGGAATGCATCTTGTAGTCTGTGGTCACTAGCAACGCTCCGCCGGGTGCGAGGGTCAGGTTGTCCTGCCAGACGAGTCCGTTATCCAGGCCCGTCGACAGGTAAAGGGACGAGTCAAATTCACTGGCTCCGGCGTCGCCATCTTTCTCGCGAATGCTCAGGACTGCACCCGTTATGGCACCATCTCCGTCGGAGGCGGTATAGGCAGTGAGAGCGACGAATACCTCTCCCGTCTCTGGATGAATTTCCACATCCTCCGGTCTGGACTGGGGCGTGGCCCCGGCGGCACGGGCCGCCTGGCGGGTCTGGGTGCAGATCTTTGCCAGATCCCAGCCGGCGGCCTTCAGCGTTTCATTCTTATCCGGATGCAGAGGGATCCATTTTCCAGCCTTCGTGTCCGCCGCATGCAGCACCCCGTCGAGCAGCAGTCGTCGATTGGCGGTCCCTGCGGCGGGGTCAAATTTCCCGGACGACAGAAATTTGTAAATATGCTCGCCCTGCTTGTCGTCCCCCATGTAGGCCGCCAGACGTCCATCCTTGGTGATGGCAAACGCCACATTCTCGTGACTGAATCTACCCAGCGACGTGTGCTTGAAGATTTCCCGGGTGCGCGGATCGATTTCCACCAGCCATCCGTAATGCTCGGGCGGCCTGGTGTATTTTGCGCTGCGGATGCAGCCCTTCTCCCTGGTCGTGGGTTCACCGTAGAAGTCCTGGTAATTTTCCTCCCCGCTGAAAAACGTCCCCCATGGCGAAATGCCCCCGCTGCAATTCGCCACACTGCCGATCACGTGCTTCTCCCCGCCCACCCAACGGCTGCCCGCCGCCGGCCCCACCAGTGGAATCATGGTATCCAGCCCGTTCATGCGGAAATTTTCCGGCGATGGTTTGACCGGTCGCCACCTGCCCGTCGTGGCATCGCGTTTCAGGCGCAGGCACGACCCTCCCACGTCCGCCAGAATCCTCGCCTCCAAGGCCTCGTCCTCCGGATGGCGGTCACGTTCGTTCGCGACAGTCGAGGAATTTTCATGGTTCACCCACAGCCAGCCAGTGTCCGATTCCTCGAGAATAAACGCCATGAAATCATTGTGGTCGCCAAACTTCAAATCCTGCGGACCAATCACATCCTGCCAGCGCAGCAGCACCTCCATTTCAAACCCAACCGGAATCATCAGCCTGTCCTCACGCGATACCCCAACCTCAGGAAAGGAAAGCCCGCTCACCGCCGGCCCGTGATCAGGCGCTTCCGCCGCATGCGTCAGAAAATTCGGCATCAATCGATTGGCCGCAGCCACGACAGTGCCGGCGGAAAACATCCGCACAAAGTCGCGGCGGTTGTGAAAAGCAGAGGGCGGGGGAGTTGGAATCATGGGCCGGAGGAGGACTGTTGACGTCTGACCACCACCGTCTTCAGGGGAACCCTGAAGGCAAGAAACATCTTGGTTCACATGAGCGGGCTGTCCTCATATTTACGTGATCCCGCGCCTACAGCGTTCCTTTCATCATCCAATGCTAGCCCAATGGGGCTGACGGGCTGGATGCTCTCGCCACGGTTTGTCCTTAAATCCATTGCGATGCGTCCAGTGAATGCTATTTTGCAGCCAACTATGACTGCAAAAACTCTCACTTTGCGACTGCATCCCGAGAATTACGAGCGGGCCGTCGCCTTGGCGGACCGCCGCCATCAGAGTCTGAATCGCCTCTTTCAGGAGGGCTTGGAACTCCTTATCGCTCAAGAACAGGACAAGCAACTTTTCGACGATTTCTCCCTGATTGCCGAAGCAGGCGAGGAGGAAACCGATGTGGACTTTGCCCTCCCAGGACAACTCCAAGCCACGGACGCGAAGTGAATCCTCCCACTGTCCGTCGGGGCCAGATTTGGCTGGTCGATTGGTCACCGGGTCGCGGCTCCGAACAATTGGGCCGCCGCCCCGCGCTCATCATTCAGACCGATGCCGCCAACTCCAATCCCCGCTACCCGTATACCATTGTGCTCACCCTCAGCACCAAGGGACTCAATGTAGGCACCCATGTCCGCCTCGAACCCGACCGCACCAACGGACTGAAAGAAACCAGTTGGGCCAAGTGCGAACAGATCCTCACCATTTCCAAAGTCCGCCTCACCACCCTCTGGGGCACCGTGTCCCCCGATGACCTCCGCCGCATCGAAACCGCCACCAAAACCGCCCTTTCGCTGTCCTGACTCCCGCAGGGACAGTTCCAATTTAAATGGACTGAGCCGCCCCGGGAACTCCTGTCAGGAATCTTATCCTGACATCTATTCCCGTCTTAACCGGTATCGCTGCCGTCAGTGCGTGCACATTCCATTTGGCAAATTTTGATCCAGCCCGTATCCTCGCCGCATGAGCACCTCCTTCACCGCCACGCTGGCTGCAGACGTATCGCTGCCCGAGGAAACTTGGCTGCCTGCCCGGGTGCGCAAGCATGGCCGCTCCCTGGAAGTCAGCGCAGACGATCAAACTGCGCCACCCGCGGCCAGCCGCCTCCAAGCCATGGAATCCTGGCTCCAACGCTGCGCCGAGCAACCAATCAGCAGCTTCACCGATGCCGACCTCGACGACCTTCGCTGGCAGGGGCTTAAAGAAAAATACGGCCTCTGAGCCATGCGCGTCTTCGTCGATACCAACATCTGGCTTGATGTGGTCCTCATGCGGGCGGGGCAGGCGGATGTTGCCGCTTTCCTCCTCCTTTGTGCCGCCCGCAACGATGAGTTGTGGACAGCTTGGCATTCGCTTTCAAACATCGACTACATCCTCGGTCGTGCGAAGCAGACCGCGACCCAGCGCGAGCAGCACCTGCGCGATTTGCTCCGCCAATCAAGAGTCCCTGCCACCGACGAGCATGATGCCTTGTTCGCTCTTGGCCTTGGTTGGACGGACTTTGAGGACGCATTGCAATACGCTGCCGCCCGGCGTGTGCAGGCGGATGTGATCATCACCGGCAACGCCCGGCATTTTCCCGGTGCGAGCATTCCCGTGCTGACACCAGCCGAGTTTCTCACCCGCCATCCCTAATTTGGAAACCACCCGCTTCCGCAAGCTCTTCCCCACCGTGAAGCTCATCTGCCCGCCCTGAACCGATCTCCCTAATCCCACCGTCGCGAATCACCTGCTCTGGCTCTTCGAGCGGCCACCCGCCGCCTTCGCCGCGTATGTTCGCGCATGGAGCACGTCCCTTTAAAAGGAGGTTGTGGAAGGCCAGGGGCGGGCCGCGTTTCCTTTTCGCGCGTTCCTGCGCCCCCGTCTCCACGGCAGCATCATGCACCGCTGCCCAGATGGGGCTGGAGGAAAATCTTCATGAAGGGAATGGCAGAACACTCGATGGCCTTTGGCCAGGCGCTACCCTCGCTGCTTTCGGGACGGCCTTCGCAGCCCCTGCCCCACTGAATTTGGCCGTTGCTTTGAACCCATGTTGAGGCGATAACTCTCTCGGAAACTAGTGACGGCCTCTCCAGTTTTGCACTCATCCAGAGCCATCGGTCTAACCCGTTTCACTTACAATTTGAATCCGCGCATCATGTCGAGTGCTAAGCCCCATGGAGGAAGGATCGGTAAATTCTTGTTGTGGTTGTTTGGCGTTGTTTTCGCCGGATTTTTGAGCTGGATGACGGTGCGCTACATAAAATCCCGCCCGTCAGTAACTCTCTCTGATGGAACTGTGATTAATTATCTGGGCCACTCCGGTGGCAAACCTGTCAGCAGCCCTCCGAACGGCCGCACTTTGTTCAATTATGATCTGGGTGAGATGGACCCGCTCATGACTCGGCTGGAGAGGGGAATTCACGACTGGCGTGATCCCAAGCATCCGACGATCACACCGCACTATTACAGAGAGTGCCAAAGGATGTTATGGCTAAAATCTTCTCGGCCTCTTGATTGGGGTTCTGATTTGCATGCGAACATAGTTGTGTTCAACGGATTCGAAACCGGTCCCTTTTGGGGTTTGAAATCACCGATAGACAAAGGTTGGTTTTTTAGGCCCGTCCCTCAGCGTGATGAATGGTTGGAAATCGTGTTTCGAGACTCGTCGCACCGAGAACTTGGACGAATGAAAGTGCCGAACCCCTGCCATCAAGCTGGTCCTTCTTTCCAAGGGAAAGCGACCCCGCTCGACGCCAAGGCATCTAACGGCTCACTTCGCCTAGTGGAAGCCAAGTATCATGGTCCAGGAGGGGAAGTTGTAATGGAGTTCGATTCCTCGAAGTGCCCAGTGATTTCGCCCGTGCAAATTATCAGTGTTCAAATCATGGATGCCTTTGGGAACATCGCTGAAGGTCGACCTGCAAAAGAACCTCGTCCTTCCCGATTCTGGATCAAAACTAGACCGGGGGTCCAGGGTTTGCAGGATGCCAACTGGCGCGTCCGAGTGTGGGTGTGTAGAGGGCCTGGGGCATCCTTCTCTCCTTCAGAATTAGTTACTTTTCATGTCGGAGATAAATCCCACAAACTACGGGGGAGAGAAATCAAACGTAAGCGGAGAGAGGGGTCTGCAGGTTCAGAATTCGATGAAGACCGGTCGGAATGGATCATCGACGCTGACCCACCGCTTTGGCCCATTCCCGCAAATATTTCGGGAAAGGCTCCAGACGGAACCCGGCAAATTGTGAATTTGCGTGACTCTCCTTTTCCAGGATTTGTGGTTTCAGCCCAGCGCTGGGATCCGTGGGATCATGTTCAATGCACGTTTTTTCGTTATCCTTCTAATCTGACCGAAATTGAATTAGAGATGGCCCTTGAAGAGGCAACAGAGTTTGAGTTCGAAGTCAAGGTCGAGGGCTGGCCTTCTGAGCAAAAATGAAGCCAGGACCGTTAGGAGCCTGTTGAAGACGTGCCGCAACAAAATGCCCGGTAAATTGCCTGTTACCTTGTTCGCCTGCATTGGCGGAGCCAGGGGTAAATATTCGCGGGGCACCTCCGACCTCCGGGCAGAAGTTGGTTCCAAATAAGAAGAACATGCGGACGAATTGAGGGGTGTTCGAGGTTTGAAGGGGGAATGGTGAAGGGTCCAACAACGTGGGATGATGTGGTGCTCCTGCCTGACCGGCAGGTCTGACGGGAGGCCCTTTCCAAGCAGCCTGATTTGAGCAGTGCGGGTGTTCGATAACAGACCCGCTCCCTCCTTCCACCGCCTTCACGGAGCCCCCGGAAGCAAAATTCCTTGATCCAATCGAGAGCACCATGATTGAATTCAGCAATCGATGTCCCCATTTTATCCAATGAAAAAACTCACTCCTCTCTTTGTCTCCTGTTTTGCGGGCCTGGCCTGCATGGCTGCTTTTTTTATGAAAACCACGGTGGCGGCGGATGCTCCGCCGACGGCTCCGGTGGGTGGCTTCCGGGCGGGGTTTGCGGAGAAGGATATAACGCCGGATATTGGCATGGAGGCTCCGGGGGGATATGGGAAGGCGTTGCATGGGGCTTTTCACGATGCGTGCAAGGCGCGGGCGGTGGTGTTTGATGACGGGAAGAAGCGGGTGGCGCTGGTGGGGTTGGATCTGCTTTTTGTGACACGTGATTTGGTGCTGAAGGCGCGGGCGGAGATTGCAAAGCGTTGTGGCATTCCCGGGGATAGCGTGATGATCGGGGCATCGCATTCGCACTCCTCGGGGCCGATTGGGATGTCGGAGCCGGGGGATTTCGATCAGGCTTCTGAATTGGTGAAGGACCTGGCGACGAACAAGACGATTGTTTCCAATCCGGGATTTGATCAAATGCTGGTGCGGCAGATCGTGGAGGCGGTGGTGCAGGCGGATGGGGCGAAGACGCCTGCCAAGCTGGCGGTGGGATTTGGCCATGAGGACAAAGTTTCCTTCAATCGCCGCCTGCGGATGAAGAACGGGCAGACGTGGTCGCATCCCGGCACGGGGAATCCGGACATCATTGATTACGCCGGGCCCATCGATCCGCAGGTGGGGACGGTGGGAGTCTGGGATCTGAAAAACAACCTGCTGGGAGTGGTGGTGAATTTCGCGTGCCACGCGACCACGAACCCCGGCGGCATTTCCGCCAACTGGATTTGGTCCATGGAAAAAACCCTGCGCGGAGCCACGGGCAACGCGGCCCTGCCTGTGGTGTTCCTGCAGGGGGCCTGTGGCGATATCACCCAGGTGGACAATCTGGCCAAGACCGCGAACCCAGGTGCCGAGGAATGGTGCGAACTGGTGGGAGGGCGCGTGGGGGCTGAGGCCTTTAAAACACTCCTGAGCATTCGGCGTGGTGCGGGAAGCGATATCCCGCTGGATACGCGCCAGAAAATTTGGAAAGTAAAACGCCGCCTGCCCACACCTGAAAAAGTGGCGAGGGCCCTGGAACTCGTGAACATGGGACCTGCGAAGGCGGGTGACGTGGAGTGGACCTTTGCCAAGGAGATCCTCATGATCGATGCCGTCAGCAAGGTGCGCCCGGAAGTGGAGGTGGAGGTCCAGGCGATACAGGTTGGGCCCATCGCGATGGTTTCCAATCCTGCGGAGTATTTCGTGCAATACGGATTGGATATTAAGAAGGGCAGCAAGTTTCCCTTCACCTTCCCCGTGGAACTGGCCAACGGCATCGTCGGCTATGTGCCCACCGAGGAAGCCCTCGGCCCCAATGGCGGCGGCTATGAAACGCGCCTCACCGCCTACAGCAATCTGGAAGTCTCCGCAGGCCGTCAGTTCGCCAACACGGGGATCGAACTGGCCAACCAAATGACGCCGGGAGTCGTCCCCGCCCCGCCTCCACCGCCACCGTTCGTAGCTCCGTGGGGATATGGAAATGTGCCGCCGGAGTTGCAGTGAGTTGGATGGATTCAAGATACATGAATTCACTTCGAACTTTCCTTTCAGGATCAATGATCAAATTGAGGCCAGTCTTCAGGGCAGGGTATTGGCGATCCTCCAACATAGCTCAAGCTCTTCGGAGTTCCGTCTGTCAAAGCACGTCAATACGATCCAAGCGCCGGCCGAGCGAACTTCAGCAAGTTTTCAGCCACATGGCCCAACTGATGTTTATTGGCTATTTCAATGAATTCGGAGTCCGTCATCTTTTTGAGTTCGGTTAACTGGTAAATGAAGCCGATTCTGAAAAACTTTGCCCGTCCCTTTATAAAAATGTATGGGGTTATCCATGCTGCTCGTTGCGCGCAACAGCAACGATCATTTCCCCTTGGAATCCCCGTGCTCGAAAAACAACGTGAAC
>CALQSQ010000002.1 GCA_943333275.1 Akkermansia muciniphila
CATCAAATCAAGAATCCCAAAAGCCCAACAAGGCGCGGCTGGACAACCGCTGGGACTTTCTACTTTCTTCCATGATTTCCTTTAATTCCAACATTAACCTTGCTCTCGACGCGCAGTGTCGCCCCAGCGGTGCCAGCGCTTGAGACGTTCAAGCACGGCGCAGGATCACCCGCATCGCATCCAATCTCAGGCGCACGCCACGGATCGCTGATTCGATCGCGGTTGCCTGGGATGCAATCGCCTCCACTTGCTGCGGCTCCTCAGTAGAGATGTGGCGCAGATGCAGGTCGTGCAGTCGGGAAATTTCCCGCTTGAAGGTCGCCTGCGCTTTTTCCAAGGCCGTTCTGGCGGCGCGCTGCATCTGCCCTTCCGCCAGTGACTGGCATTTCTCCAGCATGGGAGGGAGCAGAGGGGCGAATGCGGTCACACACGCCTGGATCTGCAGCGGCGTGGCATTGGTCAAGCTGGCCTGAATGACTTTCCGATCCTTCGTCAAATCCACCAAATCCTGATCCACCACAATTCGAATGGGCCTGTGAGCCAGGAACCGATCCACCTGCAAGTGGGCTGGGGCGATGCATTCGGCAACGAAGCACGTTTCCAACAGGAATCCCGTTTCGCCACTCCCCTGCCAGATGGCCAGTGCCGTATTTCCCTGCTCGCTTGTGAGGAGCAGATCCAGCGCGCCGCGCACCAGCGGGTGGTCCCAGGTGAGAAACCCCCAATCCTCGCGCACCAACGCCTGGCTGCGATCAAAGGTCACCGTCAAGCCATCAGCGGGCATGGCCGGAAAGGCCGCCGTCTGCAAATGGCCGGGATGCAGGACGTAGGTGCGCGGCCCCAGGGGTTCGATGTGCATGCCATAGTGCGCGAGGATGCGCAGGAAGAAGGTTTCAAAATGCCCATCGGCCTCCAGCTTACGGATCGCCGTGATCATTTCCTCCGTGGCCTCCGGACGGCCGGCATTGAGTGCCAGGAGGCGATCCTGCCCTGCCTCCAATTCACGGCAAAGGCGGTCGCGGAGTTTCCGCGAGGCCTTCAGAAAAGGAGGCAACTCCGCGAAGGAAACCTGCCCGGGATCCAGCAATTCCCGCAGTTGTGCTGCCGCCGGCAGCGTATGTTCGAACGCATCCAATCCCTGATGATACCAGCGGGCCCACACCTCCTCCCCGCCGCCCGCCAGATAGGGAACATGGATATGAATCGTGCTCGTCTGACCAATCCGATCCAGTCTCCCGATGCGTTGCTCCAGCAATTCAGGCGATTCCGGAAGATCAAACAAAACCAGATGATGCGCGAACTGGAAATTGCGGCCCTCACTGCCAATTTCCGAGCAAATCAATAGCCGGGCACCTTCCGGTTCCGCGAAATAAGCCGCCGCGCGATCCCGCTGAATCAACGACAGGCCTTCGTGAAACAGGCCTGCATCGACACGCATCACTGCGGCCAGGCCGTGGAAAATGTCCTCCGCCAGCGGCCTCGATGCACAGATCAAGAGCACTTTGGCTTCGGCCAATTTCCGCAGGAGGGCTGCCAGCCAGTTGATCTTTAGCGTCAGCGCCGTTTCCCCCTCATCATCAGTCAGAGGAGCCAGATGCACCTTGCGCACCGGGAAACCGGGGATCTGTGCGCGGGTGTGGCGGAACATCACCCGGCCCATCCCATAGCCATCAAGCAAGGCAGCGATCAATGCCTCCCGGCCGGATTCCCCGGCGCTGATGAGGCCGCGCAGGTATTCCGAAGCATTCGAAAATCGCCTCGCCTCCTGGGGCGTGAGCTTCTGCCCGGACTGCAGGCGCTCCACAGCCTTCGCCACCCTGGAAAAATCGTCCATCTCCGAGTGAAACTGCTCCAGATCCGCATAACGCTCGGGATCCAGCAGGCGCAGGCGTGCAAAGTGACCTGCCTCGCCCAACTGCTGGGGGGTCGCAGTCAGGAGCAGCAACCCCGGAACCCGTTCGGCCAGCGCCGCCACCGCGGAATACTCCGGCCCCGGCTGGCCGTCATTCCAGCTCAAATGATGCGCCTCATCCACAATCAAAAGGTCCCACCCAGCCTCCATGGCCTGATGCAGACGCTCCGGAGAGTGGGCCAGAAAATCCACGGCGCAGAGAATCAGAGTGCTTTCAAGAAAGGGATTGCGCTCCTCCTCCATTTCGCAGCGCGCCTCATCATAGATGCTGAAACTCAAATTGAACTTCCGCAGCATTTCCACGAACCATTGATGAATCAACGGCTCGGGCAGCAAAATAAGCACCCGTTCCGCACGCCCCGTCAGGTGGAGCCTGTGTAAAATCAGCCCGGCTTCCACGGTCTTTCCCAGCCCCACCTCATCCGCGAGCAGCGCCCTGGGCGACAACCGTTCCGCCACCGATGTTGCCACATGAAACTGATGCGGAATCAAATCCACCCGCGCGCCCACGAATCCCCGCACCGGCGACTGACGCATCTGGTGACTCCGATACCACGCCTCCAATCGCAGCGAGAAAACCGCCGTCTCATCCACAATCCCAGCCCGCCAGCGGGCCTCCGGCGTGCTGAAACTCATCCCATCTGCCAGCTCGCTTTCCAAAACGGATCGATCATTTCCATGATAGCAAAGAAGGTGGCCTTGTTTCGAAATGCTCTCGACCACCAGCGAGGAACCGTCATGCAGCGCCGCCACATCTCCGATCTTGATCACCACCCGGCGCAGCGGAGCCGAAGCCAGCGCATAACGCCGCAGTTCATCCACCGCCGGAAAATGCACACTCACCGCATCCGCAGATACATCCGTCACCTCCCCCAGCCCCAATTCAGGCTCGGAAAGGCTCATCCATCGCTGGCCGGTGCAGGGTTGTTCCATCGGCGATACCCCAGCAGAGAACGCCTGATTGGCAAGCCCGTTCCCTGCAACCATGAGGCACAACGGTCATTCCCCCCACCGTCCAAAACATGCGTCTGAACACTTGCTAAAAAATTCGACTATTGGCTGCCCCTCTTTACTTTCCCATGCCGTATCTCTTCACCCATGTCAAAGACCCGCCGTTTCCTATCTCTTGGAGCCCTCCTGCTATCCTTGCACGCTCCGATTGTCCTCGCGGAGGTGATCGTCTCCGGACTGGCCTCCAGCCAGCTCGACCCGGAATTGAAAGGTCAAATCCTGATTGAGGAATTGAACTGCGCAGCGTGTCACGCCGCAGACCCCTCACTCACTGCCCGCTCCAAAAAGGCACCCCGCCTGTCCGAAATCGGTTCCCGCGTCAATCCAGGCTATCTCGAAGGATTCATCGCCAATCCCCACGGAATCAAACCCGGCACCACCATGCCGGACTTGCTGACGCACATGTCAGGCGATGAGAAGAAGCAGGTCGCGACATCCCTCACTCACTATTTGCTTTCGTTGAAGAAAAACGACTTCGCGTTGCAAGCACCCGACGCGGTCGCAGCTGTGGAAGGAAAGCGCCTCTTCCATGCACGGGGGTGTGCGGTCTGTCATGCACCCCGCGACGACAAGGGAAACGAACTGCCCGCCAATCATTCCACCCCGCTTGGTGCGCTGGACAAAAAATACAGCTTCAGAAGTCTCGTGAATTTTCTCCAGCAACCTCATGCCAGCCGTCCCTCCGGACGCATGCCCGACATGCGCCTGCAGGGACAGGACTTGGAACGCATCGCGCATTTCCTGCTTCAGGATACGCAGGTGCCGGGCGCTCTCGCCTACACCCTCTATCGCGGCCAGGTGTGGGAGGGACTGGGAAGTGACAAGGTGAAGGCGGAGCGGGCGGGGCATGTGAAGGATTTTGCCCTAGGGAGTTTGCAGGATGTCCACCATCACACCGCCATTAAATACGAAGGATGGATCAACCTCCCCACCAAGGGACGCTACACGTTTTACGCCACCATGAACGGTGGATCACTTGCCATCGATGGCAGGGAACTCATCCAGCAGGAGCCCAGCGACCGCCGTGGCGTCAAGCAATTCGAGGCAAGCACGGACCTTTCCGCAGGCTGGCAATCAATCCAACTCACCTATTTCCACACCGGACAGGATCCTAAGTTCACTTTCGAAATCGCCGGTCCCAAGATGAAACGACAGCCGATCTCCTCCTCCATGCTATCCGTTTCGAAGGAACCGATCCCGGCATTTGAACCGCTCAAAGTGGACGCCAGCCTCGCCGCCAAGGGAAGGGAGCATTTCGCAAACCTCGGCTGCGCCAATTGCCACAACGATCTCCAGGTCCCCGCCAAGCCCTCCACCCCCTTTGCGAAACTCGATCCCAGCCGCGGATGCCTCGGTGAAGCCGCCGGTCCCTGGCCGCATTTCGATTTAAATCCTGAACAACGCACCCTCATTACCCAGGCATTGCCCCATGCGGAAAATCCCCAACTCAACGACCAACAGCAGATCGATAAAACGCTCGCCGTCTTCAATTGCATCGCCTGTCACGAGCGCACTGGGTTGGGTGGAATCGATCCAGCCCGCAATCAACTATTCACCGGCACCCAGCCATCCCTGGGCGATCAGGGTCGTCTGCCACCGCCGCTGTCCCACGTGGGTGCGAAATTGAAACCGGAATGGATTGCTGAAGTTCTGCTCCACGGAAAACGCCAGCGCGATTATCTGGATGCCTCCATGCCGCAGTTTGGCGAGGCCAATGTGGGGCACCTCGTCGGGCTTTTCGGCAAAGTCGATACCCTGGAGGAAGTGACATTTCCCAAAATCGCCAACCTTCAGGAATCCAAGGATGCCGGCTACCAACTCATGGGAACCAACGGACTGGGCTGCATCGCCTGCCATGAATTCAACGGCCAGAAATCAGGCGAGATCAGCGCGCTGGACATTTCCCATGTGCCTGAGCGGCTCAATAAAAATTGGTTCAATCTTTACATGCGCCAGCCCTCGCGCTTCCATCCCACCGTCATCATGCCCAGCTACTGGCCGGACGGAAAATCCACGCGACCCAACATCCTCGGAGGCGACACCGCCCAGCAGATCGAAGCGCTCTGGACGTATTTGGCAGACGGCCCGCGCGCCAAAAAGCCCCTCGGCCTCTCCCGCCAGTCGAACGAACTTCGCGTCAGCGACGTCACGGAAATGTGCCGCGGCCAGAGCCCCGTCGGCTACCGCGGCATCGGCGTGGGTTACCCCGAAAGGATCAATCTCGCATTCGATTCCGGCGAGATGGCTCTGCGCCAGCTTTGGAAAGGCGAGTTCGCCAACGTCGATCTCGGGCATTTCCATCCACGCGGCACCGACAACATTTCCTTCCCACCAGGAATTCCCTTCCACCGCCTCAAGTCGCTCGAGGAAAACTGGCCCTACAAGGGAAAAACCAACCACACCTTTCCGCAGGATCTTGGCTACCAGTTCCGCGGCTACCATCTCGATGCCGCCCGACGTCCCACCTTCCTCTATCATTACGGCGACATCGCCGTGGAGGATTATTTCGAAGACACGCACGACAAGGACAACAAGCCCTACTTCAAACGCACCCTCACCTTCGAATCACCGGCGGCTCAGGAACCCTTCTATTTTCGCGCTGCCGTCGGCAAGAAAATCACCAGGCAGTCGGACAAAGAATTCACAATCGATCAACTCCAAGTCCGCCTCACCAGCGATCACCAGGGCGTGGTGCGGGAAGGCGATGCTGGGGAGATTTTAATTCCGCTCACGCTTCCCCAAGGCAAGTCCACCCTCAATCTGGAATACCAATGGTAACCACACGTACATTCTTCGCCCTTCTGGTCATGGCCCTGACGCCCACCCTTCGCGCCGACGAAGATCTTGGAGAAATGTGGGGCACGGCTGCGGAGGAGGCGAAATATTATCCCATCGTCAATATCCCCATTCCTCCCACCATCCCTCTGCGTCCAGGTGGTTTGGAAATGCTCCCGGATGGACGACTCGCTGTGGGAACCCGGCGCGGCGACATCTATTTCATCAAGGGAGCCTTCGATTCCCCGCCCAATCCCGAGTTCCATTTGTTTGCCAGCGGCCAGGATGAAATCTTCGCCCTCTCGTGGAAGGACAATGCGATGACCGCCACGACCTGGGGCGAAGTCACGCGCATTACCGACATTGATGGCGACGGGGTGGCGGACAATTACGACGCCCTGACTAGCAACTGGGGCTACGCCGAGGGACACGAATTCGCCTTCGGATCCAAGCCCGACAAGGAAGGTAACATCTGGGTGGCACTGGGATTGAGTGGTTCCTATGAATCGCATAATTTGTTCCGGGGCTGGGCCGTAAAAGTGACGCCAGACGGCAAAATGATCCCCGTTTGCAGCGGCCTGCGCAGCCCGGGTGGCGTGAATGCCAACGCGGAAGGCGTGATGTTTGTCATCGAAAGCCAGGGCCCCTGGAATGGCTGCTGTTCGCTGAAACATCTCAAACCGGGCACATTTCTTGGGCATCCTGCGAGCTACAATTGGTATCCCTATGTCGCTGACATGAAAGCTCCCTCACTTGAACCGAAGAACGATTCCCGCATGGGCATTGAAAAGAAACGCGTCAAAGAGTTGGTTCCGCCCGCGGTGAAATTTCCCTATATCAAAATGGGCCGCTCCATCTCCGGATTCCGCCTCAACAATACCGCCGGGAAATTCGGCCCTTTCGACAACCAACTCTTTCTGGGAGATTACACCCAGAGCATCATCATGCGCGCCACCACGGAGCAAATCAACGGCGTCTGGCAGGGCGCCTGTTATCCCTTCCGGGAGGGCCTAGCGACCGGCATCATGAACGTGGAGTTCTCCCCTACCGGACAACTCATCGCCGGCGGCTTCACCACCAACACGCAGTGGCCCGTGCGCGGCACCGAGCCCTTCGCCCTCCAGCGCATCGACTGGAACGGAACCGTGCCCTTTGAAATTAAGGAGATCAACATCAGGCCCGCCGGCTTCCAGATCACCTTCACCAAGCCCATCGACAAAGCGATGGCCTCCAAGCCCGAAAACTACACCATCACCACCTACACCCACATCTACCACGGCGGTTACGGAAGCCCCGAGGTGGATCAAACGACCCCCAATGTCATCAAGGCGGAACCCTCCGAAGACGGCCTGACCGTTTATGTGCATCTCGATAAAATCACCGAGGACCACATCCACGATTTCAATCTCTCCAAAATCACCGGCTCGGACGGCCAGTCTCTGCTGCACACCAGGGCCTACTATACAGTGAATGAGATTCCGCACGGGTAGGCGCCATTGCCGGTTTGCAATGTGAGAGCGGCGGGGCAAATATTGGCATCTCCATTTCGACACTCACAGCCATGAAAAAACTCCTCGCGTTTCTTCTCTCCGTTTTTTGCTTCATGCCCGCAGTCCTGTGCCAGGCCGACTCCTACCTCGACGACACCATCCTGGACATGCTGCGGGTGGTTGAGGATCCGGATGGATTCACGAATGTTCGTGCCAGCGCCTCGACGGAGGGAAAGATCGTTCGCAGGGTGACGTCTGGATCGGTCGTGGTCATTAATCCCGCGTCCAAGGGTTCCTGGGCGGAAATTTTCCAGGAGGATACCACCTCCGCAAAGCAATACATCCACACCAGTCGACTCCGCAAGGTGGACCAATGGAAGCGGCTCGAAATTGGGGACAAGGCGCAGAAAACGAGCGCGACCTTGAAACGTGACGGACTCGAAATGCGTGTTTCCTCCAAGCCGTTCCTCGCCGGTGAACACAAGATTTCCAGGAACAAGGAAGGCATCCTATCCGTCGATGGAATGGAACCCTGGGGCTGCGATGGCACCATGCCACGAAATACGCTGCTTTTGGGAGTTACCCTCAACGGAGCCGCGGTCAAAATTCCCGTTGAAGCAACCAGAAACCTTTATGAGCCCAATTTCGAAACCCTGGCCATCCTCACCCCCTCGACCGCGGACAAACAGTGCCTCGTGATCATGCAGAACAGCGATGGAGCGGGCGGTTACTGCATCATTTGGGCTTTTGTGAATGGTGCCCATGCTGGCCGCGCGGTCTTCACCCCGTTCTGATCTGGCGTCCGAATCCGACTTATTTCATGGCTACGTGAAATATTTTAACTGCATTGAAAGAATCATCCCAGGAAGTACGTTGTCGCCTACATGACAACACGCTCTCTACTTGCCTCTTTTACAGGAATAATCTCCGCCCGGTCGTGCCTATTGGCCGGTTTCGCCCTTGCTTTCCGCCTCGCCGGACCCAGCCTTGCCGATCCTCCCCTGCCTGCCCCACCCGATGGCAAAACGGAGGTTCGTGACACTTCGAAACCGCCGCTGCGCCTCGTCAAAGCCAGCATTCATCTGGCCAGCCCGGGCTGGAATGAGGCGAAACAGCAGGTCATGGGTGCGGCGGTGATCGTTCAGTTCGGCGGGCCCGCCGCGCCTTTGGATCTGGTGGGAAAAGCGGCTCCCGTCGGCGGGGTGAAAATGACTCCCTCCGTGGCCGGCGAATGGAAATGGGAAAAGGCCGACCTGCTCGTTTTCTACCCGATCGCCGGTTGGTTGCCGCCGGCCGAGTATCGGTTCGCAGTCGGTGCAGGGCTGCTGGCGGCCGATTGCCAGCTGGCGGGCGAGACGGCATTTGACAGATCCTGGGGATCGCCCCCTGTCTCGGCCAGCTTTGAAGACCGCAACTATTACGTGGATCCCGCCACGCCGGCATTGCAGCAACTGGTCACCACGGTGACATTCTCCCAACCCGTCGCGCTCGAGGAGGTGCAGGGGCATTTTTCCGTGACGAGCGTTACCGGCAGCGAGATTTTCCAACCGGGGAGCAAGGCGCAGGTGCTGCCAGATCCGAAGAATCCGCTGCGTTTCCACCTGCGCTCGCCATTGATGCTGCCGGGCGAAAAAGAGGACCTTGTGCTCTTTAGTTTCAGTGCGGGAATGACAGCAAAAACCGGCGGTCAGCCCAGCGACAAGGTGCTTGAAACGAAGCTCACCGCCTACAGCAAGTATTCCAATTTCTTTTTCCAATCCGTAAGCAGCGCCCTGCGGAAAACTCCGGCGGGTGATCCCGAGCAGGCCATTCTTGTGGAACTGAGCATTCCCGCACAGATCACCAGCATCGCCAAATCCATCGAAGCCTGGAAACTCCCGCCCGAGTTGAAGGATAAATACCAGCGCCCGATTCCCTGGACGAAGGAAAATGTGACCGACGAGGTGCTGGCCAATTCCCAAAAACTCCCGCTCGAACGCATCGTCATGCCCGAGGCCCCTCCCATGGAGGCAACCCTTGCGCTGCGGGTTGCACAGCAGCCGGGAGGCAAAGTTTTTCTGAAAGCCCCCAAAGACACCGCGGGTCCCGGAGGATTTGTGACCGCGGAGGATTTCACCGCCATCACGCTACTGCCCGAGATTCCCAAGGAGGCCATTCTCCTCGGCCGCGGAGGGTTGCTGGCCCTGAATGGTGAACGGAAAATCAGCGTGCAATCGCGCGGCCTGGACCACCTCCGCTACACGGTGGCGCGGGTGCAGACGAGCCAGATCAACCACTTGGTGAGCCAGACGAGCGGTCGGTTCGAATCGCCTTATTTTCGCGGAAATTTCACTTTGGAAAACATGGCCGATTACGAGCAGTCGGTCCAGCCTATCGTAAAAAAGAGTGACTACAGTGTGAATTACTCCTCGTTTGATTTCGCCCCCTTGCTCGCGGGCGTTCAGCCTGGGACGACCTCCGCGCGCGGACTGTTTCACCTGACCGTGGAGGGAGTCCGGCCCCGCAATCCCGATGATGGAATCGCTGCGGATGGTTCACCCAACAAGGAGTGGGTTCCGATCAACGGTGAATTTAATCAGCAGTTTTACAATCAAAGCGACCTCGACGATTACGAGGGACCGGAATCGAACGGCAACTACCCGAGGGGAAATCGGCTGGAGGACAGGCGCTTCATCCTCGTCACGGACCTTGGCCTCATCATGAAGGAAGGTGGCGATGGCCGTCGTGTGGTTTATGTGCTGTCATTCAGTGGACGGGGACCGGTGGATGGTGTGGAAATTTCCGTTCTGTCCATGAACGGAACCGTGCTGAAAACCACCACCACCAACGCCCTTGGGAAAGCGGAACTCCCCTCCCTGCGGGGATTGCAGCGTGAAAAAGCTCCGGTCGCGCTCGTCGCCAGGAAAGGCGATGACCTCGCGTTCATCCCCTGGGCGAAGAGCGACCGCCAGCTCGACATCTCGCGCTTTGATGTCGGAGGCGTTAATTACAGCGAGAAATCAGCCCTTACCGCATCGCTGTTCACAGAGCGTGGGATTTACCGTCCGGGCGAATCCATTTACGTCGGCGGCATCGTCCGTCAGCGGGACTGGCAAGGCGATCTGACCGGACTCCCGCTGGAACTCGTGGTCATCAATGCCAAGGAGGATGTGGCAGGCCGGTTCCCATTGAACCTGTCCGCTGGCGGGGTTTTTTCCCAGACCATTCCCACCGCTGAAACCGCACCCACCGGCCCGTGGCGAGTTCAATTGGAAAGACCCAAGCCCGCCAATGCCCGTCCCAACGAAGGACCGCTCTTCCTTGGCAGCACGGTTGTCAGGGTCGAGGAATTTCAGCCTGACCGGCTGAAAATGAAGGCGGAATTTCAGCCCGGCGAGGGCGCAGGCTGGCGCTCACCCGATGATTTATCGATCTCCATTCAACTGGACACCCTCTTCGGCATTCCGGCGGCCAATCGTCGTGTCGCCTCAAAACTCACGCTCTCCCCGGCCACTCCCAGTTTCGAAAAATGGGCAGGTTGGAAGTTCGGCATGGTGACGCGCGAGCGCCTGGAACCCAAGGAACTCACGCTGGAGGATGGCGAAACGAATGAAAACGGTCAGGCGAAGATCCTCCTGGACCTGGCCGCCCACACAGCGCCAATGCTTCGCGCCAGAGTGGAACTGGAGGGCTTCGAGGCGGATGGAGGTCGCGGAGTCAGGACGGAGTTAAGCACGCTGATCTCCCGCCAGTCCTACCTCATCGGTCACAGGACGGATCGGAATTTGGATTATCTCAACGCCCTGGATCCCGTTTCCGTGAGCATCCTCGCGATCGGTCCGAACACGCAACCCGTGGCGGTGGCGGATCTGACCAGAGTGCTCGTGCAGACCAAACACATTTCAGTCCTCACAAAACAAAACAATGGCAATCTGGCCTACGAATCCCAGGAACGGGAGGAAACTCTGGAAACCCTTCCGGTGACCCTGCCGGCAGAGGCCTCATTGCTGGCCCTGCCCTTGGACAAGCCCGGGCAATTCCGCTACGAATTCCGCAACGCGGGTGGTGAAACCCTTTGTTCCATCCCATTCTTCGTGGCTGGCAAAGGCGATGCCGCCAAGGATCTGGAGCGCAGCGGGGAATTGGAAATCAAGTTTCCCGACAAAAAATGGTCCCCCGGTGAGGAGTTGGAATTCTCCCTCACCACGCCCTTTACCGGTGCCGGACTCATCACGGTGGAGCGCGATTCCGTGTTAACTGAAGTATGGTTCAAGTGCGACACCAAAACCTCCGTGCAAAAAATCAAACTGCCGGACAACCTGGAGGGCGGAGCTTACCTGCATGTCGTCATGGCCCGCGCGCTCGATTCTCCGGATGTCTTTCTGAATCCCCTGGCCAGTGGCATCATGCCCATCCCTGCCGCCCGTGGTCCGAGGGAAATGATCGTGACGCTGGATTCACCGGATCGGGTGCGGCCCGGGGAGCGACTCACCATCGGCTACACCGCTCCCAAGGCGGGCCAGATGGTCATCTGGGCCGTTGATGAAGGAATTCATCTGGTCAGTAAATACCAGACCCCGGACCCTCTGGCCAAACTCCTCCCCACGGCGGCCTTGGAGGTGACGACCTATCAACTCATGGATGTCCTGCTGCCGGAGTTCACCATGCTCCGCAAAGCCATGGCCATCGGTGGCGATGGCTCCGGCGTTCCCGCGTTGCAACTCGGGCTGAATCCCTTCAAGCGACGCCGGGATGCACCAGTTGTTTATTGGAGCGGGTTTGTCCCGTGCGGCCCGGATCGAAAGGAAGTCTTCTACCAGGTGCCGGAATACTTTGCCGGTCGGCTGAAAATCATGGCGGTGGCGGTGGCACCGGATTCCGTGGGCGTCGGCCAACGGCAGACGATTGTGAAAGGCGATTTCGTCCTCACCTCCACCACACCGCTCTTCGTCGTGCCGGGCGATGAATTCACCGCCAGCGTAACCGTGGCCAATCAATTGGAAGGTGCCGCCAGCACGGACCAGGTGAAGATTCAGATCGAGCCCACCGGTGGCGTGGAAATCCTGGAGGCGGCTCCCGAGGGGCAAACCATCGCGGTGGGGAAGGAGGGTTTGGTGCAATACCGTTGCCGAGCCAGAGAACCGCTGGGCAATGGCGAACTGAAATTTACCGCCTCCAGCGGAAATGCCAGACAATCGTCGAGCAGCAGCTTCAGCGTTCGTCCTGGTGTGGCGCGTGCTGCGAAGGTCCAGAGCGGTTGGTTCCGCAATGGATCGCACGATGTGGCCGTGCAGCATCCGCTGTTTCAGGAGTTTGCGGAACGTCAGGCCATCGTTTCCACCACCCCACTGGGACTGGCGCATGGACTCTCCGCTTATTTAAAAGAGTATCCCCACGGATGCACGGAACAGATCACCAGTCGCGCATTCCCCTGGCTGGTCCTGAAGGACGATGCCAATTTCGGCATCGATAAGGCAGAAGCCTCCAAGGCTATTTCCATCGCCATGAACCAACTGTCCAGTCGTCAGGGAGCCAATGGTGGCTTCGGATATTGGGGAACAGACGAGCAGGAGGGATTCGATTATCTGACAGTGTATGTCGGTCATTTCCTAACGGAGGCAAAAAGCAGCGGGCTGCCGGTGCCCGCCAGGCTGTATCAATCCACACTGCGACGGTTGCGCTTCATGGCGGATGCACCAATCGCCGAACCGATGAAGGAAAATGATGGCAGAATCTATTACTGGCGCACTCGCTGGGAGGCCGAAATGCGCGCAGCGTCCATTTACCTGCTCACTCGCAATGAGGAAGTCACCACGAATTATGCGCTGAAAATGCAGGACTTCATGGACGCAAAAGTTCCCAGGGACATGTGGCACCGCGATTCCACCGCCGCCTGGCTGGCGGCCACCTGGCGACTGCTGAAAAAGGAGGCGGCGGCTACGGCGCTCATCCAGGCGCACCGGGCGGCCCTGAAACTTCCCCCGCCAAATAACTGGGAGGAGGGATATTACTACTACACGAGCAAGCTCACACGCGAAGCCACGGCTTTCACCGTTCTTTGCCGCCACTTCCCGGAGATCGCCAAAACCCTGACGTATGAAGAAATGAAACCGCTCACGGAAATGATTGAACAGGCGGATTTCCACACCCTCTCCGCCGCCTGGAGCATCCAGGCCCTCAAAGCCTATGCCGATCTGGCGGCCAGCAGTGGCGTGAAAGCAGGCATCGCCACGGTGCAGGGTCAGGACGTGAAAGTGCTCGCGGAGCCCGCCGTGGGCCAGTTGAAGATCAAAGTCCCGGAAGGGATGGTCCGCTTCTTTTTTCCCGCCGATGCACCAGAAGGACTGGGAGCGTGGTATCAAACGATCGAAACCGGCTTCGCCAAAGCCCTGCCCGACCAACCATCCTCCATGCACATCGAGGTGGTTCGCGAAATCGTGGACGCCGATGGCAACGCCGTCACGCAGAGCAAGCTTGGCGAAACGCTCTTCGCCAAACTCACCATCCGCAACCTCACGAAAACAGAAATGCCCAATCTCGCGCTCACGGAAATGCTGCCCGGTGGATTTGAATTTGCCCCGCCCGGCGAACCAGACTCGCTGCGGCCCGGTCTCGCCACGCGCGATGGCACGGACTATATCGATGTCCGTGAAGACCGTGCGTTGATTTATCTGGGGCTCGGAACGGAGGACTCCCTCACGTTGCAATATGCCTACCGCCCCACTTGCGCAGGCACCTTTGTCGTCCCCCCGCCTTATGCCGAGGACATGTATGAAGCCAAAGTCCGGGCCAACGGAGCCGCCGGTAAAATCATCATCCTGCCACGCGAGTAACGTGGCACGGGCGTCCCGCCCGTCAGCCGAAAGCACCACGAGATGTCTCTGAACTCGAAATCCATTCAACCACCGACGGCTCACAAGCCTACGGGCAGGATGCCCGTGCCACGATGGCTGCGTTGGCTGAAGCGACTGGGCATACTCATGGCCGTCCTGGCTATCGCTTATTATTTTCTACCGAAACCAGACCTGTTACCGCCCAACCTCGAATACTCCCGCACCGTCCTGGATCGCGATGGAAAAGTCATTTTCCTGACCACCACCAACGATGGCAAACTGCGCCTGCCCGCCACCCTGGATCAAATTTCCCCCACCCTGATAGAAGCAACGCTGGAAATGGAAGACCGACGATTCTTCAATCATGCAGGAGTGGACGGAAAATCCCTGCTGCGCGCGGTCTGGGGCGTGGTATCCGGACAGAAACTCGGCGGCGGCTCCACACTTACGATGCAACTCAGCCGCCTCCGCTGGGGCCTGAAGACACGCTCCGCGTGGGGGAAGCTGGAACAAATGTTTCGCGCCATCCAATTGGAACGTCATTATTCCAAGCAGGAAATCGTTGCCGCCTATTTCACCATGGCACCCTACGGCGGAAACGTCGAAGGAGCCCGCGCGGCCAGTTTCCGCTGGTGTGGAAAAGCAGCCTCGGATCTCACCCTGCGGGAATCCGCCAGCCTGAGCGCCATTCCGCAAAGCCCCCGCACACGACGCCCACAATTCGGAGGCAATCCCCTGCTGGCTGCCGCGCAGGCCCGGCTCATGGCCCGGCTTCGCAAGGCGCATGGCGAACCACCCAATGAGTTGGATGCAGAGTTTCATCTCGAACCCACCGCCATCCCACGCGAAGCCCCGCACCTCGCACGACGTCGGCTGCAGGAGGAATCAAAAATCCGCACCGTCGCCACCACCCTTGATTTAAACCAACAACACGTCATCGAACAATCGATCCGCGAGTTCCTCGGTCGCTGGCAATCGCAGGGACTGCGCGATGCCTCCGCCATTCTGCTGCATGCCCCAACCAAGGAGGTTCGCGCCAGCGTGGGATCCGCAAATTTCCATGATGTTTCCATTTCCGGCCAGGTGGACGGGACCCGGGCCGGGCGTTCCCCGGGCTCCACCCTCAAGCCATTCATATACGCACTGGCGCTCGACGCGGGAATCATCCAGCCGCAAACGTTGCTGGACGATGCTCCAAAGCGTTTCTCCGGATACAATCCAGAGAACAGCGATCGAAATTTCCTCGGCCCCATCGCCGCCAGTGAAGCCCTGCGACTCAGCCGCAATGTTCCCGCCGTTGAGTTGGCTCACCGATTGCCTCGTGGCGGACTGGAGTCGTTCCTCCGATCCTCTGGAGTGGATCTCCCGCATGAAAGCCAGGGTCTCGCGTTGGCAATAGGAGCCACAGAAATGAGCCTGGAGGAATTGGCCATGCTGTATGCAGAACTGGCCCATCCACAGCAAGGCAAACTTTCACCCTCCGCCTGCTGGCTCACGCTGGAGGCGTTGCGCAGCAAGGAACCCGGAGCCCCGCACGGCTTGTCCTGCAAGACCGGAACCTCCAATGGATTTCGTGATGCCTGGGCCTGCGGCGTCATGGGCGATTGGGTCCTCTGCGTCTGGGTCGGCCATTTTGATGGCCACGGAATGCCGGGACTCTTCGCCCGCGAAACTGCGGCCCCACTGCTCTGGCAAACCGTCACCAAACTGAAGCTCCCCGCTCGTTCAGAAGCGGAATCGCGCCCACAAGATGTCGCCGAAGTCTCCGTCTGTGCTGTCTCGGGCGATCTCGCGGGGAAGAACTGCCCACACTGCCGCAAAGGCTGGTTCATCGGCGGCGTGTCCCCCATCACCAGTTGCCAGGTCCATCAAAAGGTGGGCGATACCGTCGTCGAAATCTGGTCCGCCGAACGCCTCGCACAATTCAAAAAAGCAGGCTTCCCCCGCGCCGCCAGTCCCCTGGCCGCCAACAGCCCACCTGCCCATCAATCCTCCGCCACCGGATCAGCGCCCAGGATCCTCAGCCCCCAACCCGCCATCACCTACTACGTCCAAGCCAACGCCCCGCAACAAAGCCGCCTGCTCCTCCAGGCAAACGCCGGCCCCGGAACTCGGCAGATCCATTGGTTCGCTGACAACCGCTACCTGGGCGCCAGCCCCCCCGCCGAACCCCTCGCCTGGCAACCCCTCGTGGGCGACTACGAACTCCAGGCCATGGACGACGCCGGTCGTGTGGCCGTGGCCAGGATCAGCATTAGGCTGGCCATGGGGAAATGAGACGAGGACGGTTCCGCCAGTGAGCCTTGGGGATCAAGAACGAACATTCCGCAGTTCCTCAGCCTGCTTTCGGATCGCGTCGCGCTTAGGTTCATCGAGACGCGCAAGGTTTCTTGCTTGTATGGACATGCGTTGGTTCTTTCGCATCGCGGGTTCGTGTTGGAGGAGGAAGTCCCAGTAAAGGGTGGTGAAGGGGCAGGCGGTGGGGCCGGTGCTTTCGGCGGGATCGAAGCGGCAGCCGGAGCAGTAGTTGCTCATGCGCTGAATGTATTTGCCGGTGGCGATGTAGGGCTTGCTGGCCATGAGGCCTCCGTCGGCGTGCTGGGACATGCCGAGCGTGTTGGGCAGCTCCACCCACTCGACGGCATCGACATAGACGGCGAGATACCATTCATGAACTTCACGTGGGCGGACTCCAAACATCAGCGCGTAGAGGCCAGTGACCATGAGTCGCTGAATGTGATGCGCGTAGCCAAGCTTCAGTGTTTGAGCCAAGGCATCGCGCAGGCAGGCCATGTCGGTCTCGGCTGTCCAGTAGAAAGCAGGCAAGGGTTGATCCGCGCCGAGGGCATTGAGTTCCACGTAGTTGGGCATTTGTTGCCAGTAGATCCCGCGCACATACTCACGCCAGCCGAGGATCTGGCGGATGAAGCCCTCCACACCTGCGAGCGGTGCCCGGCCCAGCTTCCATTCGTTCTCTGCTGCCGCGATGACTTTGCGTGGATCCAGCAGTTTGAGGTTCATGGCCACGCTGAGTCGCGAGTGAAACAACCAAGGATCAGCAGTCCACATGGCATCCTGCCAATCACCAAACTCGGTCAGACGATGTGCGATGAAATCTTTCAACGCGATCTGCGCGTCCTCCGCTGTCACTGGCCAATCAAACGCCGCGAGATCTCCGGGATGATCTGCGAACCGCTCCTTCACGGTCGCGATCACTTCTTTCGTGATGGCATCTGGCTCAAATCGACGCGGCGGCAGATGCAGTGGCGGCCCTTCTTTACCGAAGCTCTTGCGGTTCTCGCTGTCGAAGTTCCAAGCACCTCCCACTGGCTTGCCCTTCTCCATGAGCACGTTGTGACGTTGCCTCATCTCCCGATAGAAGAACTCCATGCGCAGCTGTTTGCGGCCTTCCGCATGGGCGGCAAACTGAGCGTGGGTGCAGAGAAAATGCCGATCCTCCCGCATGTCCAAATCTATTCCAGCCGCTACCGCCGCAGCGCAAATCTCCTCGCGCACACTCCATTCTCCAGGCTCAACGATGATCCATTTCTCTGGCTTCAATCGTGCGGAAGACTCAGCAAGAGCAGTCGTGAATGTTTCGGAACAGCTCTTCTTTGCTGGGCCACTCGTCCCTTGCCATGCGCCTCCCGTAGCGGTGAGTTCGCGGTAAAAGACCCTCCAGCCTTTCGAACGAAGCGTCTCACGAAAATGCCGCATCGCCGAGAGGAAAGCAGCAGTGCGCGGTTTACTACTCCAAACCTTGCAGCCCTCGTGTGCCACCTCAGCCATCCAAATGGCATCCAGCGAAGGGTCAAAATCATCCAAGGCGGCAGAGTCGGCATTGAGTTGGTCGCCCAGAATGAGGATGAGATTTCGCATGAGTGCTGGAGTGGAAGAATCGTAAAGATACTGAACGCCATACGTCCGTCGGTCCACTGCGGATTTCCCCAAGGATCGATGCATCTCGAGCGTGGGTCTAAGCGTACTCCGAAGGCAGGCGCAGATCGCGAATACATCAAGCCAAACCAAACTATCCACTATGAAATCCACTCAACTCAAACAACTCAGCAAGCTCTGCTTCGTGCTTGGCTTTGCTTCCATCATCGGTTCAATCGCCATCTGGTACATGTCAGGAGGCACCGGTGCGGAGAATCAGGCACACAGTGAGCGCTTTGGTATCTTCATCGGATTGTGGGCTCCCACGTTCTTCATTCTCTCGAATCGCTTCGATCGCTACGCCACGATGCCAGCCTGATGGACCTCGTTTTATAATGCACCCGCTTGCGCCCCTGACCCGCCATGATGCACGTTGCGTCTGGAAATCCTTTATCCCAAAGTTGGCGGACTACAGAGGTGCTCGCAATCATGTGCACACCGCGCATGCTAATGTTTCGCGCTTGAGCGCATGCATTCGCTTCCGCACCCTGCTGGAAGATGAGGTCATCGCCGAAACCTTGGCCGCCCATCCCTTCCAAGTGGCGGAGAAGTGGCTTCAGGAAGTCTGCTGGCGTCGTTACTGGAAAGGCTGGATGGAGATGCGCCCGCAAATTTGGCCCCGGTGGCGACATCAGGTTCGGCGACTCAATGAGCAACTGCCGGCAGAAACTTTAGACCGCGCAGCGGCGGTCATGTCTGGAAAGAGTGGAGTTGCCTGCATGGATGTCATCGCCCGTGAGTTGATCGAAACGGGCTATCTTCATAATCATGCTCGAATGTGGTGGGCAAGCTTTTGGATTCATGTGGAGAAGCTGCCGTGGGAACTGGGTGCTGACTTCTTTTTCAGACATCTCATTGATGCTGACCCCGCGAGTAATACGCTCTCCTGGAGATGGGTGGCGGGCCTGCAAACTCCCGGCAAAAGCTACCTCGTGAGGTTATCGAATATCCAAAAATACGCACCGGCTTACATCGCCGGGAATGAAGCGGGCATCGAACGAATAACGGACGGGGCTGTGGTTGCCAGTGATGTGAGTGGCACTGTTCCTGATCTGAAACAACCTCTGCCATACTATCCAGCGGAACTCGACCACACCAGCAAGCGAACAGGTCTCTGGTTGCATCCAGACGATCTCACGCCTGAGTTCGGGCCGTTGGCAGCGCTCGTTCCAACCAGCGTTGCAGCAACCATTAGCGACCGCGTTTACAATGAGAATTACCAGCTCAGCAGTCAGCGCATCGCGTCGCTGCACGCCTTGCTCCGGGATGGTCTTTCGAGAGCGGGGACTCACTATTCTTGTCGGGCTGTTGCCGTGGAAGCCGATGATCCGGTGGCAGGTCTGTGTTCATGGGTTCGGGAGCATGAACTTGCCGAAGTCATCGCTTTTGCGCCCATGGTGGGTCCTGTCCACGACATGCTACAACGTCTCAAGGCGAGTCTGGAATCGATGGGGTCGCGACTGACGCTTATCCGCAGGACTAGCGACTCCACCGCCTTCTCTTTCGCCACGGCGGGATTCTTTCCCTTTTGGCAGAAGATGAGCCGTCACCTCAAAGACCTTCAGTTGTCATGAAAACGACCTCCACGCCCGAACACATCTCCCGCATCATTCGGCACGCATGGGAGGATCGCACCACGTTTGAGCAGATCGAGGACCGCACCGGACTCACCGAAGGACAGATCATCGAGGTGATGCGCCGCGAGCTGAGGCTGTCCAGCTATCGTATGTGGCGCAAGCGTGTTTGTGGCAGAGTCACCAAGCACCGCCGGTTGCTTGAACGACATTTGAAGGGTCTGCTTGATGAAGCGTGATCACCCCTCACTGAGAGGACCTTGCCTGGTTTTGATCTATTGATCACGAGCAACTAGGTAGGCAGAAAAGCGGTCCGCACAGTCCTCTGTGTGGCTCGGAATCAGGTCACCTTCGGATCCGCACAGAGGACTGTGCGGACCACTCTGGCTTTTGCATCCACCCAGCGGCCTCCGACGTCAGGGCCGCCTCCGCCTGCAACGATCACTGCAAAACTTCACTTTATCCCAGACCTTTTCCCACTTCTTGCGCCAGATGAAGGGTCGTCCACAGACGAGACAAACCTTGGATGGAAGATCCTGTTTTTTTACATCTCGCATGACTTGTCGGATTCCTCAGTTGATTGATGGGTTTCATTCCGATTCATGTCGTGAAGCGACTTCAAATAGGCATTGTTGGGCGCTGGTTTGGCGGGCCGCTCTTCCGTTTCCAACATCCCCTGCACACGCCCGGCGCTCCCCGCGATGAGCTCGGCAATGAGCGGAGCCTCAGGCAGATTCTTCCAATACTTCTTCGGCATCTCCGACTGCATGGCGCTGATTTTGACCCGAGCGGGATTGAAGATGTTTCGGTAGTAAGTCCTCCAGAGATCATCCAAGGCATCTTCGTCAGGAGCGCTGCTGCGGGGAACGCCTGCGGTGAAGTGCAGTCGTTTGCCATTCCAGTGCGCACACGCATAGGGCGTGAGGATGGACCAATCCATGCCTGCGAATCGCTTTTCAAAAAACGGCGCCGCTAACCGCACGATGCGATGATCAGGCTCGAACCAAGCCACGAACTGCTCCCGACCCGTGACAGCATCCACGCTCACCAGGCGAAAGCGAACAAAGGCGTGCATCTTGTGAATGTCGCGCCCCACCGCCTTGCACCAGTCCTGCATTTGACGCACCTCGCGATCCGTGGCCAGGGATAGCAAATGCCGCTCACCGCCCAGAGTCATCCGCCACAGCACGCGATAGAGCAGGGCCCAACGCTTGGCATCGGTGTGTGCCGCCGCACTCTTTGCCATGTCCATGAAGGCGGATGGCACTTTGATTGCCTCTGCCGCTGGCTTCTTTGCGGCGGCGTCTTCGCCGATAAACATCGACACCTCTTGCGGGTCGTCCGTCCACAGCACTTGATCGGGACTTGCACGTTGCTCCAGCAAGCCACGTGCCGCAATTCGCCACGCTTCATACTCGGGTTCGATGACGATGGTGCGCATGATGGTTCTACAACTCTCCTGATCTCACCGAGAGAAAGTCGCTCGCAGCAGGTTTAGGCGGCGCGTCAAAGTTGAGTTCAAGTTGCTCCGGTGGTGGTAAAAATCTTGCGCGCAGCGACGCGCTATCCAGCCCCACCTTGGCCGGGTGATAATCTGCTGTGATGATGAAAGGCAGCAGCTTCTTCATCTGCAATCGCAGTCGGATCAGGTCTGCCAAACGCAGTTGGGTGTAGCGCCGGGCACTTACGATGCGCTCCACATTCCGCACTCCGAGGCCGGGAATGCGCAGCAGCATCTCGCGGGCTGCTTTGTTTATGTCGACAGGGAAAGTCTCGCGATTCCGCAGCGCCCACGAGAGCTTGGGGTCCAGCGCCAGATCAAGGTTGGGGGCCGCCGCCGAAGCGATTTCCTCCACTTTGAAATCATAGAAGCGCAGCAGCCAATCTGCCTGATAGAGCCGATGTTCGCGGATCAATGGCGGTGCCTTCAATGGCAGAATCGACGATGGCTCCGGGATCGGGCTGAAGGCCGAATAGTAAACCCGGCGCAAGCGGTGAGCTGTGTAGAGCTTGTCCGCGCAGCCGAGAATCGTCGCATCCGTGGAGGCATCCGCACCCACCAGCATCTGCGTGCTTTGGCCTGTGGCGAAAGGCTGGGGCTTGGGGGCATCAGGCTTGCGCTTCTCGGCATATCGCTCGTCGATCTTGCCCCGAATGTGTCCCATCGCCTCTTCGGTGCGCGCCAGATTCTTCTCGGGAGCCAGTGTGTTCAAACCTTGCTGGGTCGGCAGTTCCACGTTGATGCTGATTCTGTCCGCATAGCGCCCCGCCAGAGCGATGAGTGCCTGGGAGGCCTCCGGAATGGTCTTCAAATGAATGTAGCCACGGAAGTGGTGCTCCTCACGCAGCTTGCGTGCGATTTCGATCACCAGCTCCATCGTGTGATCCGCGCTGCGAATGATGCCACTGCTCAGAAACAACCCTTCGATGTAATTCCGCTTGTAGAAATCCAACGTCAACTGCACCACCTCATCCGGCGTGAAACGTGCCCGAGTCACATTGCTCGACCGGCGGTTGATGCAGTAGTGGCAATCATACAGACAAGCATTCGTCATCAGCACCTTCAGCAGCGAAACGCATCGTCCATCCGGCGTGTAGGAGTGGCAAATCCCTGATCCACCCGTGGAGCCCACGCCTGTGCTCCCCCGCGAATCCTTCCGCGCCGCGCCACTGCTCGCGCACGAAGCATCATACTTCGCGGCATCGGCCAGGATTTCGAGTTTGCGGGTGATGTCCATCAATCGGGCTGCATGCTTGCATTTTGTGTTGCCCACTTCCGAGTGCGGTAATGCCGATACCTGAACAGCAAGGTCAAATAGAGCCGTACACCGGTCTCCGAAACGAATCGACCCCACCAGGAGCGACCGCATTGATAAGTCACGGTGTCATGCATGATGCAAGTGCTCGGACCCTGTGCATCAAAGCGATGTTCGTGCTCAAATAGAGCGAACGGACCTTCCACGATCTCATCCACCAGCAAATGCGGACGCTGCACCGTTTTCCATCGGCAAGTCCAGTGCATCGGAAGCACCCACCAATCACGGCAATGCAGCTCGATCATGCGCCCTTCTTCAGCCGGTCCATCGGTTTTCAAAGAGACGAGCGTTAACGTCGGCGGCATGACCTCAGGGAGATTATGTGGGTCGCTGTGGAAGTCGAACATCGTCTCCGCGCTGGCGGCGAGTGGGTTGCTGGTGTGGAAGATGGAAGGCATGATTGTGTGAGCTAGGCCTTTGCAAGGATCGCATCCGCCGTTCTTTTCCCAGAGATGATGGCACCTTCGATTGAGGCACTCCAAAGGTGATCACCGCAGACAAAGACGCCACCCTGTTTGCGATAGCCCGGACCGATCATCCCCACGTTTGGAGACTGCTCAGGCAGTGCTCGTTGGATTCGCTCCGTTCGCAAGTGGCGCCACTCGCGCACTACCTTGCCAAACCAAGCGTCCAGCTCCGCAATGACACGCGACTCCAAGTCAGCGACCTCTGGCAGTCCCAGCACAGAAATCGAAATCAAAGCATTGCCCTTCGGTGCATAGCCTGGCGCGACATCCGAAGGCACACAGACGTTGTTCACCAACCCCGAACCTTCACCATTAAGCGCAATGATGGCCTCCCCGAGAGGCGAACGATCAGCGGCAAAATACAAACACGTCACGGATCGCCATGTGGGTGCCGAGCGCGCCAAACTTGGCATTAGCTTCGAAGCTGTGCTTGCATCCGTGGCCACCACGACGGCGCGCCCCGCCAGCTGCTCGCTCGATTCAAGCGTGATGCCATTTTCTCGGACCTCCGCGACTTTTGCGCCCAGCCGAACCGCCTCAGCAGGCAATCGAGAGGCCAGTTGACGAGAGTTCTCACCCATGCCCTTGGCGGGCAACGTCGCGCTCCCCTGAGAGAACATCTTGAACGTGAACTCGAACAGTCGGCTGGATGTCCGCAGATCCCGTTCCAGAAAAATGCCGCCGTAAAACGAGCGGAAGAATCCATCGATCATTCGCTTTGAAAACCCAGCCCGCTGAAGATACCTCTCAGTCGTCACATCCTCATGGTTCGCGATTTCATCGTTGCTCATGCGACTCACGCACCACTTCAGAAACGCGACCCGCAACTTGTCCGCGATCGATCCAATAGGAGCCAGCGCACTCCCGAGCAGGTGCCGCGGCTCCCGAAACACATCCATCACCCGCCGCAGCTTCCCGTTCTGAAACACCAGCGCCCCCGGCCTAAACGGTTGCAGATCCAGACTCCGCATGTCCAGCAACTCCCCCGCCTCAGGGTAAGCTTCCAGAAACACTTGAAACCCCCGATCCAACAAAAACCCCTCCACCACATCCGTCCGCACCCGACCACCCACCGCATCGCTGCCTTCCAAGATCAAGGTTTCCATGCCCGCCGCATGCAACCGTCCGGCACAAGCCAAACCGGCCAGTCCCCCACCCACGATCAAGGCATGCTTTAAAATATCGCTCATGTAACTCTTCAATTCTACGACTCTCGAATAACCGCAGATGCTGATGACAGCAACTGCCTGCGATTGATCTGATCCTCATGCTTAATTTGAATCATCGAATCCCAGTAAATCAGCGCTCGGTTTGCTTGGGGAAATCATTCCGAAAATGGCGGCTCCTACTCACGCACCTCGATCAATTCCACGTCTGATGGCTCGAAAGTCGCGGCGATTTGCCTCCAAATGTCGATGCTGCTGGTCACAACTACGAGCAGACCCCAGATGGCAGTCAGCCTCCAGAATTTCCGCTGGTTCTCCACTAACCTCTGCAGATCCGCCAGTTCCCGACCTACTGCCATGCTGTTCACCGCTGCCATCTGTCGGCGGAGAAGCACCCACATCGCCAACAACAGTCGCCCTTGCACAATCAGGCTAACCGCACCGAGCAAAATCATCTCCCATTTCTCCATGGGCCCAGCATCGCCGATCACCTTCGGCATTTCGCGAAATCTCCACGCCCCCCAAACGCCCGCCAGGCCTCCCAAAATGCCAATCACAGCAAGGAGGAAGCACAGAATGCTCACAAGATTAAGCCAACCCAGCTGCCTTTGGAACTGCACCACGACAGTCTGCGGGACAAGCCCGGCGTCATGAAATTCTCCACCAGGATCGCCCCCGGCCTCTGGAGGAGCGTAGTGATTAGCAGTATCCATAGATTGGCTGATTTTTATTGATAAACTCCCTGATCAAATGTTGCCGACGCGTCCACTCTGCGGGTTCGTAAGCAAGTTTTTCGGAGCACGCCCAGACCACCCCGGGCCAGGCAATATCATTCATCTTCCGCCCGACAACGTGGATATGCAATTGCCGCACCTGATTGCCGATGCTCGCGACATTGATTTTGTCGACGGCAAAACTCGCCTCCACAAAAGCCGAGAAGGCCCTGATCGAAAACATGACCGCCCTGTAATCGTCCTCGGACAAATGATGCAGCTCGGTCACATTTTCCGGAACTTCCGGGACCAGCACAATCCAAAGGAAATGCGCCTGGTTCTTCAACAAAACCCGGCAAATGCCATGCCGCCCCAAATCCCCAGATCCAGCAGCCAAACGCTCGTGTAGTTGAAATTCATTCATCAGTTCCAACTGAGCGTGGTCGATCGTAACGTTCAACCTGAAAGCCACGGTAAAATCCCCCTTCTTCGGCTTATGGTTCGATCTGTTAAATAGCACCGTCTCACCCATTGCCCCGCCTAATCTGTATTGGCCGATGATGCCTGTATCCTGTAGGGCCCTGACTTCAGCGCGCGCTGCTTCCCTGCCGCTTCCGGAATAAACCTCGCGAGTGTGGTGATGGAGGGGCGGCGGGAGGCTCTCCTCGCGGTGTGTGCCTGTGTTGATTTGAATCCGGTGCGGTCTGAGCCGCGGCGGGACCAGAAGCGGGTGACGGGGCGCAGAGGGGTGGACTGGAGGGAGATGCGGAGTTTGAGGGATTTGCAGGGGTGAAGTTAAAAGAGTCGGACGTTCCTGTCACAAGGGAAAACTGCGGCCTTGCATCGGGCTCTGATTCGCTGGTAAGTTTGCCGCGGATTCCTCATGCTGCTCTTCTTGTTCAAACGTCTGTTCTCCATGGTGCTCGTGCTCTTTTGCGCGATCACTGCGGTATTCTTCCTGCTGCAGGCTGTGCCCGGCGGCCCTTTTGATACCGAGCGCAACCTCACCGAGGAGGCCCGTCATGCGAAATTGCAGCAGATCAAAATGGATGGCACGCCAGTGCAGAATTATCTCAGCTACATGAAGGACCTCCTGCACGGCAACATGCGGGAATCGCTCAAGGCGCAAAATTTCAGGGTGACGGAAATCCTTGGTGCCGCGCTTCCGGTTTCCTTCAAGCTCGGCACCATTTCCTTTTTGCTCGCCGCCAGCGGGGGCATTCTGGCCGGTGCCTATGCCGCCTCCCGCAAACAGCAGACCGGGGACCGTCTCACGCAGATGTCCGCGATGTTACTCATATCCACACCCACCTTTGTCACCGGACCGCTCCTGGCCCTGATCTTCGCGCTCTGGTTGGGGTGGCTTCCGGTTGGGGGCTGGTATGGGTGGAAGGAAATGATCCTCCCTGCCGCCTGTCTTTCCCTTTACTACGGAGCGAATGTCGCCCGGCTGATGCGGAACAGCATGGTGGAAGTGCTGCAGAAAGATTTCATCCGCACGGCCCGTGCCAAGGGATTGGCGGAGCAAAAGGTCATTTACCGGCATGGACTCAAGGTCGCCATCCTTCCAGTCGTCAGTTATCTCGGCCCCATGGCCGCCTATCTGCTCACCGGGTCCATGGTTGTCGAGAGCATCTTCGCCATCCCTGGCATGGGCCAGCATTTCGTCAATGCCACGCAGAATCGCGATGGTTTCCTGCTCATCGGTGCCGTCGTGGTCTATTGCATCCTCATTGTGCTTTTCAATTTCCTGGCGGACATCGCGCTCTGCCTCCTCGATCCCCGCGTGAAACTTACCGATGAATAATTCCACCGGCTGGCAACGATTTCTCCGCAACCGGGTTGCCGTCATGGCGCTCGCGGTGCTGGTGCTCATCACGCTCGTCAGCGTCATCGTTCCCGCCTTCATGACCCCGGCCTTAAACCAGGTCTCACCGAACAATTTCCTGCCCCCCGGCAGCCATGGCGATGTGAAAGTCAGCGAGGAAACAACCACGCTCCACTACCTCCTTGGCTCAGACGTCAACGGTCGTGACCTCCTCAGCCGCCTCATCCAGGGCGGCCGCGTCTCCCTGCTCATCGGCTTCTGCGCCGCAGCCCTCAGTCTTTTCATCGGCACGCTCGTGGGGCTAACCGCCGGCTACCTTGGGGGCAAAGTCGACAGCCTGCTCATGCGTGGCGTGGATGTCCTTTACTCCGTGCCGAAACTGCTCTTCATCCTCGTCATCATTTCCGCACTCGACCGCCCGTTCCAGGACTGGTTGGATCACCAGCGACAGGCCGCCGAGGCCGCCGGACACGCCACCCTCAAGGCCTGGCTCGATGCCGCGCTGCCCTACTACCGCATCCTCCTCATGATCCTCTGCCTCGGACTCATCGAGTGGCTGACCATGGCCCGGATCGTTCGAGGCCAGGTCCTCGTTTTGAAAGAACAGCAGTTCATTGCCGCCGCCCGCGCCATTGGCCGCGGTCCCTGGTCCATCATGTGGAAACATCTCCTCCCCAACCTCTGGACCGTCATCCTCACTTACCTCACCCTCACCGTTCCCATCGTCATTCTTGATGAAAGTTTCCTCAGCTTCCTCGGCCTCGGCATCGAAGACCCCGCCGCCAGTTGGGGCTCGCTGCTCAAAGACGGCGCCCAGGCCATCAACCGACTCGAAAGCCGCTGGTGGCTCCTCATCTTCCCTGCCGCCCTCATGAGCCTGACTCTCCTCGCCCTCAATTTCATTGGCGATGGCCTGCGCGATGCCTTCGATGTGCGCTAGGCAACGGACATCATATCTTTTCCCGATCCCATGAAAGCGCTCCTTCTGTTGATGCTCGCGCTCACCGGCGCAGCCCACGCAGCGGACCCTCCCAGGATTGTCGCCTACGTTCCCAACTGGATCGATCTCCCGGCATTCATTCCGAAAATTGACTTCGAAAAGCTCACTCATGTCAACATCGCGTTTGAAAACCCCATCAACGACGCCGGAGACCTTTCCTTCACTCCCTCCAACACCCTGGTCATTGAAGCCGCCAAAAAGCACCGTGTAAAAGTCCTCCTCTCCATTGGCGGCGGATCTGCCTCCAGTGATCCTGCGCTCCTTCAACGCTACGCCACCTTGCTCGACGCCCAACACCGCGGCAGCTTCGTCACGAAACTTTGCTCCCTCCTCATCAAACATCGCTTCGATGGCCTCGACGTGGACCTCGAAGGCCCCGCCATCACTGCCGACTACGCTCCCTTCATCGCCGAACTCTCCACCGCCCTCCAACCCCATAAACTGCTCCTCACCGCCGCTCTCAGCCACGGCTATGGAGGCGATAAAATCCCCACGGAAACGCTCCGCAAATTTCATTTCATCAACCTCATGGCCTACGATGCCAGCGGCCCCTGGAACCCGGATCAACCCGGCCAGCACTCCTCGCTCGCCTTCGCCCAACAATGCGTGGAATACTGGATCGGACGCCACATCCCCGCCACCAGTCTGAATCTCGGGGTGCCCTTTTACGGCTATGGATTCGGTGCCGCCTTCCATAAATCCGGCTACCCCTATCACGAAATTCTCGCAAAATTCCGCGACGCCGCCAACTCCGATCAGACTGGTGACACCATTTTCTACAACGGCCCTGCCACGCTCAAGGCCAAGGTAAATCTCATTCAAAAATTGAACCTTGGCGGAATTATGATCTGGTCCCTCGACGGTGATGCCACAGGCGAGGCCTCGCTGCTGCGCGTCCTCCACACCAAGCTGCATGCGAAGCCCTGACGCCCCCCAAAATCGCATTGTCAAAATTCAATATGCTCCACCGCCTCTGCATCTACTGTGGTTCCAGCCCCGGCTCTCTCCCTGAATTCACCAAAGCCGCGCAGGACTGCGGCACCCAACTTGCGACGCAACGCATCGGCCTCGTCTACGGCGGCGGCAATGTCGGACTGATGGGCCTGCTCGCCGATGCCGTTCTCGCCGCCGGAGGCGAAGTCATTGGCGTCATCCCGCATCACCTCGCCAACAAGGAACTCGCCCACCCCGGGGCAACGGAAATGCACCGCGTCGGCACCATGCATGAACGCAAGCAACTGATGGCGGACCTCAGTGATGGCTTCATCGTCCTGCCCGGCGGCATTGGCACACTGGAAGAAATGTTCGAGACGCTGACATGGCTCCAACTCGGCCTTCACCACAAACCCATCGGCCTGCTCAACGTCGCCGGCTTCTTCACACCCATGCTGGAATTCCTAGACAGCATGGTGGCCCGCCGTTTTCTGAAACAAGAACATCGCGACCTCTTACTGGTGGAGGATGACATCACAACGCTCCTCCCAAGAATGGCCTCCTTCAAAGCTCCCGACGCCAACAAGTGGTTGGATACCGTGGCTCGGGAGGATTTGCGATGATCCCCAGCATCATCGGGATCCCTCGAAGCCAATCACCGCCGCTCCCTGTTGCGAAGAAAATTTCTCAGCCCGGCTCATGAGGCCAGGTGTTCCTTGTGTGCTTCCACCAGGAACTTCGCGCACCGTGGAATCACGGAATGGCCCTCCTGCCGGAGTCGCTGCGCCTGCTGTGCGAGGCCGGCGGGAGTCTTGGGGCTGAGCGTTCCGTCCTAGAGGATCACCCGCCAATAAGGTGCCAGCGCGGGCTGTCCTGCGGCCAACTGCTCCTCCGCGGTGCCAGCCACGATATTGTAAAAAATTCCTGTCATCAGAGGACACGTGATGTCAGCCTGGCAGCGCCTCGCCAGACGCAGTCGGAGTTCAGGCACCGTCAGGAGCGATCCCGTGGGGATAGTCGCGATTTCCTCAGCCACCAGCATCGGTGTGGGGAGCAGCATCAGTCCCCGACCTTTGGGATCGGGAGTGACCATAGGTTCCATTTTTGGTCGCAGCTTTGCGCTCCAGGTCGTGCGACTGCGTTTCATCCCGGATTTAGAGTTCGCTTTCATCGTCTGTCCGCAAATGCTGGTCAGCGCCCTTTCGGCGTAAACAAAAAATTTCCGATCTTACGGAGGTCCGGCCTTGGGATGAGTCACTCGAAGCCGGAGATGCCTGAAGTCTGCGGCCGTGATGGGGTTGTTGTCGCGCGTCCGCAACTGGGAGGGGGTATTGATTTCCACGGTTGTCCCCAGACTAGACCAGGAGAGTGGCTGGGTGAGATTGTCAGAGGATTCGATGGTGAAATCGACATCCGTGGCGGCGGGATTGCGCGGAAGCGTGAGGCGGAGGAATTGGTTCGGACCGATGGTTTCGAGATCGGGAACGAGCGAATCGGCATCGGGTGCAAGTGGATCGAGGCCGAGGGCGTATTCCAGGAGGTTCATACGACCATCGAAATCAGGGTCGGCGGTATTTCCTGCGATGGCGGGGTTGCTGGCGTTGGCACCAAAGCGGGCCTGCCGCCATTGTTCGATGGGGGGGAGTTGCACCGTGAGCATGATGTCATCGAAAGTTTTCACCTCGCCGTCATTCGCGATGAGGCGCAGAACGTAATTGCCAACTGCGGAAAAGCTGGCGCTCGTGTTCGGAAGGGCGGCATTTCCCAACGTGACCGGGCCGGGACCGCTGAGTTTGCTCCAGAGGCTGGTGGCGACTGCGGGTTTGCCGTCATCGCTGATCGTTCCGGCGAGCGCAGCAGGAGCCGGAAGGCTGATGCTGGCATCCGATCCGGCGTTGACGCTTGCGGCGATATTGACGGGAGAGGATGAAATGGAAACGCTGTTGAACACAGTGGTGCCGGCCGCGCTCGTTGAACCACTGGTGGCGGCTAGCCCGACCAAGGCCGTGCTACCCATGGCGATTGTCTGCGCTGAACCAGCAGTCGTCCACGCGCCGGGGGCGCCAGCGACATCCGGCGCATGCTGGGCGGTAAACAAATTGCCGCTCCGGATGAGTCTCACCCAGTAGGGCTGCCCGGCGGTGGCCTGGGCATTGGCATTGTTCGTGGCGGCTGTGGCGCGGTAGATCCAGCGTCCGCTGCCCAGACTATTGATGCCGCAGAAGGCCTGCCGTGCGTCCGCTGCGAGACTTTCGCGCATCATCAGTCCGGAACGCGAATTGGAACCATTCACGTTCTGCACACTCACAATCCGTGCCGTGATGGTGACATCCCCGGTCACAGGAGTATTTAAGAAATAACAGTCATCGGGATTTCCGGAACTGGGGATTCCCCCACCCGCCGCACTTAATGTGTAGGTGCCGCTGGCGAAGGTGTGGCTGGGCTGGATCGCCTGAACTCCGACTTTCGAACCTGTGAACTGGTGATCCACCACCCCAGTGTTGACCGTCACTTGAGCATTGGTCGAGAACTGTCCGTCGTTGGCGTTGAGTCGCAGGACATACGTTCCGGGAAGGGAGAAAGTGGCTGTGGTGTTGGCCGTGCTGGCATTCCCGAAACTCACTGTGCCGGGACCGCTCACTTTGCTCCAAGTCAGAACGAGAGGATTGGGAAATCCGTCATCCGTGGTCATTGCTTCCAGAATGAGACCCGTGTTGGCCGGAATATTTACATTAAGCGCGGCGGGACTGGTGATGGCCACGCCCGGCACCACGTCATTATCGGCAATGGTCACAGTCGCAATGCTGGGTGCACCAATATTGTACATACCCTCGGTGAGCGTAAGCACGACCGTCTCATCCGGTTCGACAAGCACGTCATTGACGGGAGTGAGGGCGAGACTGGCGGTGGTCAGACCGTCGGGAATACTTACAGAAGTCGGAAAGGATGTGTAATCACTCGCGGATGCGGTGCCAGCAATCGTGAAATTTACCGTCAGGGCTCCCGCGGTCGGTCCTGTTCGTGTAAACGTGAACTGACCGGGATTCGGCCCCTGCTCCCCAGCCGCGGCATCGCTGGCGCTGATGGAAACCGTCGTGGCGGAGGTCGCGGTAATCGCTACGTTGTCGAAAGTCTTGACCGCACCATCATCGGCAATCAGTCGCAAAGAGTAAGTGCCGGGCTGGCTGAAGGCAGCAGTGGTGTCCACATTGCTGGCATTGCCAAAGGTGACATTTCCACTGCCAGCGAGTTTGGTCCAGGTGGTGATCACCAATGCCGGTGCCGGCAGTGCATCGTCCGTAACCGTGGCGTCCAATGTGGCCGGGGATGGAAAGGCGCTGTTACCATTTGCTCCAGCATTAACAAAAGCCCCCAGGTTGGTGGGACTGGGGACGATGCTGACATGATCGATGACAATGGCGCTGGCCAGCGTGGTGGAACCACTCGTTACCGCGATCCCCACCCTGGCGGTGCTCCCCATGGCAAGGGTTTGGGCCGTGCCAAGAGCCACATAGGCTCCGGGAGCGCCGGACACATCCGGTGCAATTTCCGCGGCGAAAGAATTCCCCGTGCGGGTGAGCCGCACCCAATAGGGCTGGGCGACCGTCGCCGTGGCGTTGGCACTGGCGGTGCCGGCGGTAGCACGGTAAATAAAGCGTCCACCATTGGCAGCGGTCACGCCGCAGAATGCCTCTCGTGCATCCGCCGCCAGCGATTCACGAATCATCACCCCGGCGCGGGAACTGGAGCCTGCATTATCCTGCACGCTCACGATGCGTGCTGTAAGCATCACATCGCCAGTGGCCGGTGATTGGATGAAATAAAAATCATCCGGCGTGGCACTGCTGGGAATGCCGGTTCCGGTTGCAGAGATGGTGTAAACGCCCGCACTCTCCGTGTGACTGGAGGCCACTGCCTGCGCGCCAACCCCCACGCCTGAGAGGGCATAATCCACCACTCCCGCGTTCACTGTCACATCAAGGGAAATTGGATTCGTGCCACCCGTCTCCGTGCAGTGCAGCACATAAACTCCGGATTCTGAAAAAGCAGCGCCCGTGTTTTGCGAAGCGGCATTGTCGAAGGTCACGGTGCCGGGACCACTCGTTTTCGTCCAGGCATAAGTGGTTCCGATGCGTCCCTGATTATTCGTTTCCAGCATCAGGCCGACATCCGCAGGGATGTTGACGGGGTCGCTGGAGGGACTAGCAAGGGTGAGGGTCTGCTGGACGTTGATGGTCGCCGAGGACGTTTTCGATAGCGGAGTAAAGACCCCGCCGCCGCCATTATCTATCACGCTGAGTTGCAGAACGATGGCCTGGCCACCAGTGAGCGACGCCCCGTTAACAACCGTGATCGCTCCGGACTGGGCATTGATAGCGAAGGCTCCGCCGGTGTTGCCGCTGGTGATGGAGTACGTAAGGGTATCGGCATTCACATCAGTCGCCGTGACATTTCCAACCAAGGCGCCATTGGCAGCACCTTCGGCCACAGTAAATACATAGGGTGTGTTCGTCCATGCGGGTGCATAGTTTTGGGAAAAAGGAGCCAGATATGCCCCAGGAATCACCTGCTGCGGGATCCCGGGTCCCTGCCAGGCGACGGCCACGTGGTCGGCCCCACCTCCCTCCTTGTGCCGCGCTTCAATGTAGTAGGGCGTGCCCGCGATGAGCGACAGGGCCACCGACTGCTGGGAGGCACTGGCATTCCATTGGTACTGGCTTGTGGCACTGGCCACCGTGGCACGAACGACGGCGCCGGCCTGGGTGGCATTCGTGCTGATCCGCAACTCCCCGCCATCGTCCGACGAAATCCAGAACGTGTAACTCCCAGTGGTGGGCGGAACCACATAGCCGCGGATTGTGCTGCCGTAGTTGTCACCATGATTTAGACCACCATCGAAGGATGTCAGGATCTGCTGGGAGGTTGGATTATTGGGGAAATTGGAATTGCCAGTGAGATTACTGACGGCATTGCCGGAAATACTTTCAAAGAAGGTGCGCACAATGGATCCCAGCGTGTAGCCGGGAGGCGCAGCCACGAGGTTGATCGTCACCGTGACATCCGTGGTTTTGACCGGAGTGCCCTGATCCGTGGCGCGAACCGTGAGGGTATAAACGGATTGGACGGTGGCATCTGTATCGGCGGCGACGGTGATCAGGCCGCTCACCGCATTGATGGCGAAGGCATTTCCGGTGTTGCCTGCCACGATGGAGAAAAGCGGAAACTGGTAGTAATCAGGATCGCTGCCGGCAACCTTCAGGACACTTGTTCCTATCTGCGAATGATCGAGCATGGTGATGGATCCCCCGGTGACCAAAGGAGCCTCGTTCACATCCGACACGGTCACCACCACGCGAATGCTTTCGTTCAATGCCGGAGCCGTGGCATCCGTGATGGTTACGAACAATTCGAACGTCGCTGGATCATCCCACCGCAAGGAGAGCGCCTCATAATTCAACTGAGCCACGTTGGCCACAGTGAAGGCTCCGGTGCCAGAGTTCAGCGCAAAAGCTCCGCCGGTATTGCCTGAGACGATGGAAAAGGAAAGTGAATTGGCGCCATGCGCGCTGCGTGGAACCACCGTGCCTACGGCCGTGCCGTTGGGGGAGTTTTCTGCAATCGTAAATCGATCCGACTTCACCCCACCGGTCACATTTCCCGTAATCATGTAGGCTCCGAGCGATGCATAATCCGTATAGCCATCGCCGAGCGGATCGCCACGCCCCAATCCACTGACCCGCATTGTGTAGTCGCCCGCCACCAGTGTGGCGGCGACGGTGGCATTCAGAGTGACGTCCGGATTGTTGGAAGCCACCAGCACATTTGAAGAATTGTAAATTTCCGCGAGGATATCCAGATTCGGTGCGGTGTTCACCGTGTTGACCGTAAACGACACCGCCCCGCCGGTGGTCGTGAAACGAAACGCATCCACATCGGACCGCGTCTCGATGATCCCCTCGTTGGACACGGTGTTGTCGGCGAAAATTTCAAGATATCCACCCGTTGCAAAAGTCGCCCCGTAATCATCCGTGCGGTAATCAACGCTGTTGTTATTGCTCACGATGATGTTGAGATCATCCTCGGTGTTGTTGGCGCTGGTGTATTCCCCCTTCGACCACTGCACCAGGTTTTTGTAATACCCCACACCCATGATCGGTGCCCAGCCCACATCCCCATTTCCGTGGCCGCCATAATATCCTTCGGAGGGAGAAATGCGTCCATCGTGACCAAGCCCGAGCGCGTGACCACATTCATGTGAGACAACTTCCGCAGCCGATTTTCCGGTAGAATAAAACGACCAGTTTACGGTGTCCCCGGTATTGTTGAACGATCCAATGTACGACACCCCGCCCGCACCCGGGGCCGCAGTGGTCGTGGGCGTGAGGATGCAATGCTGCCGGCGGCCCTGGGTGGTGGTATCAAAGACCCTGCGATCCGTCGTGACATTGATATTGAAGGGCTGGTAATCCTCCGCCACACGCTGCCAGACCTCCCTGATCTGGGTATTGTTGGCACCCGATGGCGCGGCATCGAAACTTCCCCAACCGGGAAAGGGACCAGTCTCGCCGTCGAAATCGAGATAGATCACCCCCGGAGCTCCCGGCAGGCTCTGGAGGGGGATCACGCCGTTTTGGTAGCTGGGGATTGGGACATTCACCGGGTAAGTTTGCGGGGCGTTTTGCGGATCATTCGCGGCCTCCATGCGTTTGGGGTCCGGCGCTTCCAAGTTCATGCAAAGCACCTGATCAAGCCGGCGTTCCACCAACTCCGGCGATCCGTCAGACCCCGATGGATCGATTCGAAATGCCACGTCACTTTGATCGAATCTCACATTTCCAACCATCGCCCCGGCCACGCCCGGTTCGGTCTGACGCTGGAAGAAAAAGAATCCGCCTTCAGGCTGCGCCAGCCGCCCCTGCACCAGCAGCACGCCCCCGGCATCGCGCTGCAGGAACTCGATCTCCCCCTGTGCAACGCGTCCATCCGGCAGGGTGAAGGAAACGCGGTTGGAGGATTCGTCGATGATGGATTCCAGAAATCCCGGTGGCAGCGGCATCGACGAGGGATGCTGACCCATGAGGACGGGCGTCTCCGAAACCGTAGAAACGCGCCGCTTGGCTGCGGCGGTCGGAGGCTGTGAAATGTCTTCTGTAGTCGCCAACGGCGCTTGCCGGAAGCTGGCCAAAGCGGATTTTACCGAACGCTGATCCTCAGCGGCAAAATATCCCCCGGCAATCGCGAGCAGGATCAATGGACCGACGATGGCTGTAAGCCGTAATTTCATGAAACGGGGGAAGGGCGATTCCTACCGGTGACGACGGAATGCGGAGGGGAGTTGGGAGAGATGACGGGGGGACGCCATGCGACGCAGCTGTTCACAGCGCACGCAGGCACGCTGAAGGTATCGGATTTGCCGGAAAATGGCAATAACGTAATCTTAACTCGTGATCAGTTCGGGCATGGGCTGCCAGCCGCTGACCAGATATTGTGGACGTCCCGTGAGATCCGGCACTGTCACGTTGTTTGGGTCCAGCCCCATTTGGTGATAGAGCGTGGCAAAGACTTCGCCAAAATGCACGCCCCGCTCCTTGATTTCCCCGCCAAGGCGGTCGGTAGCACCAATGACCTGTCCTGATTTCATGCCGCCTCCCGCCAGCAGCGCGCAGCCCACCTGAGGCCAGTGGTCGCGCCCCGCATCCTTGTTGATCTGCGGAGTGCGGCCGAACTCACCCCACGCCACGACCGCCACGTCCTTGTCGAGGCCGCGGTCATGGAGATCCTCCACCAAGGCACTAATGGCCTGGTCGAAATATGGCAGGTGCGTCAGGAGTTCGCTGTGGTTATTGCTATGAAAATCCCAGCGGCCAAAATTCAGCGTCACACAACGGGCCCCAGCCTCCACGAGGCGGCGTGCCATGAGGAAATGCTCGCAATTGCGGGGCGCGCCATCGCCATAGTTTTTGGCATCGCCCTTGCCATAGCGCTCGCGCACGGATTCGGTCTCCCTGCTGATGTCGAGCGCCTCCAGCAGTTTGCTGGAGGTCAAAATGTTCATGGCTTGCTGGCTGAAATCATCCATGCCCTCGACAATGCCACTTTGATCAAGCTGGCGACGGAATTGATCGAAGCCGGTGAGCAGGGCCTTGCGATCCGCCAGACGTTCCAAGGTGACGCCATTTAATTTCATGTCATCCATTCCCGGTCCGTTGGGGCGGAAAGCCCCCTGCATGGGGCCGAGGAATCCCGGATGCCCAGGCGAGCCATAAGGCGGATGCCCCGCCTTGGGGGCGAGTCCCACGAACGGTGGGATGGACGGGTCTGTGGCACCTTGAAGTTTGGAGAGCACCGCTCCCATCGACGGCCAGCCGCCGGTGGGTTGATTCGTGACGGGTCGTCCGGTGTAGCAAATGAAGGAATCGTGGTCCCCGCTGGGCGAGCCATACATCGTGCGGATGGGAATGAGTTTGTCCATGATCCGCGCGCAGTGGGGCATGTGCTCTGAAATCTGGATACCCGGGACCTTTGTGCGAATGGGCTTATGTGGCCCCCGGATCTCCGCTGGCGCATCCATTTTCAGATCATACATGTCCTGATGGGGCGGGGCTCCAGCCATGTAAATCATGATCACCGCCTTGTGCGATTTACGGATCCCAGCCAGTTCCTCCGCTTGCAGCAATTGGGGAAGGGAGAGGCCACCCATCGAGAGCCCACCGATCCTCAGGAAATCACGACGCGAGACGCCATCGCAGAAGCGATTGGTGGATTGCCCGAAAATTTTCAGCATACGGCGGTGGAAATGGGGAACAGGGTGAAGGGGTCCTGATTGTAAGGATGAGGAAAACTACTTCGGATGGAGAGCCGAGAAACCTTTTTTCACTCCGCGCTTAGGTGAGGGCGGGGATGGGTGGGGCCTCGTTAGCTCGGCCGCTACGGGATGAGGTGAAATTTATTTTCCGCTGCCTGGACTGAGGACTTTTTCCAAGCGGGTGCCGAGGGCTTGTTCAAGGCTGCGCACGGCTTCGTCGTACATTTTGTAAAGCTTGAGTCGCTCCACCCGGATTTTGACCAGGGCCTCGTCAGCTTCGAGGAGGACTTCCTGCGGGTTCTTGCTGAGACCGGCGCCTCCGACGGCTTCGTTTTTCATCAGAATTTCCAACGCGGCAAAATTTTTCTCCGCAGCGGAAATAGCCTGATCCGTCAGTCGCACGAGGCGGAGGGCGGTTTTGACCTGCGCTTCGATGTTGTCGTTCAAGCGCCCAATTTCCCGGGAATAGCCCTGCGCGGAGGCGGCGGGAACTTTATCCGCGTCATTCATCAGCCAACTCCAGAGTGGAAGCGTCACTCCAAGCCGAACTTGGAATTCGTTGGAATCGCGGCCCCGCGGATCGTTTTGATGCCCGAATCCGAAATCCAGAAAGGCACCCACGGGAATGAGCGCAGCGCGTTCGCGGCGGTAGGCAGCACGGGCGGAATCATTCTTGGCCATAAGGTAATGGAGGTCGGAGCGGTAAACACTGGCCATCTGTAGGAGGTAGGCCTCATTGAGTTGGGAGAGGTCGATAAACCGGCGGCGGAATTCTCTTGGCACACTGATGCGCGAGGGATCCGAGACCCCGGCCAACTGCGCAATTTGTGACCTCAGTGACTCAGCCTTGATGGTGGCGGCGAAAATGGCCTGGTCCGTTTCGGCATTTTTCCCGGCGGCGCTAGCGAGTTTGTCGAGGGCGGAAGTGCGTGTGAGATCGGTCCAGCTTTGCTGTTGTTTGGCCAACCGTTCGAGGCCGGTTTTCAGGCCTTCGTTATACGCCAGATCTTCATAGAGAGCGCGCACATCCATGACGATTTCATTTTCCAGACCCTTGCCACTGTAATCGGCGGCCTTGATCTCCGCCTCGGCCTCGGCCACCCGCGCCTTCATTTCAAAAGGATTCGGGAAGGGGAATCTTAGCAGCAGGCCTATCTGATCCTGTCCTTCGGTCACATCCCGGTGATGAACGTAAGTGGTGTTTTCACTGACCTGTTGCAGGTGCTTGGTCTCGCCGGTGCGATCATTTCTGAGGTTGAGACCGCCGTTGGGAAATGTCTCGCGGCGATTGCGTTTGCCGCTGGAGTTCGTGTCACGTTCCTCGTAGGTGCGAACGGTTTCCTTGTCTACGGTGGCCCCGGGAATGACCTGCTTTTCCACATGACTGTATCGGGTCTCACCGAAACGGGTGTGCGTGGAATCGTAACGGTTAAAGCCAGCGTAATCATAAAGCCCGGAACGCGATGACTGAGCGTCCTCGATGCCCTGGATGTTGTTGATGGAAGTGGAATTTTCAAAATACGGATCACCCACTTCCAAGTCCGTCTGCATGCTGTAGGAAATGCGAATTTCCGGATCCTTCCAGTCTGTGGCAGCCAGTCGCTGCGCCCGAGCCACTTCGAGTTTGCGGCGGGCTTCGAGTGACTTGGGGTGATTAAAAAGCGCCAGGTCAATCAGCTGTGCCAGATTCAGTGGACCCGTGGCCGGACCCGGCAGGGCTTCCTCCTCCGCAGTGAGGGGATCTTTGACGATCTTTGCCTTGGGGGCTGGCTGGGCGGACTCCTGCTTCTTCGCGGACTCCTTTTTCCTGGCGTAGCCGGTGGACATCAGAGCGAGGCCAAGGAAAACGGTCAGCAGCCGTCTTGGAGAATGAGAAACTTGAATCATACGAAAGGAGGGGGAGGGAAATTCCGGGGTCGTCATCCCAGCGGTATCGTTTTCCTTTCCGACGTGCAAGACGGAAATGGCCCGGGCTAGATTTGGAAATGCGGGGACTGGCTGAGAAATTGCACCGGATTGTGGTAAAGCACCGCGTCCACCTGCTCCTCCGTGTAGCCGCGCCGCCGCATTTCCAGCCCGGCCTTGGGCACGGCGAGGGGATCGCTATGACCCCAGTCACAGGCGCTGTTCAGCCACAGGCGTTCGGTGCCGAGGATTTCCAGGATGTCCACGGCCCGGGCCGGGGTGCATTTGGATTCGGGATATAGCGTCATGCCCGCCCAGTAGCCGGCGTCCAGCACGAGTCTGGCGGTGTGTTCCTCCACGTGGTCGATGATCACGCGCGAGGGATCGATGGTCGGGAAATTTTTCAACGCCTGCAGAATCAGGCGGGTGCCCTTGAGTTTGTCCTCGAGATGCGGTGTGTGGACGAGGATGAGCTGGTTGTGGTCCACGGCCAGCTGGATGTGCATTTCCAGGATCTTGTATTCATTTCGGCTGTTCTTGTTCAGCCCGATCTCGCCAATCCCCAGCACGCTTTTGCGATCCAGCAGCGAGGGGATCAGGGAAATGACCTCCTCGGCCAGTTTCACATCTTCCGACTCCTTGGGATTGATGCACAGCCAGCAGTAATGGGGCAGCAGGTACTTTTTGGCGCGCCTGGGCTCGTAGTCCACGAGCTGCAGGAAATAATCGTGAAATCCCTCCGCCGTGCGCCGGTCAAAGCCGGCCCAGAAGGCGGGTTCGCACACGGCCTGGCAACCGGCGGTGACCATGGCAGTGTAGTCATCCGTGGTGCGGCTGACCATGTGGGCGTGGGGTTCAATGTAACGCATGCTGCCCAGCGATACCAAACTGCCCCGCCAATTGCAAGAGGCCATCCGTGCTTACGGTTGAATGCGACCGCCGGCGACGGTGCGGACAGTTTGTCCCTTTTAATGTCTGCGGCTGGACTCGTCGTGGCAGACGAGATCGATGACAATGGCCGTGGCCAGCATGAGCACGACGTCCTCACCCTCGGCAATTTCGATCCCGTAATGGTCCGTCAAGGAAAACCAGCGTTTGGAAATGGTGGCCGCCAGGCCCTGCGACCTCTGGAGTTCATATTCGTGATCCAGGAAATCCCCACTGGCCTCGTAGTCGCGGGGCCCGGGACCGTCGACTTCAAATTTGCAGCGAAAAAAGGTGAATAATTCCTTTTTCACTTCGGTCACGGGTTGCCCCGGCCGGTGGATTTCATACGTCGGCCCCCAGGCCAGCAGGCGCTGCCTGATGAAGGCTAGTTCATTTCCCTGCAGGTCCTGGAAACTGAGCTTGTCCCCCAGACTGAAGGCGCGGCCATCCACCAGGAAACATGGCTGCTCATCCCCGTCCCGTATGATGAAATCATCCCCCCAACTCCAGAATTTTTGCCTGATGATGTATCGCATGGACGCAGGGTGTGATGTTACCTTGCACCTGTCGACTGCAAATCGACCAACCAGAGAGAACTTAAATGGAAATATTTTCTCAGAGATTTTATAGTTGACCCCGGATGACTCGTTTATTTCCCTCTTGCACCCGGCGGTGCGCTGGAGAATGAACGGGGTTCATGTCCTTTTCCTTGCTGGCTAACGATCCCGCATCCAAGGCCCGGCGCGGGCGGTTGGCGCTGGCGCATGGGGTGGTGGAAACTCCGGTTTTCATGCCGGTGGGGACGCAGGGTACGGTGAAATCGGTCTCGCCGCATGAGTTGGAGTCGCTGGGAGCGCAGATCACTCTGGGGAATACCTATCACCTGAATCTCCGGCCGGGGATGGAGGTGATGCGGGAGTTTGGAGGGCTGAACAAGTTTACAGGGTGGTCGCGGCCGTTTCTGACGGACTCGGGGGGATTTCAGGTATTTTCGTTGTCGAAACTGCGGAAGATCACGGAGCGGGGGGTGGAGTTCCGGAGCCATCTGGATGGCTCGAAGATGTTCCTGGGGCCCGAGGAGAGCATGGATATCCAGGGTGTGCTGGGATCGGACATTGCGATGCTGTTCGATGAGTGCCCGCCTTATCCGTGCGATGAAGTTTACTCGGAAAAAAGCCTGGAACTGACGCTGCGGTGGGGGAAACGCTGCAAGGACTGGATCGCCAGCCATGAACCAAAGGCGGGAAATGGGGGGCGGCAGTTGCATTTTGGGATCGTGCAGGGGTCGATTTACGCGGAACATCGGGAACGCTGCGCACGGGAACTGGTGGCCATGGAATTCGATGGCTATGCCATCGGCGGGGTGAGTGTGGGCGAGCCGGAGCACGAGATGCTGCGGGCCGTGGAGAACGCGGAGCCCTTTCTCCCCACCGACAAGCCGCGCTACGCCATGGGGTTGGGCACGCCCCCTCAGTTGGTGGAAATGGTGGCCCGGGGGGTGGATATGTTTGACTGCGTCATCCCGACGCGCCTGGCCCGCCACGGCACGGCCTTTACCGCGTCCGGGACGATGAATGTGAAAAATGAGCGGTTCCGCACTGACGCCTCCCCCCTCGAAGCAGAATGTGAATGCTACGCTTGCCAACACTTCACGAGGGCCTATATTCGCCACCTTTTCCGGGCCGGTGAGATTTTGGGGCTGCGGTTGATTTGTCTGCACAACCTGCATTTCTATCTCAACCTCATGCGCCAGATGAGGCAAGCCCTGGAAAATGGAACCTTCGCCGCCTTCCGCAGCGACTTCCATTCAAAATATCTCCCAACCCCTACCCAAACGACCCCATGATTTCCCTCTCCTCCCTCCTGCTCCTCGCTGAAGATCCAGCTGCTGCCGTAGCAAACCCCGCTGGCAACAATACCGGCATTATCATGCTGGTCCTGATGATCGCCATGATGTATTTCATGGTCATCCGTCCCCAGCGCCGCCAGGCCAAGGAGCAGGCGGAACGCATCAATGCCCTGCGCACCGGGGACAAAATCATCACCTCCGGCGGCATCTACGGCCTGGTCACCAATGTGAAAACCCACACCATCATCCTCAAGATCGCCGACAACGTGCGCATCGAAATCGCCAAGGCCAGCGTGGGCACCGTGCTTTCCAAGGCGGATGAACCGGAGGAGGAGTCGGACGCTGCCGACGCTTCCCCCGTCGAAAAGGCTTGATTTGCTGCTTTCCTCCCCGCCCACCCTCTGCTCTGCTAGCGCTCCCCGTCTCTCTGAATTGATTTTTTTCACCCGACCCGTTCCATGACTTCCGAATACATCCTGTCCATTATCATCTTCCTCATTGGCATCACCGCAGTGGGCCTGTTCCTTTGGTATTTTGCCGCTGAGGAAGCCCCCAAGAAGCGGCTTGCCGGCACCATCCTGACCTTTTTGCTGGTGGGATTCAGCATTTACACCCTGAAGACGAAGCCGCTGCAGAAGGGGATTGACCTCGCGGGTGGCGCAGCCTTCACGGTGAAGATCAAGGAAAACGACGGCCAGAAGGTCACCAAGGAACAGGCCAATGCCGCCAAGGAAATCCTGGAAAAACGTCTCGCCCCGCTGGGAAACAAGGACGTCGTCATTACGGTTCAGGGTGACGACGTCATTTACGTGGAAGTGCCGGGCATCAGCCCTGAGGAAATCCAGAAAAGCCGGGAGACGATTGAAAAGGTCGCCAAACTGGAATTCCGCCTCGTTAACCCGCAGAGCAACCAACTCATCCAACAACGGGATGCTTCCTCACGCGTCGTGGAACCGGGCTGGGTGGAACTGCCTCATCTGGAAAAATCCCCCAAGGAGGAGGAATCCGGCCTGCCGAAAGCCGCCAAAGATCTCAAGCCCGAAGATGCCAAACTCTCCCGCGAAGAACAGATCAAAAAGCGGCTCGATGGCTTCTACGCTGAGAAAAAGACCATGATGGTGAAAAACACCTCTGAAATGTCCGGCAAGAGTGTTAAGAACGCCTTTGCCCAGCCCGATGTCGGAACCGGTGATTACCTGATCAGCGTGCAATTGCACCCCGAGTACGGGAAAAAGATGGAGGAAATTACCAAGAAGAACCTCGGCCAGCCGATGGCCATCATTGTGGACAATGAAGTAATCTCCGCGCCCGTCATTCAGGGAGTCTTCGGGGACCATTTTCAAGTCACGGGCAAATTCAGCCAGAAACAGGCCCTGGACCTCGCCAGCGCGCTGACCAACCCCCTGGAAAATCCGCTCGAAATCACCCAATTCAGCCAGACCAGCCCCACGTATGGGGAAACGGTCATCAATCAGGGGGTGTTTGCCGGTATCGCCGGATTGATCGCCACGCTGGTGTTCATGTGTGTCTATTACCGCCTGGCGGGTTTCATTGCGGTGCTTGGCCTGCTGGTCAATCTGCTGCTGCTGCTGGCCGCGATGATTATTTTTGACTTCACGCTCACCATGCCCGGCATCGCCGGAACGCTGCTCACGCTTGGCATTGCCGTTGACGCCAACGTGCTGATTTACGAACGTCTTCGGGAGGAACTGCGCGCCGGTAAGACGCTCAGCGCCGCGATCAACGCCGCCTATGCCAAGGCCTTTACCGCCATTTTCGACTCCCACTCCACCTCCCTCATTTCCTCGATCATCATGATCGCTGTGGCCAGTGGCGCGGTGAAAGGATTCGGCGTCACACTGACGATCGGGATTGTCGCCTCCCTGTTCTCGTCGCTCCTCATCACGCGGGTGTGCTTTAGCTGGCTGGAGAGCCGGGGCTTGCAGAAGCTCAATTTCCTCAGCCTCATCAAGAACCGTTACATCGACTTCATGAGCAAGCGGAGGATGTTCATCCTCAGCTCATTTGCGCTCGCCGCACTGGCACTGGTGGTTCTGTTTGTAAAAGGAGAGAAATCCCTCGGATTTGAACTCCGTGGTGGAGACCTCATCAGTCTCACGGGCGTCTCAGAACAACAGATTCTCGACAGCCTGAGTGATGTCAAAACCGCCAGCCTCAAGGATGGCACCACCGAGCCTTTCACTTTCACGGTCCAAACCAACAAACCCCTTGGCGATCAAAAGGAATACCTCAATCTCCGCGTGAATCCTAATCACGGCGAAACGGCCAAGGCGGAACTGGAAAAGGATCTGCCCGGAAAATATACCATCTCGGATGAACAACACGCCGGTCCTGCGGTCGGTGCGGCGGCATTGAAATCCTCCATCTGGGCGATCGTCATCGGTCTCTTTGCGATCTTTGTTTACCTCGCCTTCCGCTATGAAGTCCCCTTCGCCATCGGCGGCATTGTCGCTCTGAGTCACGATGTTCTCATCGTGGCCGGTGTCTGCGCCCTGTGCGGCCGGGAAATCGGAATGATTCTGATTGGAGCGTTCCTAACTATCGCCGGTTACTCCATCAATGACACCATCGTTATTTTCGACCGGATTCGCGATACCCTGCGCACCAGTTCGCACGATCTTCCCACGGTCATGAACGAGTCCATCAGCGCAACGCTGAGCCGGACGATTCTTACCTCGGGTGTAACTCTGATCGTAGTGGTGGCCATGTATTTCTTCGGCGGCCTGGCCATGCATGATTTCTCCTTCGCCATGCTGATCGGTATTCTTGTCGGCACCTACTCCTCCATCTTCGTCGCTTCCCCGCTCGTGCTCTGGTGGGCCAAGACACACAAGCTCAACCTCCAGAAAGCCATTCTCGACGCGGATCAAATGCGCCTCGAAGCCCTCAGCGGCATGGAAAAGGAAGCCCCCGCCAAGCCCGAAAAGCCAGCCAAGGCCGAGAAGGTCCAGTAGTCCGAGCGGCTATCCGCACGCACCCATCGCCAGCGCCAGGGCGCCGCAGAGACCTGCGCGCGATCCCAGCCCCGGTGGAACGATCACCGTCGCCAGGCCCGCTTGGATTGGCGGGTGCCGCAGATAGTCGGCCAGTTGGGCAGAGGCCGCGATGCGTACTTTTTCAATGAGACCGGGGACGTCCATGACGCCGCCACCCATGACGATTTTCTGTGGCGAAAGCGTGCAGAGGAAATCGGCACAGGCAGTGCCGAGGTAATGCGCTTCAAGTTCCCAGGCGGGGTGATCAGGCTGTAAATTTTCCGCCTTTGTCTGCCAGCGTTTTTCTATCGCTGGGCCGCTGGCGAGTCCTTCCAGGCAATCTCCGTGCCACGGACAGGCTCCGGCAAAGGGATCGCGCACCAGATCATGCGGCAGCCGGATGTGACCCATCTCCGGATGCAGCAGCCCATGGAGCAATTTCCCATTCCAACAAAATCCTCCGCCAATCCCAGTACCGATCGTGAGATACAGCACCGATTCACTCCCCTGCCCCGCTCCCCAGCGGTATTCGGACAACGCCGCGGCATTGACGTCGGTGTCAAAGGCCATGGGGACATCGAATGACTGGCGGAGATGGCCGAGGACATCCGTATCCTGCCAGCCGGCTTTGGGCGTGGTGGTAATTTTCCCATAATCCGGGGTGCCCGGAGCAACGCCCGCAGGTCCAAAGGTCCCAACGCCAATAGCGGCAACCGGTCCGTGCACCTTCTGGCAATGCAGCAAATGCGCCGTGACCGCAGCAAGGGTGGCTTTCGGATTTGTCGTGGGGATGCGGACAATTTCCCGTAGGTCATCAGGCCCGGTGCCAACGGCGCAGACAAATTTTGTGCCACCAGCTTCAATGGCGGCGAGGAGGGGAGGCATGGTCAGTGATGAGGGTGGTGAAGAAACGAATTGAACGATCCCTTACGGATGCAGCTTGGCGGGAACAAATTTTGGCGATCCGGCGCGGATGGCGTAGCGGTTGTCCTTGGAATCGCTTGGCAGGAAGGGCCCAATCATTTCCTCGCAATGGAAGAGCAGCAGCGTGGCGGCATCCGTGGCGTGGCGTTCGGCAGGGGTGAAGGCATCGGTGTAGCGGACGCTGGTGCTGAGCCGCACTTCATCCACGGAGCCAATGAAATACTGCGTCGGCTGGGACTTTGCATTGGGGTCCGCCCCGATGAACAGCGGCAGGGCATTCGTGGCACGCGGACCCCTTGCGGCGACCTTCGCGGCCAGCTGGCCGTTCACGTAAAGACGAATTTCCTGACCATCAAAGGTGCCAGCCACGTGCGTCCATGCATCGGTGGGAATGACCCGATCTGTCGGCGCAATGGCACTCACGTATTTTCCGCCAAGAAAGCAATGGAAGCCCGGAACGTTGTTCGCCAGGTTCAGGGCAAATTCGGACTGTTCCGTTTTGGCGATGAACGGTGCTGTGCCGGTGGTGTTGGTGGGCCTGACCCAGGCTTCGATCGTGAATGGCCCGTCCGGGAGTTCGGTCGGCGTCATCTCCACGCGCAGGGCGCTGGCTCCGTCGAAATTCACAACTTTGTTTTCAGCAGGTGCGGCAAAATAGGCAGCGTCGGGCGTTTTCATTCCGACGGGAATATTGATCGTGCGGGGCGGCAGTGTGACCCTGGCACCCTCGGTGAGATAGTCCGTTTCCAGCGTCATCGTGGGAATGCCCACGCCAGCACTCAGGCCCTCCTTGGTCCGCGCCACGGTCAGGCTGAACGTTTTTTCCTCCCCAGCCTCCAACCGCGCATGCACATGCTCCGGGGCAAAAAACCATTCATTCCCTTCCGCTGAAGGCACGAGCGCAAGTTCCACCGGACGAGTAGAGGGATTGGCAATTCGCAACTGCACCAACCCTGCCCCCAGGCCATCCTGGCCCAGTGGCAGACGCGGTGAAAGCAACTCGGGCAGAATCCCCCGCGCCTTGTCCAGATCATCCTGCCGTTCCAGAGTGTAAATTTTCGGATAGATCACCTGCCCCACCGGCAGCACGGACACCTGAATGCCACCCGGTCGCACCGTCACCAGATTCATATGGTGGACATACCCGGCACCTGGATAAATGCCCGGCACGGAGCCTCCTGTCGTGGCCAGAGCGAAGTAATCAATCCCATCGCGGTTGCCTCCGAAATGGAGCCGGTGGATGTGCCCGGCGAAGACTGCACGGACATTGCCCACCGCCACGAGTTTCTGGTGCACCCGGTCCCAGTTGGTGCCGGGATAGGTGCGCTCGATCCACCGCGGGTGGTGCATGAAGACGCAGACGTGCTGGAGGGATTTCATTTCCGCGAGCGACTTTTCCAGCCAACCCAGCTGTTCCTCGCTCATCTGATTCTGGTCCTTGCTGGTAAAATCCTTCGCCCCCTTTTCAGGATTGCCTTCGTCCGTGTAGAGCACAAGAAATCCCATGCCCTTGTGGGCAAACCAATACCAGAGAGGCCCGAAATGCTTTTCAAAATTCGCCTCATGCTCCAGCGGAGGGCGGCCTTCCCCACGCCAGTAAACATCATGATTTCCGGCCACGGGGAACCAAGGCATTTTGAGATTGGTCATGATGTCCTTGTAGTCCTTCGCATCGCGCAGCCATTCCTCCTCCGCGCAGTATCCCGGCACCAGATCCCCCACGGTCATGACGAGATCGGGGTCGAGCAGATTCGTATCCTTCACCGCCTGCTCCAGCACGCGCAGACCTTCCGGCGGCCCTCCGGTGCGGTCACCATAGATCAGGAAATGGAAAACTCCCTCCTCCTTGGGAAGTGGCAGGAGGCGTTCCGATTTACGCGTCGTGTGAATACCGGGCGGGATTGTTTCCTCTGCCGGCAGGGAACCGATGAGCAAACCGACAACGAGGGCACTTGGAATTAGGCGAGGGCACATAATCAAGAGATGGGAGTGAAGTGAGGTTGAAGAAAGTTACCCTATCATGATGACAGCGGTCCTATAAAATGCACTGGCGAAATTCAGAGCGCCTCCCAGACCACCGTTCTCATTCCAAACCATCCATCATGCCTCTTCATTAGCGCGGGCCACCCGTCTTTTCCCAATTCTCGGGCAACCGCCCCTCACACCAAGCCGCCACCTCATCGACGACGAAAGAATTCTCGTTCGTAGATTCCTTGGCAAGGATGCGGAAGGCCTTGAGCGGCTGAGGCGGGATGTCGAAGACCTTGATGCCCACCATTCCTTCCTTTGTCCCATCTACAAGCTCCGTCCACACTTTCCCATCCACAGATCCTTCAATGGTGTAGCGGTAATAAAAGGGTTCGGTCCGGTCATTGTACTTACTGGGATCGCCCCGCGTTAGGTGCAGACCAATTTGCGCAATTTTGTATACCTTGTCAAAAATGACCACGAACGTGCTGCCAGCCGGGCCAACGCTGGCGGTCTTGTTTGAATGGCTTCCATCAATCATTCCACCGGGATTATCAGGAGCCTCGGCCTCGGCGCCATGGCTGGCCTCGGCGACATTTCCATCCGAGATCACACCGTCCTTGGTGACTTCATCAGGCTTCGAGGTCCCGGATTTCTCCGTTTTTGCCTTGGGCTCCGGCGGGGTTTCCGGAGCCGCTTCGGGCGTCTCTTCCTTGGGGGCATCTCCCGCTTCCACCAACGACCCCAGATAGTCTGGAAGCTGTGTCGCCTTGTCGAACGCAGCGTTCGCCTCTGCGGCCACCCGCTTCTTGCCTTCGGTCTGAAGCAGATCCGCCAGTTTCTTGACGGCGGTGGCAAATTCACCATTCAGCTTGGCAATGGGCGCGGTGTAGCCACGCGCAATGCCCTCGAAGGCTGTGGCGAGCTTTTTCTGAAGGTCGGCGATCCTCGGGTTTTTGGAAATTTCCTCAACCGCCAGCGCGGTCCGCTTGGTCTGGAATCGCTCCACTTCCTGACGAATCTCCAGCACCGCCTTGGCATCACTGCGGGCCATGAAATCAGGTTCCAGCCTGGACAGTGCGGCGGTGTATTTCTCGCCGAGTTCGCTTTGCTGGGCCTGCAGTTTGCTTTGGATCTCGTCCTTGTAACGCTTTACGAAATCTTCCTTGAGCTTGGCCACCACGGATGGTCCAGGGGGCTCGGGTTTTGGGTCCTCGGGTTTCGGCGTGGGCGTTGGGTTTACCGGCTTGTCAATGTCCGGTGTCTTGGTCACCGTGGGCTCGGGCTTGACGGGCGGAGGATCGGGAGGACGCGGCGCAAAGGTGATGGGCTCAGGCTTCGGCTTCACCGCTTCGGACTGCCTGGGCTTTTCGACAGGGGGGGGCTTGTCGCCGCTATTGGCCATGACCGCGAGGCCAATCACAACCACCGTCACCAGAATTCCGATGACGACCATGGTGGTCCGGTTGCTGCTCGCCTTGGCTTTGGCCTCAGCCTCCAGCTCAGCCACGCGGTTCCGACTGCTCTTGCCAGGACCTTTGGTGATCGGACCACCGGGAGGCGTTCCGCGACGCGCGGACGGACGAACGATGGTGACCGGACGTCCGCTTTTCTTGGGCAGGTCCGGGGCCACTGGCACGAGCGGCTTGCCAGTGCGGATGTCCTCCAGCAACTGGCGGACCTCGGCGGCATTTTGAAATCGATTATCCGGCTCCTGCCTCAGACAGCGGACGATCACATCATCCACACGTCCATCCACCTTCAGGGCCGTGCTCGGCAGGGCAAACGTTCCCTGCGGCACCGTCCGCATCAGCATTTCATAATAGACCACGCCCAGGGCGTAAATGTCAGTGCGGGGGTCCGGCACCGCTCCCCGTTCGTATAGCTCGGGCGCGGCATATTCCGGCGTGCCCATGGGCACCCACTCCGCATTCGCATCGCTTTGCTCATGCTCCATGAGCCGCGCCAGACCGAAGTCCAGCAGCTTCACATCGCCGTCGGAATTTACGACAATGTTGGAGGGCTTGATGTCCCCATGAACGATCCCCTTCGAGTGCGCATAGCTCAGCGCATCACACACCTGCGCCAGTAATGGCAACGCAATCTCCGGAGTCACCTGGCCATCAATGATGAGTTCATGGACATTACGCCCCTCGACATATTCCATCACAAAATAACACTGCCCATCCTTCACACCGAAATCGTAAATGCTGACGATGTTCGGATGGTTCAGTTTCGCCATCGCCCGGGCCTCACTACGAAAACGATTCAGCGATTCCGCATCCGTTCCCGCCTCGGGCGGCAGAATCTTGATGGCCACCATCCGGTCCAAATCCTTCTGGCAGCCTTTATACACAGCCCCCATTCCCCCCGAAGCAATCAGCGATTCCACATCATAACTCGGCAGCATCACCCCCAGTTCCTCGATCGTCGGCGGGACAAACGGAACAGGATCGGGCTCAGCCGCATGGGAAGGGGTGGACATGGCAAAACAGGCGCTCTAGGGAAATGACTTGTAAAGGGGACGGCAAACACCGCATCCATCGCCACAATCCCAACATTTGGCAAGTCCCGCTTCATTCCAAAGCAGGGAAAATATCGCCCCATGACCAATTCCTGGCCTTTCCGAAAACGGCGGAATCAGGGCCTTTCTTGCTTCCAATCCATGGCCACACCCCTTCCTGCTGGAGCCGATTGGAAAAAATTTTCCCATCACAAAACTTTTCTTGAAACTCGCCGCCGGGGATCCGCAGAAGCATCCTCAACAAACCCGGGGCCCAGCCCGGCTGATTCACCTTCGATTTCCTAAACCAAACACCAACCATGAATCCACAATTCCATCGATCCCTACTCCCTGCCATTTTCGCGGGCTGCCTGATGCTTGCCTCCCTGGCCTCTGCTCAAACGGATCTCATCACCTATCAGGGCCGACTCGAGCAGGACGGTGCCGCCGTGACCGGAGCTGTCAGCATGCGCATCAGCATCAGGGATGCAGTCACGGGGGGCAATGAACTCTTTTTCTCCTTCATAACGGTGACAGTAACCAATGGCGAATTTACCGCCCTCCTGGGGCCGTTCGGAGCCGGCGTTTTTAATGGTGGAAACCGCTGGATTGAAATCGCTGTGGATGACCCCGCAGTGGCGGGGCTTAACTATGTGCCGCTCACCCCCCGCCAGCCATTTACGGCTGCGCCCTATGCCTTGCGCGCCACCGTGGCAACCAGCGTGAGCGGTTCCGTGCCTGCGGCTCAGATCACGGGAAATCTGCCTACAAGCCAGTTGAGTGGCACCATCAGTCCAACCATCCTCTCTTCCGGCACCACCGCCGGAACGATCACGTTCAGTCCGGCTGCAGGTGCCCCCTTTCTAGTCAGCAGCACCACCAAGGTGCTCAATTTAAACAGCGATCTGCTGGATGGATTGGATTCGACGGCCTTTCTTCAAAAGAGTGGCGGCACCATGACGGGAAATCTCAGCATCGCCAATCCCGCCGTGGTGGATTTCGGAAGCACCACCAGGCAGATGCTCAATCTCTGGGGCACCACCTATGGCATCGGCGTGCAGGGTGCGGCGCTTTATCAGCGCTCCAATGCGGATTTCTCCTGGTTCAAAGGCGGGGTCCACAGCGACACGCAGAATTCCCCCGGAGCAGGTGGCGTGGAAAATATGCGGCTGGATAGCGTGGGCACCCTTTCCCTGTTCGGCACGGAGGCGGGCTTCTCCGTGGAAAACAGGTCGGATGCCACCAAGCGCTGGGTGACCTACGCCGACGGCGCGGGCGCACTTGACACGTTCCGCCTCTGGAGTGGAGTCACCGGCGATCGATTGACGGTCACCGAGGGCGGCAACATGAATGTCGTCGGCTCGGTCACCGCACCTTATATCGTCGCCAGCACCAATGATACCTCGCAGCATGCTCTGCAGGGTTACCATACCTCCGCGTCTGGTTCCGCAGCAGGGGTCTTTGGGCAGTCGAGCAGCACCGGGGGTTTCGGGGTTTATGGTGTGGGGATCAGTGGAGGCTACGGGAGTAAATTCGTCTGCAATGGAGCCGCGGGATGGGCCGTGTATGGAGTGAGTGATGTCGGCTATGCCGGCTACTTCCAGGGCAAGGTTAATATTAGTTCCTCCCTCAGCGTCTCCGGTTCCACCACCTTTCAAAATGAAGTCACCGCTCAGGGCTCGCTGGGAGGCTTTGCCGTGAAGAATAGAAATGATCAGGCCAAACGCTGGGTCATGTACGCGCGCAACGGTGGTGGCGTGGACCAGTTGTCCTTCTACAGCGATACCACGGGAGACGTGGCCTCGCTCTCCCCCACTGGGGACATGTATCTCGTGGGGGCTCTTTCCACCACGGTGCTCACCATCCGCGGTGGTGCCGACGTGGCGGAGCCGTTTGAAATGACCGAGCCGGAGGAACTCGAACCCGGCAGCGTCGTCATTATCGATGAAGACCATCCCGGCAAGCTTAAGCAGAGCACTCAGGCGTGCGACACCCGCGTCGCGGGCATCATCAGCGGCGCGGGTGGTGTGAAGCCCGGTCTGCGACTGCACCAGGACGGCGTGCTGGACGGAGACCACCATGTGGCCCTCAGCGGGCGTGTCTATGTCAAAGCCGATACCAGCGGCGGCCGCATCAAGCCGGGAGATCTTCTCACCACCTCCATCACGCCCGGTCATGCCGCCAAAGTCACCAATCACGAACGTGCCCAGGGCGCCATCCTTGGCAAAGCCATGAGTGGCCTGGATGAAGGCACCGGCCTCGTCCTAGTGCTCGTAACCCTGCAATAATTCACCCTCGTGAATCGCATGAAAAAACTGCCTTTCCTAGCCACCACGCTTCTGCTTGCCCTGTTCTGCGGGACACAGGTTCATGCCGAAATGGTCATCCGCATTTCGGTCAAATTCATCCTTGGCCCGGCGGACGAACACCCTGACAACGCCGGCGGAATCATCGGTCCCACCGGCGTTAATCTCAACTCCACCCAGGCCATCCGCGACAATGTGGCCGTGATGAATGCCATTCTTCACAAGCAGGCGCAGGGCATGTCTGTGGCACTCAGAAACGACACTGTTTATGAAGTCAGCGGATTGGGCGGATCCTGGTTCACGGAAAATTTCCGCTCCTCCACCGCGCGCACCGCCGTCTATGACATCGCCACCGCCAGCGCGGCCAGCAAGACCACCTGGAAGTGGCACGATGATTCAGTGAACATCTACATCAATGACTCCAGTTCGGGCTACTGCTCTCCAGTCTCAGACAACAAGCCCGTGATCGTAGCAGGCGCGGGAGCCTATCAGGAATTGCTCCTGCATGAGATGGGGCATTTCTTCAACCTCGCTCACACTCACAGCGGGGATGGAGATGGCGTATTGCCCACCGGTGCGTGGCAGGATGGCGATGGCTTGTCCGAGACCCTCGCCGACGATGCGGATGTCGGGGATGGTGCCACGGCGCTTGCCAATATCACCGCCAAGTATCCGCTGGCCACGCAAAAGCAACGGGAGGACCTGGCCTACAACCTCATGTCCTACCACCAACCCCAGGACCGTTTCGTGCCGCAGCAGCGCCAGATCTTTCTGGAAGCAGCCAATGCCGATCGGGCCCCCATGGTGGCCGGCAGGGCCTATTTCATTGCTTCCACGGGCTTGAATGGGAATGACGGACTGACCTGGGCTGAACGGAAGAAAAACATCGGAAACGCCTACACCATCTCCACCACCGCCAACGATATCCTCCTCATCGAAACCGGCAGCTACAACGCAGCCACCGAGAGCCTCCCTCTCACCCTCACCAAGCCCATGGTGCTCAGCGCCTGGCGCGGAGCCGTCAACATTACCAGATAAATATATGAGCCTCCCATCCTTTCTCCTCCACTGCGGACTGGGCATCCTGATCCTGAGCGCCGGGCTCCCGCAGTTGCACGCCGCCGACCCCGATGGCGATCCCTTGCACATCTATGTGGACTTCTCATTCAAACTCCTCAAGACCAATACTGCCGGGCCGAATCCAGGAGCCACCCAGACGGCCATTGACGATCTCTGCGCCAATGCCAACAAGGTCCTGGACCAGCAGCAACGCGGATGGCGCATTCGCTGTGTGGAGCGCGTGGAAATCAATCCCACCCTTCCTCCCGCGAGCAGAACGTTCTACACTGGCACCCAGATTCTGGGGAACGGCAACGCCTTCCATCCCAATGTCCAGGTCGTGGGCATGAACAACTGGTATCAATGGTATTCACAGTTGGATGCGAACGGCTGCGCGGTGGCCCCCGCCAACTTTTCCGGATGGGCGAATCAGACCACTCCCGCCGCTGAGCAGGCGGTCACCATCAAATACGCAGATCAGATCAACGACATGTTCACCACCGCCGTCCTGGCCAATCCCGTCATGTTCCATTACCGCACGGATGTTGGCAATGCCTACGTCATCCATGGCAGCAACTGCGGAGGCTATGGCATGTTTCCAAATCAGAATCATGCCTCCACGAATTTTTTCCTCCTCAGCACCGTCGGCGACCTCTCTTTCTTCCTACATGAAATGGGCCACTACAGCAATCTCGAGCACACCTTCGCCACCAAGGAAGGCACCGCCGGCGTCATTGGTGACGAAGGCACTGCCCTCTCGGACACCCTTCAGGACGTCTGGGACTTCGGCACCAACAGCCCGCTCCTCGCTGAAGTCACCCCAGCCCCGGCCCGATGGGATTCCCTCGCCCAGCGCATGTATGGCGGAAATTACTCCACGCTCAATGGCCCGCAGAAATTACAAGTCCGCACCATGGCCTCCATTGGCGATCAGAACTTCGGCGCCAGTTACACCACGGATCAGATTGAAAAGATCTGGCTCGTCTGGGAAAATTTGATGAGCTACCACAAGGGGGCCGATCCTGACTCCACCAACTGGCTCTTCTCCGAGCAGCAAATGGACCGCTGGTCGGATGCCTACGCGCTGCAGCGGCCCATCGCCTCCGGGCGCATGTGGTACTTTGGCGGCAATGGAGGCTTCATCCGTTTCGGCACCGCCCAGGACCCCTACCTGAGCATCCAGAGCGCCAATGCCGCCGCCAGTTCCGGCGGCGCGGACATCATCGTCGGGCGTCCCGGGAGCTATGCCTCCCCCGCCGCCAATGGAGCCTCCTACACGCTTAGCAAACCCGTCACCATCCGCGCCACCCGGGCCGGAGCCTTCAGCATTTACGGCCATTAAAATTCCACCGCCATGAAATCCAAAATCCTCCTCCTCATCCTCAGTTCCGCCCTCGCCACCTGGGCCGCCTTCACCGTCCCGTGGCAGACCAACGATGCCGGCGGCGGCGCCAGTTCCGCCACCATCGGCGTCACCACTTGGAAACTCACCGGCACCATTGGCCAGTGGGATGCGCATGCCACGTCGAGCACCAATGCCGCAGGCTATGCCCTTAATGGCGGCTACTGGGCCATTGCCGTTCCCACCGAGGGCGGCGGGCCACGGCTCACCATCACCCTCTCCGGCCCCACGGCCCTCATCAAGTGGAACGCCGATGCCGTCGGCTACAAACTCCAATACTCCCACAACCTCACCCAGTGGACGGACTACGAGACCACCATCACCGGCGCCTCCGGCATCTACTGGTCACTCGGCAACGGCCCCCGTTATTTCTTTCGATTGAAACATCTCTAGGCCCCCAGCCCCGCCGCCCGTCCACCCATCCGCCCCACCCCCTACCACCGGATGCCCCGCACCGTCAGGTACTCCGGGCTACTCTGGTTATACTGCCCCTTCACCGCCTCCTTCACTGCCTGGAACTTCTTCTCCAGACAATCCCCCACATAATACAATCTCCTCCGCGCCTCCCGCGCCGTCGTCAGCGGCGGCGTCAGATTGGAAATGGACGTATTCGCACTCGTAAACTGCGTCAGCAGCGAACCAAACGTCGCCAGACTGATCCCCGTCGCCGTCGGCGTATACGGCGAGCACGCATTCAATGCCGTGATAAAAGTCCCCAGGTGCGCCGCCAGTTCCACATACCCCTGCTCCCCCTTGCTCCGCGCCACCTCCGCCGGCGGCACTGGCCCACCCGGCGGCACCTCCACCGGCGCCTTCGTACTCTTCGGCGGACGCACCCCCCGCATCTTATCCGCCGCCGCCTTCACCGACTTGAACTGGCTCGCCCACGCCTTGTTACTCTTCACATACCCCACCGCCTGCGTCACCGTCGCCCGGATCAACTTCACCAGATTCACCCGCGCCGTCGCCGCATTCGTATACCCCACCGTCAGATTCTCCACCAGCGTATTCGCCGTCCCCACCGACGTGATAAACGTCTGAAATGACGACACCGTCAGCGCCGTATCCGCCGGAGCATACGCCGGCGTAAACGACGCCACCGCATCCTTCAACAACTGCGCCTTACCCTGACGATCACGAAAAGACTTCTCAGAAACGGACATAATAGGAAAAAGGAAAAGAGATTCACCAACTCACCGCCCCCTCTCTGGCATCCACCTGAAAGAAACTAAGGCGATTTTCAGAGACTCTTACACCATTTGCAGAGACTGTCAACCCATAAATAAAGAGTCTTTTGCTCTCTTACCCATCTCTCAGAAGCTCTTACTCGTCACTTCCAACCTCTTGCCCGTATCTTACCTCATTATCAACGACTCTCAGACCCTAAACAAACATCCTTACCTCATTTGCAACGACTCTTACCCCAACCGCAACTTATTTACGCCCCAAGAAACCCTATTTCTCTCCCACTCCCCGCCAAAAATGCCCAAAAATTCCCCGAAAAAATCCCACACCTCTCTGCTCAGGCAATTTCTTACCCTTCAAAAAATCAACGAGATTTCAAAGAACAATTATTTCAACTCACTTTTTTTGAGATTTTCCTCGATAAATTTGAGAATTTTTTGGGTATCGCTGCTATCAGAAGGCTCTTTACCGCAAAAATCTTGCTCAATGCGCTGGGCTTCCATGAGCAACGGCCCAACTTCAGTGAAGCGTTTCATCGAAACATACAACAAGGACAGGTGTTTTAGAACACTGGCAACATCGGCGCAGTTCATGCCAAATGCTGACTCGAAAATGGCGAAAGCGCCAAGGCAGCATTCCTCTGCCTCCTCCAGGTGGTTCGTCTCGCTAAGCAAACACCCTAGTTTATCGAGTAGGGAGGCCACGCGGGGGTGCTCTTTTCCAGACACGGATTCCTCAATGGCCAACGCGCTACGTATAAGCTTTTCCGCCTCCTCCAGTTGGTTTGTCTTCATCAGAAATGCAGCGAGATTTTCGAGAGGAATAACCACCCTGCCATGGTTTGGAGCTGTCTTCTCCTCTGCCAGGCTCAAAATTTCTCGCAGGAGAGCTTCCTCCTCTTTGTAGCGCTTCAAACAGTCAAGCGCATAGGCCGCACATGTAGCATTTGACACCCACGCCTGATCTTCGGTGACTTTATCACTAAGGGCCAGGGCGCTCTGGTAGTGAATCAGTGCGGTAGGGCAATCTCTTTTGTCGAAGGCAATCAAGCCCTTGCCTTCATGCGTTTGACGCAGGCGTTTAGAATCGGCAGGGTTGGCGGCAAGAACTTTGTCAAAGGCTTCGTCGGCCTTGGTGAGTTCTCCATGCCCCAGCAACGTCAGACCGTGCACCAGCAGGTCGTCGCATTGAATCCCTTTTTCGAGCAACGCATGCACCTCGTCTGTGGAGAGTTTCATATTGCGGGCCAATTCCTTTTCCAAAACCTCGTTCCTTGTGGTGGCAAGACAATACCCTCTCCGCCAAAGGGAGTAGATGCCTCGATAAAGACCCGGCATTTTCTCCGCAAGCCCCTCCTCCTTGCTCGTGCTGGCGGGCGGCTCTGCATGGAGCAGCGTGGCCAGCGTGAGAATTCCAAAACAAAGAGAGACGAGGCGGGGCGTTTTCATGAGTGGAGGGGAAGAGTTAGCCTGCATGGGGGCGGTTGGCAAGGCTGGGGCGCGTTAGTTGGGGGTGAGGAGGATGCCTTGGACGGGGGTGGGGTCCGGGGCGGGGATGGGGGGGGCGGACCAGTCGAGGTGGAGGGTGGCGAGGGAGGTGCGGAGGCGGTGGAGGTCCCAGAGCTGGATGTTGTATTGGCTGCCGTTGATGGCGAGCCGGGAGCCGGTGTGATCCAGGGCGAGCCAGCCGATGGAGCGGGCATCCGGGTGATCAAGGGTGGCGAGGAGGGCGCCGGTGGTGGGATCGATGAGGTCCACGCCGTGGGAATTTCTTGAAATGGCGAGGGTGTGGCCGTCGCCGGAGAGGACGGGGTAGTTGTAAACCTGGAGCGCGCCGGGGTTGGGTCGCGTCCAGCGCGGTGCCCAGGTGCCGACGTCCCACGCGGCGAGGCCGGCGTGGCTGGCAGTGTAAAGCGTGCGGCTGTCGGGACTGAAGACCATGTAGCACTGGAGGGTATCCGGGAGGCGGTGGACAAGGGTGCGGGTCTGCACGTCCCAGACGCAGGAGAGTTCGGCATGGTTGTCGCAGGAGGCGGAGACGATCCAGCGGCCATCGGGGCTTTGTTTCACGGGGTTCATGGGCACGCCGGGCAGGGTGAGTTTCTGCGCAGCAGCGTGCTCCCCGCGCGTGGGGACGAGCCAGAGGTCATCGCCCGCAGTGGCCGCGATCAAGCCGGTGGCGGGGCTCTGGCTCATGCGGGCCATGCTGAGCCGCGTGCCCCAGACCAACTGCGGGGCGGTGACGGACCATACGCCGTTGTTGATGGCTGAGAGCCTGCTCTGGTAAATGCCCCGGCCGGGCGCGCAAATCCAGAACCCGCCTCCCTCGGGCGCAAACGAGACTTCATTGACGAGGCCGGTGGATAATTTCAACAACTTGCGTCCATCCGCGGCATCCAGAATCCATGTGCCGAGCGAGCCGCCTACGACGGCGAATTTTCCATCCGGAGAAAGCGCCACGCCCCAGGGGCCGCGCTGGATATTCTCATCAGGTGCCTGCCGGGGCAGTGCGACGTGCCGGACGACGTTGGGAACCGTCATGCCATAGCGCACTAACTCATGGCGGTTGGTGTCGTTGACCAGCAATGTCCGGCCGTCGGTGCTGAATTGCAGATCGTATCCAAAGGCTGGTATCACCGCGCCGGTGCGGCCGCTGGAGAGTTCCCAGAGTCGCAGCGTGTAATCAAAGCCGATGGTCGCCAGCCATTCGCCGCTGGGATGCCAGGCCACGCCCTGCAGCTCGGAATGGTGGCCCATGAAGCGCCGGCGATGCGGGGACGGGCCATCGAGATACCAGACGAAGAGGTCGGTGACGCCGGTGCCGATGGCGATGGCCTGGCTGTCGGGACGCCAGGCGACGACGGGGAAAAAGGAATTGCTCCAGCGTGGATTTTCCAAAGTGTGGACCGTCTCACCCGTCGCGGTGTCATGGATTTCCAACGTGCCGCTCTCCCGCGCCACAATGGCCAGCCATTTTCCATCCGGGCTGAACGCCTTGGGGGCGGGATTGGTGAGAGCGGATGAAAAACGAATGCGCTGGGTGGGATGGCGCCAGTCTTCAATCGTCACCATTTTGCCATCGATCTCCCCATAGGCGATCGACTGCCCATCCGCAGAAAAGACCAGCCCCCAGACCCCGGCGTATTTCACTTCTGCCCAGGCCTTTTCCTTGACCTGCCAGATGCGAAAGAGGGAACCTTCGAAACAGACAAGCAGCGCATTTCCATCCCCACTGAAACTCGTGGCCTCTTGAAAGACCAGCGAGGGATCGGGCGGGGAAATTTCCTCGTCGGGGATGGAGGATTTGAAAGTTCGCAGCCAGAGACGTTTCTCCTGCACCTCGGCGTAGATTTCTCCATTCGGCATGATGGCGGTCCAAGTGGTCTGGTGAAAGGGACGACGGTCCACTTCGCGGAAGCCGGGCGTGGCCAGCAGGGTGATAGCATCGCTGCGTAAATCGAGATCATTTCCCAGCAGCGCAGCTTCCCTGGCCGCCTCCAATCCCGCATCTCTCAATTCCCATTGGCCACTTTGACGGATGGCATTCACCTGCTGCGTCAGTGCCTGGTGGGATGTGGCTCGCAGGGAGGCATTGGCCCGCTGCTGGATGACGACTCCCGTAATCACCGCGGCGGCGAGCAGCATGCTGAGGGCGGCAAGCGCCGGATGGCGTTTGGCATAGAGCCACACGCGCTCCATGGAGGAAACCGGCCGGGCCGCGATGGCTTCGCCCGCCAGCCAAGACCGCAAATCCGCAGCAAAGGCGGCGGCAGATTCATAGCGGCGCGACGGATCCTTCGCCAGGGCGGTATGCGTGATCGTGGCCAGATCCAGTGGCACCCCCAGTTTCCGCAGCGGGGAGGGTTCGGTCTCGGCAATCTCCCGGAGCAATGCCGGCAAGCCTTCCGCCACAAAGGGCGGACGCTGCGCCAGCAATTCATAGAGGATGGCACCCAGACTGTAAACATCACTGCGCACTGTGGCCATGCGCGCATCCTTCGCCGCTACCTCCGGCGCCAAATACTGCGGCGTGCCCAGCATCGCAATGGAACGCGTGAGATTGCTGTCGGTATTGGCGATTTTCACCAGGCCAAAATCTGCGACATAAGCGCGGTCGGTTTCATCAAAAAGAATATTTCCCGGCTTCAGATCACGATGCAGCACGCCATGCGCGTGGGCATGCGCCACGGCATCCGCCAGCTCCGCCAGCAGCGTGGCAATCTTCCGCCACTCGCCTGCAAAACGCGCGCGCCGCTCCGCCAGCGTCCCGCCGGATGCCAGCTTCATGGTGAAAAAGGGAACGCCCGCCCATTCGCCAAATTGATGCAATGGCAGGATGCCCGGGTGATTCAAATCCGCCATGGTGCGGGCTTCGAGCCGGAATCGTTCGCGCAATTCATCGGTGATCGACTGTGGCAGCAGCATCTTGATCGCCACCTCGCGCTGCGGGGCAATCTGCCGCGCCTGATACACAATCCCCATGCCACCCCGCGCCAGTTCGCGCAGGTTCTCATGCCCCGGAATACAGAACGATTCGGCCGGTCTGTCCTCGCGATCCAGCTCGTGAGTGACGACCACCGCCCCCCGCATCAGACATCGCGGACACAGTCCCCGCAGCCTGCCGGGAGAAAGCGCGCTGCCACAGGAAATGCAAAGGTTGGGCGGAGTCATGGTCCTAATACTCTGCGGAAATCGGCGGGGAAGTTTCTGACGGAAAGCCCGGGCTGGCCAGCACCTCATAGAGATGCCTCATCTCCTCCGCGACCTCATGCGGCGCGCTCACGGTCCGGGCGATTTGCAATTCCAGTCGCTCGCGAAATTGTTGACGCAGCCGCAGGATCTGCGATTTCACGGCGCCCAGACTCATTCCCAACTGCTCTGCCGCCTGTTCATAAGGAATCGGCTGCGAACCTGCAGGTAAAAATGCCAGCAGCACCTGCAGCGCCGCACCTCGTCCGTCCTCCTCCCACTCCGTCGCCAGCGATTCCAGGGCCGCATCCATGACTTGCTCCGCCCAGGCCTGGTCAAATATTTTCGTCGTGGCCACGTCCCAATCCCCGGGCTCGAATCCTTCCTCTGCCATGGCATCAAGGCTGGCCAGCATCTGCCCTCCACCACGTTTCTGAGCATGGTTGTGTTCGCGATCTTTGTGCAGCACCCGCATCAGCGCGCCCAGGAGAAAATTCCGAAATTTACCCCGCGCCCGATCCGCCCGATGCCAGCCCTTGGAGGCCAGCAGTGAACTGAAAAATTCCTGCGTCATATCCTCCGCATCCGCCTGCTTCCATCCCTGCTGCCTAAGAAAATCCGCGACCGGACGCCAGTAGGCCTGGCACAACTTTCCCAGAGCCTCGCGCCCCGCAGCATCGCCGTTCATCGTGGCCCGGGCCAGCACGCTCCAGTGTGTCGTGGGAAAGTTCATCGTTAACCTGTGGCGATCCTATCAGGCAGCCCACAGCGGGCAATCGCAAAAATTTCTGAAAACCTGCAAGGACAACATTTCCATCCCAAAATTCCCTGCTGGCAACGGCGGGAATTTACGTTATTTCATTTCCATGAACTGGACCCGCGCCTTGCTCACCACTCTGATGCTCACACCCTTCGCCGCCGCGCCCGCAGAGGACGCATCGGAGGATGAACTGCTATTCTTTGGCACGGGAGTGGAAACCCCCACACCCATCAAGGCCCCGCCTCCCCCGCCCGTCGATCCTCCCGAGCCCGCACCAGCAGAAGCCGCATTGAAACTGGACGTTGCTTCCCTCGGTCTTCTGCTGCTCGACGCGCCAAGGCAATCCGCCGTCGTGGCCCGGCCGGAACTGCTCAAGGCCAGCGGCCGTCAAAGCGGCACCGGGAAACCGGAACTCAATTTCCAAAAAGGCGGCGACGCCATGCAGACCGCGCTGCAATACGCGCTGGCCGCCGTGCGCCAGCAGAAAGTCGCCGTGCCCTCAGGTGTCACCATCACCTATCAACTGGCCGGTGACTATGCAAACCATGAGCACGACAGCGCAGGCCTGGCCGCCGGTGTGCTACTGCATTCCATGATCACAGGGACGAAAGTGGATTCCAATATCATCCTCTGTGGCGGTCTGGGCAAGGCAGGCGTCGTCACACCCGCCAATGCGCTCGGGCTGCGACTGCGCGCCGCCCCGGATAACGGCACGATGACGCTCGGCGTGGCCCTGGAATCCGAACCAGAGATCCGCGACCTCGCGCTGATGGGCGAACCCGCCACGCTGCTGCGCTGTGAAGTCATCGGCCTCGTCACCTTTCCCGATGCCCTCGCCCTGGCCTCCGCCACCCCGCCGCCAAACCTCGCCAAAGCACGGGAAATTTTCCAGAGTATCCGCACCGCCTGCGCCGCAACTCCCGTGGGCACCTTTATCAAGAACCCGAAGGTCCAGCAGAAGCTGAATGAAGTGCTCACGCTCGCCCCACAGCACCTCTCCGCCCGCCTGCTCCTGCAAGCAGGCACCGGAAAACTTCCCGGTCGCATGACCTACCTCACCAGCCAGCAGGCCATCCTCACCGCCACGCAACCGTTCGTCATCGCCCTCAGAAAACAAGACGCCGCCGAGATGCGCAAGACCGCCACCTCCGGCGGAAACACCCTCAGTCTCATGCAGGCGCGCATTCATCCGACCGTGGAGCGCTACCTCGTCACCACCCGCGCCTTCATGCGCGCGACCAACAACTATCTCGAACTCAGCACCGCCCCGCAATTCGCCGGCATGCGCCAGAAGGCGCGCGATGAATGCATCAAACTGGAGAATGATCTGAAGGCTGAGAAGGTGAAATTGGAGTCAAAGAAATAAGGCCCCCGTGCCCCGGCGTTTCCATTTCCATTTCAAATGAATTCGCCGACTCTTTCCCGCACCGCCTGGCTCACTGTGGCCCTGCTCTGGCCGGTGGCGATGCTGAACTACCTCGACCGGCAGATTTTCTCCACGATGAAGCAGTCGATCATGGCTGGCGTGCCGGACATTGGCAATGATGCGAGGTTCGGGGAACTGATGGCGGTGTTTCTTTTTGTCTATGGACTCTTCAGCCCCATCGGAGGTTACGTGGCGGATCGTTTCAACAGGCGATGGGTCATCATTGGCAGCCTGGCAGTCTGGTCCACGGTCACCTTCCTCACCGGGCACGCACGGACCTACGAGCAACTCTGGTGGGCGCGCGCGCTCATGGGCGTGAGCGAGGCGTGTTACATTCCAGCAGGCCTCGCCTTGCTCGCAGACTTCCACGCAGGCGGCACCCGCTCGCGGGCCATCGGCATTCACCAGTCGGGAATTTATTTCGGCATCATTCTCGGAGGCACCGGCGGACTCATCGCCGATTCCAGCCACGGCTGGGGCGCGGCATTCACCTGGTTCGGACTCGCAGGCGTGATCTATGCGGCCGTGCTGGTTTTCTTTTTAAAGAATGCCCCGCGTGATGAAGCGGCTGTTGGTGGCGATGGAAATGGCAGCGTGTGGTCGTCGCTGCGAGGACTCTTCGGCATTGGGTCCTTCCTACTGCTGGTGCTGTATTTCACCCTTCCTGGCATGCCGGGATGGGTGGTGAAAAGCTGGATGCCCGCGCTGCTGGCGGAAACATTTCATCTCGGCCAGGGTCACGCCGGTGTCTCCGCCACCCTCTGGGTCACCATCGCCTCGCTCGGCGGTGTGCTGCTGGGCGGCGCGCTCTCAGACCGCTGGATGCGACGCTCCCAGCGCGGACACATTTACATCAGTGCGCTGGGCATGGTGCTCTGCATCCCGGCGCTCTTCGGCATTGGTTACGCCCCCACCCTCAACGTGGCCATCGGCTTTCTCATCCTCTTCGGACTCGGCTGGGGATTCTTCGACACCAACAACATGCCCATCCTCTGCCAGATCGTCCCCGTCCGCCTGCGCGCCACCGGCTATGGCCTGATGAACATGGCCAGCATCACCGTGGGTGGTTTCGCAGTGAAAAAAGTGGGGGCCATGCGCGATGCCGGAGCACCGCCATCATTGATCTTTGGCATCTGCGCCATTGCCGCAGCCGTTGCCGTCGCACTGGTCCTGTTCATCAAACCCCGGCCTGCGGAGTCTCCCCTCGTATAAGGTAGAGACCGCAGATTTCCGCCTAAGGTTTTTTCAGATCCTTCTGCAAATCCTTCTGCATCTTGTTGAGGAACTGCTCCACCCAACCGATGTTGTATTTCCCGCTCTTGAAGTCCGAGTTGTCGAGAATGGCCTGCTGGAAGGGAATGGTCGTCTTGATGCCCTCGACCAGAAACTCCGTCAGCGCGCGCTGCATCCGGGCGATGGCGATGTCCCGCGTCGCGCCCGTGACGATCAATTTGGCGATCATCGAGTCGTAATAAGGCGGCACCTGGTAGCCGGAGTAAATGTGTGAATCAACCCGCACGCCGCGTCCACCCGGGGCGTAGAAATTCTTAATCCTTCCCGGACTCGGCGCGAAGTTGTTGAAGGGATCCTCCGCATTAATCCGGCATTCGATGGAATGGCGGCGCGGCTCGTTTTTCTTCACGTGAGGCGAGAGCGGCTCACCGGAGGCAATCCGGATTTGCTCCTTGATGAGATCGCAGTCGTAAACTTCCTCGGTCACAGGATGCTCCACCTGAATCCGCGTGTTCATTTCCATGAAGTAAAAATTCTCCTTGTCGTCCACCAGGTATTCAATCGTCCCGGCATTGACGTAGCCAATCTCCTCACAGAGCTTGACCGAGGCGGCACCCATGCGCTTGCGCAAACGTTCGCTGATGAATGGCGACGGGCATTCCTCGATAATCTTCTGGTTGCGCCGCTGCAGGCTGCAATCCCGCTCGCCGAGGTGCACCACATTGCCCTTGGAATCACCAATGATTTGAAACTCAATGTGGTGGGGATTTTCCACCAGCTTCTCCATATACATGTCCCCGTTGCCGAAACATTTCTCGGCCTCGGCCTTCGCCGCCGCAAAGGAGGACAGCAGCGTGGCTTCATTGTGCACAGCCCGCATGCCTCGTCCACCACCACCGGCGGAGGCTTTGATCATGACGGGGTAACCAATTTTCGCCGCCCATTCCTGCGCTTCCTTCTCCGTGGAAATAAGTCCGTCCGTCCCGGGGGTGATCGGAATCTTGTATTTCCTGGCTGTGGCCCGGGCGCGGTTTTTGTCGCCCATCAGATCGATGACATCCGCGCTTGGCCCGATGAACTTGATTTTGCAGCTCTCGCAAATCCGGGCAAACTTCGCGTTCTCACTGAGGAATCCGTATCCCGGGTGGATGGCATCCACATTCGCCACCTCGGCCGCGCTGATGATCCGGTCGATCATGAGGTAACTCTGACTGCTGGGACCGGGCCCGATGCAAATGGCATCGTCCGCCAGCTGCACATGCATCGAGCGCTCATCGGCTTTGGAATATACGGCCACGGTACGCACACCCAGCTCTTTGCAGGCACGAATGACACGCAGGGCGATTTCGCCGCGGTTGGCTACGAGGATCTTTTTAAACATGAACGGGGGATGGAGGGAGGCCGGGGATTGGATGCAAACCCCTGGAACGGTGGCGAGTCGGAACGTGCAAGGGCGGGACGAATGGGAGAATCAAGACGGCAGTGAATCTACTTTAATTCAAACAGAGGCTGGTCGTATTGCACTGGCGTGCCATCGCTGGCGAGAACCCTGGCCAGTGTGCCGGCCTTCTCAGACTTGATTTCATTCATGACTTTCATCGCTTCGATGATGCAAACAATCATCCCCTCCTCAATCCAGTCCCCCTCCTTCACGATGGGCGACTCTCCGGGAGAGGTGCTCCGGTAAAAAGTTCCGACCATCGGGGAATCAATCGTCATTCCGTTGGGGGCAGCCGGCTCAGCCGAGGGGGACTCAGTGGCGGCCGGGGGTAGCATCGGGCTCACTGGCTGCGGGGCCACGGGCGCGGCCGGAGGCTGCGGCGGATGGGCCATCGAATTGAGAAAGGCTTCATAATCCATGCCCTTCTTGAGTTTGATTTTCATGCCATCCCGCTCCATGTGAAAGAGCGAGAGGTCGTGGCGCTTCATCATTTCGATGATCTGGCGGATTTCTTTAAGGTCCAAGGTAATGGCTCCAGGTGGATGATTGATAAATGTTGGGTGGCGCGGGGTGGCTAAACCCCGGCGAGAATAGTGATCGAGACCAACGCTGGCCCCGGAGGCATGGCGAAATTAGAATTAATCTCCCCATCGTCAAGTGTCTGATACATGCCCCCTGCCCATCCGGCAATCCTAATATTTTCCCCACCCCCGACCCGAATTGCACCCCCCGCCTCCGTTTCCGCCCCCTGTCACGCACCTCCAATCAGAACAATGTCAAAAATCCGCTTGCAATACCCCTCCCGATAGCCACTATGCCAGCCCGCGCAAGCTAAACGACCTCTTCGTCCAGCGGTTAGGACACGGCACTTTCACTGCTGTAACACGGGTTCGATTCCCGTAGAGGTCGCCATTCCTTATCCAAGGCTGATTCCAGCGTTTTTGAGTGAGGCAAAAGGGGTGAAGTAATACAGAAAGTAATACGCCTCGTCAGATTATTCCACCCAGTATCACAGTAGTTCAAAGCAAGAGCGTTCGGAAAGTCGCAGGGAAATATGAGACGAACTTGTTTTTGCTGAGGAACCCGGGATTTCTCCAAAAATTCGCAACAATGCGATCTTGGCAGGACCGTCTCTGACTTCAATGCCGAGCCGCTTTCACACGATGTCCTCTTGCTCCAGAGCACTTCAAACCACTTAATCCCTCGCGCGTGCGCGGGAGAATTGCATCTGCGCCTCTAGATTGGGGTTTTTCAAAGCAATAAGACACCCTTGGTTGGAATGGCCTCAAATCAATTTTGAGCCATGGATTCTGAAAGTGGCTGAGAAAACCGTCCGGAAATGCTAAACCGTTTCCGGACGCTGTCGGCCCGGCGATCACGAGCGAAATATGCGCCGAGCCTTGCCGCAACCCGCCCTTGGACCCATGATTCATCTGAGGATGATGAGCAGGATGTTGGGCTTCGAGGGCTCGGCGGCAATGACGAAACCCGATGCGAACAGAAGACACAGGAGACGTGCCTTGATGCAGGGAACCAACAGCACACGAAGAACGAATCCGGACAGGAGTTTCTGGGGTGGGCAGGAGGGTCGGCTCCCTTCGCCCACCGGGGAAAAGAGACCCGACAACCACGCCTTCCTTCCCCGATCAAATATCTTGCACGCACCTCCCATCCGCGCTCTCATCCCGTCGTCTGATGAACCTCAAACCCGCCAGCCTTCTTCTCAAGCGAGCCGTCGTCACGGCCCGCCGAATTTGGCTGGCCTGACCACCACGGTTTGAGGAACTCCCGCGCTGTCGCTTTTCATCATTTAAAGCCATCAGACACAGCCCATCCGGGCGGAACCTCAGACCGGTTCCTCCCATGGGCACTGCCTCCTCCGATCCACCCCCGCATCACCCGGCACCGCGCATCGATCTGCGTCGCGGCACCCTGTGGATGTTGCTCTCCCTCGGCTGCTTCACGGCCAACTCGCTGCTCATCAAGCATCTTTCCACGGACCGCCACATCGATCCGTGGCTGACGATGAGCTTCCGCTGTGGCATCGGCCTGCTGATGATAGCGATCGTGTTCGGGCCGTCCGGCGCGCTCAATGTCCGGCGTTCGTTCCTGAGCTGGTTGCTCGCCTCCCGCGGCGTGCTCGGCGCCCTGGGCACGGCGGCCTATTATACAAGCGTGGGACCGCTGGGTGCAGGCAAGGCCACCTTGATCGGCAACACCTGGTGCGTGTGGGCCGCCATCATGGCGGCGTTCGTGCTGCATGAGCGGCTCGGGCTGATGAAGGTCCTCGGCATCGTCATCGCCATCGTTGGCCTGGGTCTGCTCACGGACATCTCACCGGAATCGCTGGCGCACGATGGCAAATGGGTGGCCGTGGCCCTGGCCGGGGCCATCCTCGCGGCGCTGGTCGTGGTGGTGATCCGCCAGCTCACGAAGACCGAAACCACGGCCACCATCTTCGCCTCGCAGTGCATGTATGGCCTCCTGCTCGCGCTGCCTTTCGCGGCCAGGCATGTGATTCATCTGACCGCCATCGATGTGACGCTGCTGCTGGTCGCGGCAATGTGCGCCGGCGTGGGACAGATCGGGATGACGGAGGGCTTCCGCTATCTCACCGTGGCCGCGGGCGGCGCGTTCCAGATTACGTTGCCGTTGTTCATTTCAACCGGCGGCGTGCTGTTCTTTGGCGAGCGCTTCAGCCTCGTGCAGGCGTTGGGCGGCGCCCTGATCCTCGCAGGATCGTTTCAAACGGTGGCCGGCATCCGCTGGCGCAGGGCATCCGTGGCGACAGGGAACTGAGCCCACCCGCATCCCGATATTTCAGCAGGTTTCCCCTCGGATGGCAACCCCTATCCCGAAGCCTTCCCTTCCCCTTCCGTCACTCCCACGGCGCAACCGGGGCTGGATCCGCCCACAGTCCTCGGCGTATTGCACGAGCTTAACGATGCGCGACCCGAAACCGAATTTCTCCTCGCTATCATGCTGGAATCCGCTATCTCATCAACCATGAAGGCATTACTCGCTACGCTTGCTCTCACGTTCGGACTGCTTTGTGCGTCAGTTTCCGCAAAGGAAAAGAAGGACGATGCACCCGATCCCAAGAAATTTGAGGAATACAAAGCAGGGGCCGAGAAGGGAGATGCCCAGGCTCAGGCCATACTCGGAGTTTGCTACGCTACAGGCACCGGCGTGGCGCAGGACTACGGGGAGGCAGCAAAGTGGTGGCTCAAGGCGGCGGAAAAGGACAATGCCACTGCTCAAGTCAGTCTCGGATTCTGCTACGCTAACGGCATCGGCGTGGAGAAGGACGCAGGGGCGGCAGTGAAATGGTATCGAAAGTCTGCTGGGCAGGACAATGCCGCTGCTCAATACAATCTCGGATTTTGCTACCTTAGAGGCAATGGGGTGGAGAAGAACGGTTCGTTGGCAGTGAACTGGTTTCGCAAGGCTGCGGAGCAGGACAATGCCGCTGCTCAATACCATCTCGGAGCCTGCTACCAAGACGGCATCGGCGTGGAGAAAGACGCTGCGGAGGCAGTGAAATGGTTTCGCAAGGCTGCCGAGCAGGGCTTCGATCAAGCCACGGATAAACTCGCTAAGATGTGCGAAGATGGACAAGGCATGGACAAAAATTTGGCGGAAGCGTATGGTTGGTATGCCCTCTCCTCAAGAAAACACCGCTGCGAGGCCCTGCAGTCAATAATGTCGAAGGAGCAGTTGGAGGAGGGAAAGAAACGTGCCAAGGAATTGCGCGAACAGATTGATGCCAGAATGAAGAAAGGCAACTGACCCGGGTTTCCTGAGTCTATTTCTGAGCCTCCCCCTTCCGCCACTCCCACGGCGCAACCTAGCCCAACTCGCCAGAGTCCCGTCCTACTGCGTAATCTTAACGATGCGCGTCCTAAAGAACCGTTTCACCACGGTGCCCGTGTAGGTGCGGGGATTGGCAGGTGTCCAGTTCAATAGGTCGCTGCTTAACACGTTACACCAACTGTTACTCAGGAGGCCACGTCATTGTGAATCTCCCCCTCTGCTGCTACCTCAAACGTCTCGTCACGGAAGTCGATGCCCCGCAAAACTTCCGCGAAGTTCGGGCCAGACCAAATACAAAGGCAAACATCCTCGCCGTCCTGACGACGGGCAAACTCGATGCTGTCAATCAAGAGTCTGATGCCAGTCTCCGAATTCAATGGAACGCGAACGAACATGCCTCTCTGAATCTCGCCCTCGACTATCGATCCAGCCATGACAAATAGCTTCCGGTCAGGAATCTCGAAGGTGTCTCTGACGTGGAATCTAGGCATAGCGTGTGAGTGGCCTAACGATGAGCGCATGCACCACTACCAGCGGCGGCGCACGTCGATCACGGGGTTGAGGTTGTAGTTAGGGGAAAACATCGAAACAGGGCGGCTGGTAGTGGTTGTCATGACGCGGCTTGTTCTCCGGTCTTTTCTGTTGGAACGTCGATGAGATCAAAAGCCATTCGCCGACCAATACACAGAAGGCTCTGCTCCAACGCGGTTAATTCAGAAGGGCTCCGAGTTGCTGCGTCAATCAACCGTCTGCGCCATCGTGTCCAGTTCGCCTCGATCCCCTCGACCGCTTCACTCGATGCAAGGGGCGAGTCATCAAAGCCGAACTCAAATCCGCAGTCACACATCTCGAAGGACGCCGATCCGTCATCAAAATACGGCGGCTCGGCAAACGATTCGCTGCCGCAGACGGGGCAAAGATACAGGCCATTCTCAGCTTGGTGCAAAACGAAGACTTCGCCGCTCGGGTGATGGCAGGAATGAGTCTTCATTTCTTGGAGAACAGTGTTATTCTGTGTCCAACGTGGACGCTGTGCAGAAAAGAGGGTTGGACACTGTGCGGGAGGGTGGAAGGTGAGTTCCCGATGAGAGGGAGGGTGGCGATGGGGGAAGGGTGTCCAAATTGGGCAGGAACGTCAATGACAAAACCGTCCAGTTTCCGGATTGGTCGGCGCGGCCGCGGGAGTTGGAGGTGGAGGTGTTGCCTGTGGCGGGGAAGGCTGGTGCAGAAGCTGCGGGAGAAGCAGTATGCGGGGCGGACGGTGGATACTTATGGGCAGTGGGTGGAGATGTTCCAGCAATGCTGTGCGGCGAAGGGGATGGGCCTGGAGGCAGTGAGCGGGGTCGTGGATGGTTGAATTTCGCGTTTGATTATTGCAATCAATAGGCAATAATGGTGAATGGCCAAGAAACTTAACTGGACCGCTCATTCCAAGTTTGCCCAAGGCATCGCTGAGGGCATGTCTGCCACCCGTGCCTATATGGAGGCAAGGCCAGGTGCCAACCTCGCCCAAAGCTATGCGGCCAAGGAGGCTTGTGGATTATTAAAGCAGGGTAAAATCATCGGAATGGTTGAGCACTATCGCAAGGCGCTCGTGGAGCGTGCGACGGAGGAGTTTATCCTGACCCGTAACGAAATCCGCCGTGCTCTGACGTTGGTCGTGACCACGCCGGCCACCAAGCTCCAGGAACCCGATAACGAGTGGCTGGTGCAAGAGTTGTCTGTCACGGAAGGGCCAAACGGGACTACGACGAAGGTCAAGGGAATGTCTAAACTGGGGGCGCTGCAAGAGTTGGCAAAGTTAGACGGTCACTATGAGGCGGAAAAGGCCCCGCTTCCACCCAAGAGCCTCACTTTCGGGATCGAGGATGCCCACGAGGCGTTTTCCCACGATCCGATGTACCTGGAGTTCCTCAAGGAGGCCGCGGTCTTCGAGGCAGCCAAGCGCGCCAAGGTGATCGAGATTCAGGAGGCGGCACTTCCGCCGGCCCGCCGGACCCAGGCGGACTTGGACGCGGCACTGGACGCTGATGAGGAGTTTCAACAACTCATCAGATCATAAAAACGAAGGATCCACCCGAACTGTGTTCAAATAATCACCCTCGGAATTTGCGCTGAGTTGAACCGGGAGAATCTGCGGGAAGGCGGCTATAAAGTGAGTTCAGGAATACATTTGTATTTCTGAATACACTCGACTACTGTTCAACATGAGCAAGCCACCAATCCCAGCCGTCATCCTCGTCCGAGTATCCACCGTCAAACAGGATTCTGACCGCCAAGTTACCGAACTCCGGGCGGTTGCCGTCTCCCGAGGGTGGGAGGTGGTGGAGGTCTTGGAGGAAACAGTTTCGGGTCGGGCGGACCAATCGGAGCGGTCCGGCCTGCACCGGGCGGAGGAACTGGCGCTAACTGGTAAGATCAAGAAGGTGCTGGTTCACGAGGTCAGCCGTGTGGCCCGGAGGGTAAGTCTGGTGCATTCCTTCGTGGAGATGCTGGAATCCTACGGGGTATCGCTCTACTGGCACGCTCAGGCCATCGAGACGCTGCTGCCTTCCGGTAAGCGCAACCCTGCCGCGGGGATCATGCTGGCGGTGCTGGCTGAGATGGCACGGGCCGAGACGGAGACGCTGCGGGAGAGGATCAACAGCGGGCTGGCAGAGGCCCGGCGCAAAGGGGTCACTCTTGGCCGGCCCAAGGGCAGCGGGGCTACTGAGCGGCAATTTCTGGCCAAACACCGGGATGTGGCCAAGCTGCTGCGGGAAGGTCAAAGCATCCGCAATGTTGCCAAGATCACGGGGAAAGGAATCTCCACGGTCCAGCGGGTGAAGGCGGCTAGCTGAAAGGTATCATTTCCGCTTAGGCGGAGACCTGAACGAGGAAGCTGCGCCCACATAGGTTTCAAAATGGGAAGGGGATCCGTCAGCTCACGGCACGGATGTTTCCGATGACCTCCCCTTGCCAGGGGGATTCCGGCCATCCCGGGCGTCCCGCCTCCTGATAACTGCGATCCAGTAATCCGCGTATTTCATCGCAGGGGAAGCCAAGGGAATGCAGAAAGCCTCCGATCACCGTTCCCGTCCTGCCCCGCCCCCCGACGCAATGGATCGTCACACCCTCCTGCTGGAGACCTGAGCGGAGGAGGTTGACCGCCCGATTGACCTGTTGCTCCTCGAAGTCCGGGGCGGTTGGCATTTCTTCTTCGTACTGATCTTCCAAGGGGATCATTCCTAGCATCCGGAGCGGTGCCGGGTCATAGGGTTGTGACTCCTGGCTGAGGCGCAGGACTAGGGCAATACCAAGTTCGTGGAGTTCATTCCAGCGTGTGGCCGCATCGGGCTGACGCATCGCGACCAAGGGATGCCATCCCTCAACGGACAGACGAAAGTGGATCCATGGGAGCGGGCGGTCGATGGAAAATGCGCGAAGCATGATCGGGAGAATAATGGCTGGGCTGCAACAAAGGATGGCGCAGACCCTATCGCCGTCAAGGTGACAGGGGTGACGCAGCCCCCTCACTCCCCAATCGCGATCCCCCCTCCTACGCCGCCCTCGAAAAGGAAATTCCTTTCAGCCAGAGCGACAAAAATCAACGCCAGTGCTACACCACTCAAGTGTTCCAAGGTTCAGTCATCCATCCTCTCCACAACCTTGATCGTGGAAATCTCCGGGTCGCCCGGCTTCAGAGCTTTAAACTTCAACTCCGCGCCTCCATAGCGGCCGAATGGACGCGCCGGATGTTGGTCCACCGTCATCGGCACCATAACCAACCCGCGCTGTCGGCACCAGGCATCCGCCTTCTGGTAAGCCGCAGCCTTCGCGCGGCCACCATTTGTCAGCCCCACCTCCGTGGTCGATATCATATACGTCTGCGGACCCGCCGGCACCACGCCCGTCGAACATCCAGTTAGGATTAAGGCCAGTCCACACGCTTGCACAAATCGCTTCATGCCTAGACCTCTAGCGTCCAGCCTTTCCCACTGCAACCGCCAAAGCACCCGCATTCATAAAGACCACGCTCAGTCGGCGAGAATCCTGAACCGCATTTTCAGTGACTGATCTTACTGGGAAACCCGCCGACGGGAAATGGATCAAATTATTTTGAGGATTGGGATGAGAAGATTTTTTCAATTCAGAGTGGAGATTTGAAATCGAATGGCGTGATCGGTGAAGATTGGAGGTGACTCGTAGTGTTGTTGATTTGCTACGGATTCGAAATCCGGAAACGCATAAACATCCGCTTGTTGGTGCCAACGGGCACGCTGAAGGCGTGCTGCGGGGGGATTCCGGTGTCGGGGATCGCTGTCCAAGTGGCGGGGAGCAGGGAGGTGCTCCACTCCGCTCCGTAGGTGATTCCAGAGACGCCCGGTGGGTGGTTGAAATAAACCACGAAGTTCCCGCCGATGATCTGCCCAACCGGCAGTTGCCCATCGCCGCCCACTTTGGGGTTAAATCCGAAGGCAAACTCTGTCAGGTTCACCAGTCCATCGTGGTCGTAATCATTCAGGTCAGCACCGTCCCCGCTGTTTGCAATGCTCCCAAAATGTGTCTGCCGCCAGACCTCCACCGCTGTGACATTGCCTAGCAGCGCGAGGTCGAACGGATTTTCGTCAGCGTCATTACTGGCCAGGCGCAGGGCCGCCGTTTTGGGGCCGGCGGACGTTGGGGCGAACTGCACTATGAACGTCGTGCTGCCCAGCGGACCGGCAACGGGGGCCACAGGCGGGACTGTCACGGTAAACATCCCCGCGTCCGCCCCATCAATCAGAATCCCCAATCCCGTCAGATCTCCCTGCCCTGTATTCTTGATCGTGAAAATGAGGCTGCTGGTCCCATTTACCGCCACAGTGCCGAAACTCTTCACTCCTCCGTCCGCGAGATTGGTGGAGGCGGGTTGCCTCACTTGGATCTCGGGCGGACCTGGCAGGAAGGTTGCACCAATGGTCTTGTTGGTATCCATAATCACTCCGAGCGGATTGGTTGCACCTGAGGCGTCACCGCTCCATTCGCTGAAAAAATATCCCTGATCTGGCGTTGCTGTTAGGGTGGCAGTAGCCCCCGGAGCGAATGGCCCATCCCCTGTAACCGTGCCATGGGAGACAGGAGAAACCGTAAGCACCTTAGGGTTCTCGGAGGCGAATAACTGGCCAACTTCAATCGCGGATAAAGCGCGGTTGTAAATGCGGACGTCGTCGAGGCTTCCCGCAAAAAAGCTCTGATCTCCGCCAATCCTCAACGGTTGGGCACCCTGGTTCAAATCTCCTGTCGCGGCGATACTGGCGTCGAGCACTCCGTCCACGTAGATTTTCAGTGTGCTCTTATCCCATGTGAACACGACATGATGCCAGGCCACGGTGGGTAACTGTGCTGACGAATCAACGAGCTGCTGTCCTCCTGAAGTAAAAACAGCCGCCCTGATTTTTCCTGATTGCTCAAGCTGCAATGTCCACTGGCGCTGCGCTCCGTCCTTATTCACCAAATCACTTCGGACCCGCCCGCCCGGACTGAGCGCCGCCACATTGAGCCAAACAGAAACTGCGATCGCATCCCCTTCGAACGCAGGAGCTTCAGGCACCTCAACTAGTTCGTTTGTTCCATCGAATGAAAAACTGGCAGTCGGAATCAGGAAGCGGTCGGCAATGGGCGCTGCACCCTGATTGGTGCCGTGATGAATGAAATCCGTTAAGTCATCCGCATTCCCATTGAATGGATAATACGCCACCAGCCCCCTCCAAACACCGCTATCAATTCCAGTGAGCGTAAGCGAGGCGACATTGCTCATGACGGTGCCATTCGTGTCAGTGACTTTTACCGTGTAGTTCCCAATGTGCCAAGGCTGGGCGCTGACGATGTTGTAACTGCTGCCCGTGGCATTCGGTATATCGACGCCGTCTTTCTGCCACTGGTAGCTGAGCGTGCCTTGCCCGGTTGCGGTGATGCTGAAGGTCACCGGCTGGCCACGCTGCACGTTTGCGGTTGAAGGTTGGCTGCTGATCGTAGGAGCAACTATCGCCACCGTGTGATAATGTCCAGCCGCAATGGCTGTCACCCCGGTTAGCCCGGCAGGCACGATAGCCTGCCCGAATTCAGGGTAGGCACCTGTGTTGGTCTGGCCTGAACCCCAAGCCACCAACGTGCCATTGCTCTTCAAGGCCACAGAGTGAGTAACGCCTCCCGCTATGGCAGTGACTCCGCTTAAGCCCAGAGGCACATTCGTTTCACCCCAGGCGTTATCTCCCCACGCCACCACAGTGCCATCGCTCTTCAAGGCAATCGAATGATACCAACCCGCCGCAATGGCTGTCACCCCAGTCAAGCCACCAGGAACGCTGATTTGACCAAACTCATTTCCTCCCCATCCCACCACCGTGCCATCGTTCTTCAGGGCCAAAGTGTGGGTAGCTCCTCCTGCAATGGCTATCACTCCAGTGAGGCCCGGAGGAACGCTGATCTGACCAAATTCATTCCCTCCCCACCCCACCACCGTGCCATTGCTCTTCAATACAACCGTGTGCTGTTCTCCCCCTCCAGCAATAGCCGTTACCCCATTCAGGCCGACAGGAATATTTGTTTGGCCGTAGTCGTTTCGCCCCCAGGCCACTATTGTGCCATCACTCTTCAGGGCCACAGAATGGCTTGTCCCCCCTGCAATGGCAGTAACACCATTTAAGCCAGCAGGAACGTCTGCTTGGCCATAGTTGTTGGCTCCCCATGCCACTACCGTGCCATCTCCCTTCAAGGCCAAACTGTGACCTCCATTGGCACCTCCCCAAAGCGCTGTCACCCCAGTTAAGCCTCCGGGAACGGTTGTTGCGGAGCTATGGCCCCACGCCACCACGTTGCCAGTCGGAGCAATCGAAGTCAGCACGAAAGAGTCGTTAGATGTCAGCGCGCCATCACTTACGGTTATTGTGATGGTGGCAACCCCGCTCTGCCCACCGTGCAGAAAAGCCTTCGGTGTCACCGTTACCGTGCGGTTCGCGCCGCTGCCACCGAAGACAATGTTCGAGTTCGGCACCACCGCCTGGTTACTTGAGGTGCCGCTTACGACGAGGGAGGCTGCAGCCGTCTCGGCATCACCCACGGTGAAAGGAATCGCTGCCGTGCTCACGCCCCGATTTGTGCTCTGATTGGCGATATCGCTAATCGTTGGGGCCGTATTTGGATCCCCAAGGTAGCGGACTGCCGCGAAGCCTAGATTGCCATCGATGTAAGCACCGGCAGCGATGACGATCTTCCCATCACTTTGTATCGCAACGCTGTGCCCGACAGAATCACTCTCGCCAAGAGCAGTTGTAAGCCTGCCAGTGCCATTGAAGCTGGTATCCAAGGTGCCGTTGGTGTTATAGCGCACCACTGCGAGATCGCGGTTGCTGCCGTTAAACGAAAACCCCGTCATGACGATTTTTCCGTTGTTTTGCAACGCCATCCTGAGCCCCCAATCATCACCCCCGCCGACAGTAGTCGTCACTATTCCGCTCCCGTTGAACGTCGTGTCGAGCGTGCCATTGGTATTGTAGCGAACCACTACGAAATCGCGATTGCTGCCGTTGCCGGTAGATCCTGAGACTACGATTTTCCCATCACTCTGCAGAGCCATACCGTAGGCAACATCGTCTCCATTTCCGATGGACGTGGTCACTTTCCCCCCGCTGCCAAAGCCCGCGTCCAACGTTCCGTTAGAGTTGAATCGTGCGACGGCAATATCAGTATTGCTGCCGTTAAATGAATCCCCTGCCACAACGATTCTCCCGTCAGTTTGGACTGCCACTTTCCATCCGGTATCGCTGCCAGAGCCGATTGGCGTGATAACTTTTCCAGTGCCATTGAAAGTCGTGTCTAAGCTCCCGTCAATTTGGTAACGCAGCAGCGCAAAGTCGTTCTGACTCACGCCCGACAGGAGAATTTTTCCATCACTCTGCAGCGTTACACTGAAGGCGATGTCGTCGCCGACGTTCGTAATGACCTTCCCGGTGCCACCAAAGCTCGAGTCCAGGGTTCCGTTGGGGTTGTAGCGTAACAGCACGAAATCGTTGTCAATGCCATTGTGCGAAATAACAGAGACGACAATCTTGCCGTCGTTTTGAACAACGACCCCCGTGCCTTGGTCGCCGATGAGCCCTATACTGGTGGTGACCTTGCCGGTGCCGCCAAAACTCGTATCCAAACTCCCGTCGGCATTGTAGCGCACCAATGCACAGACCTGTCTGGTGCCGTTATCGGAATATCCTGCGATGACGATTTTCCCATCACTCTGGACCGCTATGCTCCAGCCCTGATCATCGTTGCTCCCGATTGCGGTGGTGACCTTCCCTGTGCCGCCAAACGTGAGATCGAGCTCCGCAGGAGCAGCGTTAGCCGTGAAGGTCACGCTTCCCACAAGCAGGAACGCAATCGCGATAAAACTCAATAGGCGGTAATGTGCGCGTCTCTGGCTCATCGTATTTTGCCTTCCGAAGGTGATGTTATCGGGGACAGGTGAGGGTCGTTCAATCATAATAACGCACGATACTCGTTGTTCGCTCCCATTGCCAGCTGAAAAATTCTGATAGGAATTTGCTTTTTAAGGGGGGCGTTGGATTGGGGATCGGAATCGGGAAGCGTGGGGGCAGTTTTTCGCAGGTGGCGTGATGGATGAAAATTGGAGGCCATTTGTATTGTGGTTGGTTTTGCTACGGACTAGACACCCTGAAGTGCATGAAGATCCTTTTGTTGATGCCCATCGGGACGCTGAAGGTATGTTGGTTGCCAGTCCCGGTGTCGGCTACTGGCAGCCAGGTTCCGGCGGCCATCGTCGGGCTCCATTCTGCGCCGTAGGTGATGCCGCTGACTCCGGCGGGTTGGGTGACGTTCATCACCAGATTGCCTCCGATGCGTTGCGCCTGTGGCAGGGATCCGGCGCTGTTCTGCTTGGGGTTTAGTCCTAGGGCAAATTCTACCAGATTCACGACTCCATCCTTCTCGATATCATTCAAATCGGCTCCGGCTCCGGTGTTGTCGGGGCTTCCAAAGTTGGTAAGGCGCCACAGTTCCAAGGGAGTCAGTCCGACATAGAGGACGAAAGTGTCGTTGGCGGTATTGGTTCCATCGCTCGTTTGGACGGTGATGGTGGTCGTCCCCTTCTGGTTGGCGGCGGGTGTGACGGTGACGGTGCGGTTGGCTCCGCTGCCCCCGAAGACGATGGCGGTATTTGGCACCAGGGTGGTGTTTGAGGAACTGCCACTCATGGTCAGGGTTGCCGGAGCCGTTTCCACATCGCCAATCGTGAACGTGAGGGCTCCGGTGTTGGCGTTCAGGTTGATGATCTGGTTGGAAATGTCGGTGATCGTTGGGGCATCGTTGATGGCCAGGACGGTGAGGACGAAGGTATCGTTCACGGTCAGCAGGCCGTCACTCGTGGTCACGGTGATGGTGGAGGTTCCACTTTGGTTCGCTGCCGGAGTCACGGTCACAGTGCGGGCTGAACTGGTGCCACCGAAGACAATGTTTTCATTCGGAACCAGGGCCAGATTGCTGGAACTGCCGGTCAGAACCAATAGAGCCGGAGCGGTTTCGAGATCGCCGATGGTGAAATTGAGCGCCCCGGTATTGGCGTCCTCGTTGATCGATTGATTTGTGATATCCGAAATGGTCGGCGCGTCGTTCACTCCCGTGACAGTGAGCAGGAAGGTGTCGGTGCCCGTTGTATTGCCATCACTCACCGAGACGGTAATCGTCGCGGTGCCATTCTGATTGAGTGCAGGGGTCACGGTGACGGTTCTTGAGGCCCCCGAACCACCGAAGACAATATTGGCATTCGGGACCAGGGTCGTATCGCTGGAACTGCCGCTCACGGTGAGGGAAGCCAGCGCGGAGTCCAAATCCCCGATGGTAAAGGCCACGGCCCCCGTGTTGGTATCCTCGTTGATGGTCCGGTTCGCGATGTCCGTGACCGTCGGGGTGTCATTCACGACCGTTACGGTGAGGAGGAACGTGTCGCTGGCGGTCAGAACCCCATCGCTGACCGTGACCGTGATGGTTGCAGTGCCGCTTAGATTGGCCACGGGGGTGACCGTGACGGTGCGGGAGGTGCCTGTGCCTCCCAGCACCACATTAGCCAGGGGCACCAGAGTCAGGTTACTGGAAGCACGGGTCACGACCAGCGCGGTCGCCGCCGTTTCCGGATCTCCAATGCTGAAGGCGACAGCCCCGGTAGTGGTGTCCTCGTCAATGCTGCGGTCCGCAATGTTTGTGATGGTCGGGGCATCATTCACAGCGGTGACGGTGAGCAGGAAGGTATCGCTGGCCGAGCCTGCTCCATCGCTGACCGTAAGGGTAATCGTGGCGGTGCCTGCCTGATTGGACGCAGGAGTGACCGTGACCGTGCGCGAGGCCCCGCTTCCGCCAAAGACAATGTTCGCATTGGGCACCAGGGTGAGATTATCGGAAGTGCCACTCATGGTGAGGCTGGCGGTGGGCGTTTCCAAGTCCCCGATGGTAATTGCCACCGCTCCGGTGTTGGCATCCTCGTTGATCGTTCGGTTCGCGACATTGCTGATGGTCGGCGGGTCATTGACTGGATTGACCGTAAGCAGGAAGGTATCGCTGGCGGTGACGGTGCCATCGCTTACGGTCAGAGTGATGGTGGAGCTGCCGCTCAAATTGGCTGCGGGCGTGATATTCACCGTGCGTGAGGCCCCAGTGCCCCCGAGCACCACGTTCGCCAGGGGAACCAGCGCCAGATTGCTGGAAGCACGGGTGACGGTCAGTGAGCCCGCGGCGGTTTCGATATCGCCAACCGTGAAGGCAATCGCTCCGGTTGCGGTGTCCTCATTCGTCGCCCGATCCGCAAGGTCCGAAATCGTCGGCGCGTTGTTCAGGCCCGTGCCGGCCAGAGCGATATCAAAGGCATTCTCATCGGCATCATTGCTGGCGATGTGGATCGCCGCCGTGCGCGCTCCCAGTCCTGTAGGGGTAAAGATCACCGACACCGTCATGCTTTCTCCGGCGGCCAGAGTTGTCTTTGGCAGGCTGCTTAACGCAAAATTCGCCGCATGGGTGCCATCCTTGGTGATCGCCAGCCCGGTCAAAGGCGTGGCCCCGACGTTCCGGATCACGAAGGAAACCGGAGCAGTGCTGTGGGTGAGGGTGATGGACGGACAGGTAATGGTGGCGGCGGCATCTGTCAGATCCGTGTCCACCGGCTGCTCCACCGCAATCTCGGGCGCGGCCGTTCCCCGACTGATGCGGTTGTTGTTCGAGTCCGCCACAAACAGGAGTCCTGCCGAGGTGGAGGCAATACCGTAGGGTCCATCGAATCTGGCGTTCATCCCCCGTCCATTGGCACTCCCCGTGAGACCAGCCACGCTGCCAAGCGTCGTTACCGTCCCGGCAGAAGTCACCTTGCGGATGGTTCCGTTAACCGTGTCGGTCACATAGAGATTTCCCGCGCCATCGATGGCGATGCCCGAGGGGTTATTGAACCGTGCCTCGCTGCCCGTCAGATCCAGCGAACCCGTCGTCTCCGCCAGTCCCGCAAGTGTCGTCGTCAGTCCGGCGGCGGTGATTTTGCGGATCGTCTGGTTAAACTGATCGGCCACACAGACATTGAACAGCGTATCCACCGCCACTCCGTTCGGAAAATAGAACTGTGCCGCCGTGCCGGTGGCGTCCGTGCTGCCGTGGGTTCCCGCTGTGCCGGCGAGCGTGCTCACGACCCTGGCGGAATTGATCTTGCGGATCAGGTGGTTGTTGGTGTCCGCCACATAGACGTTGTTGTTCGTATCCACCGCCAGGCCATGCGGGTAGTTGAATTTCGCTCCGGTTCCCGGCCCGTCATTGCTGCCGGTGGTTCCAACCACGCCTGCGAAGGTCGTGACCACTCCGGCGGAGGTGATTTTCCGGATGGTGTGGTTGTTGGTATCCGAGACGTAAACATTGCCTGCCGCATCCACGGCGAGGCCTGAGGGATTGTTGAATCTGGCGGCGGTTCCGGTGCCATCCGTGCTGCCTGCGGTGCCAGCCAGTCCTGCCAGCGTGGAAACGGTCCCGGTAGCGGTGATTTTGCGGATGGTGTGGTTGTTGCTGTCGGTCACATAACTAATCCCGGCCGTATCTACTGCCACCGCGTTGGGATACGAGAACCGAGCCGCCGACCCCACCCCATTCGCGCTTCCGGTCAGCCCCGGCGATCCTGCAAAGTTGAGCCAGACGTAGGCTTCCACCGCTGTGCCTGCCAGGCCAATCACGAAATCCCCCTCGTTCACATCATTGCTGGTCAAATGCAGGTCAGCCCGGCGATACCCCGCCGCCACCGGAAGGAAGGTCACGGTGAAGGTGGTGCTCGCCCCAACCGCCAGCGTGGTCGCGCCTAGGCTTCCGACCAGGTAGTCCGCCACATCCCCGCTGCCCATGCTCAGAGCCAGTCCGGTCAGGTTTGTCGTGCCCGTGTTGCGGATGGTGAAGGTCACCGGACTACTCTTGCGTCCCAGATTCACACTTCCGAAATTGGTGACCGACGTGCCATCGATCAACTCAACGCCTCCCGGCCCCTCCACCACAATTTCCGGGGCATTCACAGAGAGCAGGAAGGAAACGCTGGTCGTGAGCAATCCATCGCTCACCGATACCGTGATCGTCGCACCGCCAAACTCACTGCCCGCGGGTGTCACGGTCACCGTGCGGGCAGCACTGCTTCCGCCAAAGACAATGTTCGCCACTGGCACCAGCGTCGGGTTCGAGGATCCGCCGGAAAGGGTGAGTTGATCCGCTGGAGTCTCAAAATCTCCAATCGTAAACGGAAGGGCGCTGGTGGCGGTGTTGAAATCGATCACCTGGCCCGCGATTGCCGTGATCGTCGGGGCATGGTTGACTATGAGCACGAACGTGTCCGACGCGGTCAACTGGCCATCGCTCACGGTTAGCGTAAGGGTTGTGGTTCCAAATTGATTGGCCGCCGGCGTCACCGTCATGCTGCGGGAGGTTCCGCTTCCAGTGAAAACGATATTCGCATTTGGCACGAGCGCCGTGTTGCCGGAGGTGCCCGTGACCGTCAGACTGCCCGCTGGGGTTTCAAGATCGCCGATGGAAAAGGCGATGCCTCCCGTGCTGGTATTCTCATTGATGGTTCGGTCTGCGATGTCCTCGATCGTGGGGGCGTCATTCAAGGGACCAACCGTCAGCACGAAGGCGGAACTGGTGGTCGCCGTGCCATCACCAACCGTCACCGTGATCGTCGCCTGCCCGTTCTGATTTGGCAGGGGAGTGACCGTGACAGTGCGCGCCATGCCGCTGCCGCCGAGAACAATGTTCGCGTTCGGCACCAAGGTCGTGTTGCTCGAGGTGGCGCTCAACGTGAGGGAGCCTGCGGCGGTTTCCACGTCGCCAACCGTGAAGGAAATGGCCCCGGTGTTCGTGTCCTCGTCAATGGTGCGGTCAGGGATGCTGGTGATGGTTGGAGGATCGTTCACGGGCGTCACCGTAAGGAGGAAGGTATCCGTGGCGGTGAGTTGACCATCGCCCACCGTCACAGTGATGGTGGTCGTGCCCGATTGATTCGGAAGAGGCGTCACCGTCACGGATAGGGAGGCCCCGAGGCCACTGAAGACAATGTTCCCGTCGGGCACCAGTGCCGGGTTGCTGGAGGTGCCGGTGACCGTGAGTCCAAGCAGCGCGGTGTCCACGTCGCCCACCGTGAAGGCTACTGCTCCGGTGTTGGTGTCTTCGTCGATGGTGCGATCCAGTATGTTCGTGATCGTCGGCGCATCGTTGATCGGATTGACCGTCAGCAGAAAGGTGGTGCTGGTGGTGGCGGTGCCATCACTCACGGTCAGGGTAATGGTGGTCGTCCCGAATTGGTTGGCCGCCGGCGTGACCGTCACGCTGCGGGAGGCTCCGCTTCCGCCGAAGACGATATTGCCATTGGGGACCAGCGTAGCGTTGCTGGAGGCACCGCTCACCGTCAGGCTCGCGACGGGGTTTTCCACATCGCCAACCGTTAAAGCAACCGCCCCTGTGTTGGTATCCTCATCGATAGCGAGGTCGACGATGTTGGTGATGGTTGGCGCGTCATTGACAGCATTGACCGTCAGCAAAAAGGTATCGACACCGGCCAGGGCTCCATCGCTCACCGTCACGGTGATGATGGCCGTCCCAGACTGATTGGCGACTGGCGTCACGGTCACCGTGCGGGACGCACCGCTTCCGCCGAAGACGATGTTTGCATTCGGAACCAGGGAGGTGTTGCTCGATGTCCCAGTCACGGTGAGAACGGGACTATCCACATCGCCAACGGTGAAGTCCACGGATCCGGTGTTGCCGTCCTCATCAATGGTCCGATCGGTGACGTTGCTAACCGTTGGCGCATCGTTAATCGGATTGACCGTCAGCAGAAAGGTGTCCTGGGTGCTGAGATCTCCGTCGCTCACAGTCACGGTGATGGTGGCCGTTCCGGACTGATTCGCTGCAGGAGTGACGGTCACGGTGCGGGAGGCCGCGCTTCCACCGAAAACGATGTTGCCGGTGGGAACCAGCGCGGCATTGCTCGAAGTGCCGCTGACCGTGAGACCCGCCACCGGATTGTCCACATCACTAACAGTGAAGGCGATCGCACCTGTGTTGCTCTCCTCGTCGATGGTGCGGTCGACGATGTCCGTGATCGTCGGTGCATCGTTAATCGGATTTACCGTCAGCACAAAAACTTCGTTCGTTAAGGTCCCGTTACTCGCTGTCACGGTGATGGTGGCCGTGCCCGACTGATTTGCTGCAGGCGTCACAGTCACGGTGCGGTTTGCCCCACTCCCTCCGAACACAATATTGGCATTCGGGACGAGCACGGCGTTGCTGGACATTCGACTTAGAATGAGTGCATCGGAGGAGCTTACGCCATTGCCGACTATGAACGGTAGGGCTTCGGTGGCTGTATCTTCGTTCGTACCAGTATCAGCGATGCTAGTGATTGACGGTGGAATGACTATTGCAGCGGTGTGTAAACCGCCTGCCGCAATGGCCGTCACGCCGCTCAAGCCGGCAGGGACGGTCGTTTGACCACTCATGTTCCATCCCCACGCTACCACCGTGCCATCGCTCTTCAAGGCCACGGTGTGATTACGCCACGCCGCAATGGCCGTCACCCCGCTCAAGTCGGCGGGAACTGTCGTTTGACCATTGGTGTTTTTCCCCCAAGCCACCACCGTGCCATCGTTCTTCAAGGCTATCGTGTGATAATCCCCCGCAGCAATGGCCGTCACGCCGCTCAGGCCAGCGGGGACTGTCGTTTGACCATCGTCATTGCCTCCCCACGCCACTACCATGCCGTCGCTCTTTAAGGCCACGGTGTGACGTTCACCGGCAGCAACGGCCGCCACCCCGCTCAAGCCGGCGGGAATGGTCGTTTGACCTTGGCCGTTGTATCCCCACGCGACCATGGTGCCATCGCTTTTCAAGGCCATAGTGTGGACAACACCTGCCGCAATGGCCGTCACCCCACTTAAGCCGGAGGGAACGGCCGTTTCGCTGTATCCCCAGGCCACCACCGTGCCATCGTTCTTCAAGGCTACTGTTTGATAATCCCCCGCAGCAATGGCCGTCACGCCGCTCAGGCCAGCGGGGACTGTCGTTTGACCATCGTCATTGCGTCCCCACGCCACCACCGTGCTATCACTCCGCAAGGCCACGGTGTGCATAAAACCCGCCGCAATGGCCGTCACTTCGCTCAAGTCGGCGGGAGCGACCGTTTGGCCATAGCCGTTGTATCCCCACGCCACCACATTGCCTGCCGGAGCAATCGCAGCCAGCACAAAGCTGTCGCTAGATGTCAGAACGCCGTCGCTCACTGTAATCGTGATTGTTGCAACGCCGCTCTGCCCTCCGTTCAGAAAAGCCTTCGGCGTGACCGTCACGGTGCGGTTTGCACCACTTCCTCCGAAGACAATGCTGGCATTCGCCACCAGCGCCTGGTTGCTTGAAGTGCCGCTCACAATCAGCGAAGCTGCTGCTGTCCCAACATCACCCACAGTGAAAGGAATTGCCCCCGTGCTCACGCCTCTGTTTGTGCTCTGATCTGCAATATCGCTAATCGTCGGTGCATCGGTGTTGGTGATTGCCAAAGTGTGATAAGTTCCCGCGGCAATGGCTGTCACCCCGGTTAAGCCCGCAGGAACGATGGCTTGACCATAGTTCGATGCTCCCCAAACCACCACGGTGCCATCGCTCTTCAGGGCCACAGTGTGATCACTTCCAGCCGCCGCAATGGCCGTCACTGCGCTCAATCCGGCTGGAACGGTCGTTTGTCCCTTGTCGTTCAATCCCCAAACCACCACCGTGCCATCACTTTTTAAGGCCACAGTGTGATTCCACCCCGCAGCAATAGCCGTCACCCCACTTAAGCCGGGAGGAATGGTAGTTTGCCCAAGTTCATTGTTTCCCCACGCCACCACATTGCCGTCGTTTTTTAAGGCTACAGTGTGATTCCACCCCGCAGCAATAGCCGTCACCCCACTCAAGCTGGGAGGGACGGTCGTTTGATCATAGCCGCTGTATCCCCAAGCCACCACGGTGCCATCGCTCTTCAAGGCCACTGTGTGATTTCCCCCTGCCGCAATAGCGGTCACTCCGCTCAGATCGGCAGGCACCGTCGTTTGAGCATCGAAGCTGGCTCCCCACGCCACGACTATCCCATCGCTCTTTAAGGCCACTGTGTGATACGAACCCGCCGTAATGGCCGTCACCCCGCTCAAGCCGAGGGGAACGGTCGTTTGAAGAGAGGCGTTGTATCCCCATGCGGCCACCGTGCCATCGCTTTTTAAGACCACAGTGTGACCATACCCAGCCGCGATGGCCGTCACCCCGTTCAAACTGGCGGGAACGTTCGTTTGTCCAAACTGATTGTACCCCCAGGCTGTCAGGGAGCCTTGAGGAGCAACCGAAGTGAGCACAAAACTGTCGCTAAATGTTAGCACGCCATCGCTCACGGTTATCGTGATCGTGGCAATCCCGCTCTGCCCTCCGTTCAGAAAAGCCTTTGGCGTCACCGTCACCGTCCGGTTTGCCCCGCTCCCGCCGAAGACAATGTTTGCGTCCGGCACCAACGCTTGGTTGCTGGACCTGCCAGTCAATGTCAGCGCAGCCGCCGGCGCGCCAACATCACCCACGGTGAAGGGAATTGCTCCCGTGCTCACTCCACGGTTCGAACTCCGATCCCCGATGTCGCTTATCGTTGGAGGGATGGTATCAACAGAGACATAGTCCGAATCAGCCGTAGTCATCGCAGTGGCGGGGATTGAATTGCAAACCAACCGGAAACCAAAATTGCCAATACCTCGGTATGTAGAATTTCTGATGAAACTGTCGCGGACCGCGGCCTTACATTCCTCGCTGTCTGATTGCGAACTGCCTCCCCGGTAAACATGGTCCCCACCACCACCATTCCAAGTGCCATAACACCATTCCCATACGTTGCCGCTCATATCGTGCAAACCAAAGCCATTCCCTGCCTTTGTTCCGACAGGTTGCTGTGATTCGGCGTTCCCCCGATACCAAGCCACCGTATTCAGGTCATTGCTTCCGCTATACGCGCAGCATCCGTTTACACCCTGCTGGCCTCCTTGTGCCGCCCACTCCCACTCTATTTCATTTGGGAGGCGGTAGCCGTTCGCGCTGGCATTTACAAATGGCAGGCCTCCCGACGATCTGATGACTGCACCACCATCTGTTGTGTAAACTGGAATCAATCCTTCTTTTTCACTACGCGCATTACACCACTTCACAGCATCAAGCCAGGCTACGCCCCTTACAGGATAGGTGTTTCCGCCACCTCCAGCCGCCCCAATTTCATAGCTATTCGCTATTGCCCAAGTCGACACCGATTGCCACTCCCCCAACAGCACTTCGTATTTACCCAAGTAAACGGAATCTACATGCGGCCATCCATAAAGTTGCCCCAACTCTGAATTTCCAAGTGAACCAGGAGGCACCTGCACAAATTCCTCCTTGGTTGCCCTCAATCGAAACCTCATTTGCGATGAGAACTGCTGATTCCAGTCTGTGCCTGCATCCCAAGTGATGCGTCGATTCACGCCAGCCTTCACCCTACTGCCAATCGCTCCCGTCGCTGAGGGCGATGGAACGGCCCATGTCGTTCCGTCATCCGAAGAAATCTCCAGCGAGATCGTCACAGATCCGAACGCCCCGGTTACATCATAATCAATATCCACCAGCTTTGTCCCCGCCCGCTGGACGGCCCGAACATTGTCCACCGTTAGTTGCGCCGCCACAGGTCCGCAGGCCATTGCCAACACGCCAATCGCGGCTCCGAGAAAACGTATCCCAAAAGAAATTCGCCCAGTCTTACCCCGAGACTGCATCGCAGAGAAGGACACGGAGCGGATGAGTTTGCGAGCGAGAGGAGTGAGACGATCCATCATCATAATTCCTTCATCTTAGACCATGGGGTGGGACAAATACAGGCATAGAGTCGGAATAATTTGAGAAATCTTTGTTAAGGCACCCGAACCAATGGGCCCGCGATTTTCCTGCTCCGACATCACTCTGCTACCATGAAATGCATGACGAACCAACCCAGAAATCGGAAATCGACGGGGGGACCAGGGAGAATGATCTGAAATTGCATCGACCTACCTACCTATTAACCCAACTGGAGAAATTTGTTTCACCTTCCGAGCAGATTTCTTCTGTGCAGGGGGATTTTGTTCGGATTTGATCCAAAGCAGCGAAGGAAACAGGTCTGAATCACGAGGAAGCGATGATGCTGCCAAGTCTTTATCCCTTTTCCACATTGAGGGCGAGAGGGGATAGCGATTGATGCGCTCCTCACTCCATCGCCAGCATTTCCGGCAGCACTTCCACCGCCATTGCCAGGCTCGCCCGGGTGGCGGTGGCCCGCTGGTTCCAGATCATCAATGTCTTGGGGCTCCTTGTGGCGAGTTCTGGCAGGCGGTATTCGCGGACTTCGGGGCGCGCGGGGTCGAGCAGCGCGATCAGCTTGTCATAGTGTCCGTGGATATCACCGATGAGGTCGTAGGGTTGTGTTTTCATGAAGGCGGAAGTGGTTTTTCGGAAAATTTATTGAAGAGCAGGCAAGCAATCATCAGGGACCGCTAATGGAACCAGAAATCCGATTCGCACCGGTTTTCGCCTGTGATTAGAGGTGTTCAAAGGATTGCTTCATTCATTTTTCCCAGGATAATTCGGGATTGAGAAATGTCCCCGTCGCCGGGATCGTGCTCCAAGATACCCTTGTGAGGTCGAGATCCTGTCCAATGGCGCTGATGGAAAACCACTCCTTTCCTGGCAATTCCTGTTCCGATAGACTCTGCCACGGGGCATGAGGACCGGCCTGGACCTTGACGTCACGCAAGCCGGGCACGTCTTCACCAGGGGCCCAGCCAAGGGTAACCATGGCCTGGTGGTGACCTGATTGAACCAGCCGCCGGGCCAGCTGGCGTGCCCTCAGGGCACCGCAGCGGTCAACCTTCCAAACATCCTTCCCGCACAGGGCGCCGCCGCCAATGGGCACCGAAGGACCGTAGTGATCGACCACCAGTTTCTTGCCGGAAAGCCCGTTATCACCTCGCGGACCTCCCACCACAAAATCACCGGCACCGTTGAGGTGCAAATGAGCTGGTTGAAAGGATTCGGAAGCTCCCACCAAGCCCCCGCCCTCCGCTTCCTGGAGACAGGCGCGCACCACCGGAATCAGATCCCGGTGCTGGGTCTCCATGTCAATTCCGCGGGCATGCTGCAGGCTGATGACCAGTCGCCTCCAATGCACCTCCCGACCGTCGTCTTCAAGATCGGTGAAGATTTTGAAATCGGGGCCGTAGCGGTCTGGATTCGTAGTCCGGAAGATTTGCACGGCTCTTCCAAGGCGGTGTGCCAGCCAGTGGGCTGCGGGCAGGAAATTGGTCTCCGGGCGGGCCACGGCATAGCCATGCACCACATTCTGATCATCGGAAAACGGACGGATATCCGCCTCCTCCGACGTCAATACCTCCTCACAAACCCGGACGATGATTTCCAGGGATTCCGGCGACGGGCCCCAAATCTCGCCATGTCCGGCATCGGCGAAGACACTTCGGACGATGGAGTCGAAGGGCACCGGAACGGGTCCTCCATCAATTGCCATGCGGCCGTCCACAAAAACTGTTCCATCATGGACAGCGACCTCCACGCCAACGAGACTGCGGGAAATGAAATCAGGATGGGACTGTGTCTGGGCAAACTCGACGAGTCGCTCGGCGATGGTATCAGCAAGGCGGTCGGGGTGTCCGGCCGAGACATACTCGGCGGTATCGATGCGGGAGAAGGCGTTATTTGGGATCATGTTGGTAGTGGGGTAATGTCAGCGTTGAGAAGTTGGAGGTCATTGGGAGAACCTGGTGAAGTGAGCCCGGCGAGGAACCGCATCCCGCCAGATCGAAGATGAGCGAGCAGGTCCGACTGCGGGGTGCCCACCCAGCCATCGGTCAGAATGACCACCCGGCGCGGCCGGCGGCCCTTGGGGATGGCGGCAAGATGCGCGAGAACACAATGGATATTGGTGCCCAGGGTATTGCGCAGTTTATCCGTGTGGAGGCGGCAGGGCTTCACCTCATCGACGACCGTGGAGAACACAAAGAGACGCAGCAGTCCCTCCCGGTGGGGCTTGGCAAGGGCTCCACCCAGCACCGCCAGCACATTGTTCATCGAGCCGCTGATATCCAGATAGACATGAGCAATCGGGTGTTGCACCAGGCCATTGCGGACTTCGAGTGTCTGCGCATGAAAGATCACAGGCCACGTTCCATACAAGGCCCGCCATGCGGCCACCCGCCGGTCAGCCGCCTGTGGGACGACCGTTTCCACGGTTCGTGGTCGTGAAATCCGCTCCATTTTCCAGGTTGTCCCGCTTTCGCCCCGCAGGACTCCCGCGCGCTTCAGCAGAGTTTTCATGGCGGCCCGCAGCGGAGCGTGCGGATCGACGGGCTTGGTCATGAGCCATGCTTGGGCGGCCGCTCCCTCATCGCGCCCGCCGAGGTTGATCGGCGGCCGGGGCCAGGCACCTACGATCTTGACCACGATCTCCTTAATCAGAGAGTCCCTGGGGGGGTCGCCCGAAGGATCCTCATGGTTGCCGATGAGGACGAAGGGGGTAGTTTCCGAAGCGGAACATTCCTCCACCAACAGCCTGAAAACCTCCAGATAGGTCACCCCATTTGGATTTGGCCCATAGAGCAGGGAGAGGACGCGCCTTTCCGCATCACTGGCGTCCTCCGCGAAACGAATCTGCTTTGGCCAACCCGCGGGGGGTCGCAGCAGGCGCGCCGGAAAGTCCTCAACCGGGTTGATCTCCTCGAAGAAGCCAGTGTAAATCGGTGCGGGAAACTGGATGCAAAGCATCGCATTGATCACGGCATCGAAGGCAATATTATGGGCGGGCGTCGGGCGATCGAAGAGCCGCGTGTGGCCCAGCACCACATGATACAGTTCATGCATGATCAGCATGAAGAGGTGTTCGTCTGTGCGGCAATGGTCTCGCACAAACTGCGGATTGATGAGCAGCCGTGGACGAATCGTGCACTCCACAGCGGCTGTGGGGATCGATTCGTCGATTGTGATGTCCAGCAGCCCGAGCAATTGCTCAAACTGCCAGGTGGCGGCGGGAACGACGTTGAAGATGCGGCGTCGCAGACTGTCGGCGGTGGGGCTGTTCATGGCTGTGCCTCCCGGGTCAATTTTTGATCGCGCCAATCCTCCACACGAAATGGAGAGCCCAGGAGCGACCCGATGGAATAGTCGGGGGTGCGGGCTTTAATGAACAGGCCATCGATTCGCCGCGACAGCAGGGCGATGACCAGCGCGACGCTCCGCACCTTCACACTGCGGACGACTTCCGCCTTGTCGGGAAATCCAATCAGAAATCCGGGGAGGCGATCCACGGCCGCCTCCACTTCCTCCACGGGGGGGATTTCCTCCCAGCCAAAATCGAAGATGCCTTTCCTGTCGGAATGTTCCTGGCTCCGAACTTTCAGGGCGGGAATGATAGCGCTCAGACTGAAGACGAAATGCCGTGCGGCCACGGGCCTTTGCGCCACCACCACCTCCGTGCGGGGAGGGCAGCTCATGTTGTGCAGGAGGGAACCGGCGAAGTTCATGATGGATTTGGCCCGTGTGGGTTGACCAGTCCAAACTGCTTCCACCAGACATTGAATTTTTTGTGAACCGCTTCCGGCTTTATATCTCCGAAACCATCCGGCAGCAGCCCATTGAGCAGATTCCTGCAATGAGCGTCCCGCTCGTAATGGGCGTGGGTTGAATCCTCTGTAAAACTTCCGCAGATGGACGCGACCTCCCGGCACGCGGTCAACTGGCTTCCGTGCACCATGAATTTCTTCGTCCCATGACTCAGCACCCGCCTCAGCTCGCCCGCCAGCATCTCCACAGCGATGCCCGGCAGATCCCGCGCCAGGCGCAGACGCAGGTAAACGACCAGAGCCAGAGTCGTCCGCAGGGCCCGCACGGGTTGCGACGCCAGTGCATCACTCACCAGACTGGCGAAATCGACGTTGGCCAATTTTTCCCCCAAGCGACAGGCAAGTGCCAGCCGTTTCGCTGGATCGGTCACTGCAAGCAACTGCTTCCAGGGATCGTTTGCTTCCAGAGCACACAGCCGCCAGGCTTGACGGTGCGAGGCAAACAGGGCGGCCTCCTGAATTGGCGTGCCCTGGGCCAGTCCCGGCAACCCATGCCGGAATGCCAGCCATGCGGCATCCTCCCAATCCGGCCTCGCCATCCCGGCGAACTCCGACAGCACTGTCCGCGCCGCCTGCACTGCGAGAATCGAACGCAAGAGCATGGTGACTCGCCGGGTGGAAAGGGTGTGCCCGCAGGCGGCGGCGTGAGGCGCGAGGGCAATCAGATAGTCGGCCAGCGTTTCCGGGGGCGACGAGGTCAACGCCTGGAATAATTCCTGCCCCCGCTCCACCAGCGCCTCCACCGTGACGGGAAACTCATGCGGACCCCGAAATTGATCCAGCAGCACACTGCGCCGCTGCGTGTTATTGAGGTTCTCCCAACCGGGGGCCTCCACGATGAATGCAAATCGGTCTGCGAGCGCTGGATCAAGCGGTTCCGCTCCAAAGTAGGTGGTGCCGTCGTCCTCCGCATCGCGGGCCGGCGGCGGATTCATGGCGGCCCAGCGGTAGCGCAGCCGGTGCAGATCCACTCCTTGCACGCGCCGTTCATGGATGATGGGAAAGAGTTTGTTCTGCAATTCCGGCCGAGCTCGGCTGAGTTCGTCGATAAACACGACCTCGGCATCCCAGATTGACGAAGGCGTGGAGATATAGCGCAGCGCGGTCTGGTCCTCGTTGGGCAACGGAATCCCCACCAGGTCATCGTAGTTCACGAGCGATGCATTGTAGAATCGGAAGACCAACCCCAGCGACGCAGCAAGACGCTCCAGCAGGAAACTTTTTGCCGTTCCATGCCTCCCCACCAACAACAGCGGGTCGCCAGAGATCAGCGACGCCAGCACTACGGGTTCCAAGGCCTCCCAGCCCTCTAGCCCCAACGGTTGCGTCAGCAGGGAACGGATCCGGCCATGGCGGGATGCCGCAGGTGGGGGTTCTATGGATTCCTCCTCCACCGGTTCCGGTGGCGAAACTGGATTCGGTGTCACAGGCTGTGCCTGATTTCCCTTGGTGACGGGCTGGCGTTTCGCGGTGAGGGCACTCATTCCGCCCCCCTTTCCGATGCCCCGTGACGTGCGAAGATTGTGTCCCGACGCAATCTTGCCTTTTCGAGGTCCGGCGTGCGGAGTGAAATCCGCACCCGCCGCTTGGTGAAGTCCGGCAGATGCACCGTGGCATGGCACCACCAGGTGCCGTTGTTGTCCCAGAGGTGGTGGTTGGCATTCCGGAGATTGGTGCGCAAGGCCAGTTGGGGCGCGGGGATCGATTGGCTCATGGGATGGTTCGGTTGATGGACGATTTTACTTCGCGCATCAGGAACGGCCCCTCGGCCAGATGTCTCCCGCAGCCCTCCTTGTTGCCTTCGGAGTGCCGCCAGATTCATCTCAGAGAATACTCTTGTTCGGGCCGGTGAAGACCCGCACATCGGACCGGAACCGAAGTTCCCGCCCAAGGCACCTTTGCGTTCTCTACGCCAGGTTGCCAGGTTCGTCGCCGCCGACGAGCCGTTCTTGATGCTAACGTGGACAGAGTAACCCAACTTTGCCAATTTTCAAGTCCAGCCTGTGTCATAAAGACAATTCATCGGAAGCTGTCGAGCACTCGGGATTCCGGCTGTCCGAGAAATTCACCCACAGATGGCAATGAATATCTGCACCGCTCTCACTTCTCCTGAACTCCAAAGAGGCCCGTTATGACACGCCCGAGGTTTGAAAGACGACGGAAATCGATTAGTATTGTGAACACAATCCCCCTCACCTGCCAGCAGGGTTCTCCCTGTTCAGTCCCACAAGGCCGGGGGCCTGAAGTCCCAAACACGAAGCGGATCAATGATGGCAATCCCGTGGCCCTGATGGATGTGATGGAGGATGAGTTTGCGCAACAAGGTGGATTTTTCCCGAACCCTTCTTCCCAATGATGTAGGTATGAAAACGCCCATCCTCGGGATGGATCACGAGTGGGGCCTCTCCGCCACAAGTGGAACGACCGAACCATTGCGGGGTGCGGGAAGTTTCTGCATACACTTTGGAAGTTTTCCATTTGACTTCCACGCTTGTTCTGGAAACTTCCCACATCCACCCCTCCAAAAATGCAGACCGACGATTACGAGCTTTCATTCCCAGCCTTGCGAGGTGTCCAGGCTGGTAAAGAGTATTACGTTGCGATGTGTCCAATCAACCTTGTTGTCGATCTGATCAAGATCAACGACGACGACGACGGGGTTCCAGCCGATCTCAGGGCCCAGCGCAGCATGAACAAGGCCCGGATTCCGGCGATTACCGACTACATCCTCCAGAATCCGACCAGCTACGCGTTCTCCTCTCTCACGGTCTCAATCGACAGCAGCGTTGAGTTTTCCCCCTTTGGAACCGAGGGACTTGCCCGCCGGATGGGCATTTTGAAGGTTCCCTACGGAGTGACCTACCTGATCAATGATGGGCAGCATCGAAGGGCGGCGCTTGAGCAGGCCCTCAGAGAAAAGCCGGAACTCAGGAACGAAACGATCTCTCTGGTGATTTACATTGACCAAGGTCTCAAGCGTTCCCAGCAACTCTTTGCTGACCTGAACCGTTATGCGGTCCGGCCAACCACTTCGCTGAGCATACTTTACGACAATCGAGATCCTATGTCCCGCCTCATGCAGGACGTCGTGGATAACGTAATGATCTTCCGTGATTTGACTGAGAAGACCAAAACAACCATTTCGAACCGTTCCCGGAAACTATTCACCCTCAGTGTCCTATATCAGGCAACCGCCGACCTTCTAAGAAAGAAGAAGGGAACGGAACCAACCGCCAAGGACCAGCAGATTGCAGTGGCTTACTGGACCGAAGTGGGCAAGAACATCACGGAGTGGCAGCAAGCGGCGGACCGAAAAGTAGCGACATCGGACCTTAGGCGGGACTGTATCCACGCTCACGGAATTGCGCTACGCGCTCTTGGCAGACTTGGCGTGGACTTGCTGGCATCACATCCCAATGATTGGAAGAAGAGGCTAAGCGGACTAAAGACGGTGGATTGGAGTCGACAAGGCTCAGGACTTTGGGAGGGGCGGGCGATGACCGGTGGCAAAATCAGCAAGGCTCACAACAATATTCTTCTCACAGCCAACGTGCTCAAAGGGGCGGTTGGGCTTCCTCTGAATCCGCAAGAAGAGGAAGTAGAGACTCAATTCAAACGTCGATAAGAACACAGAATCGGATTAAGAAATTTCATGAACGAAGAACGCATTACAGGGGAGCGCATTCAGGCTCTATTACAAAAAATTCGCGAGGTATACCTCAGCGACGGTCGACCATGGGTAATCGGCTACAGTGGGGGCAAGGACTCATCTTGTGTGCTTCAGCTCACTTGGTATGCCCTAAGAGGCCTTCCGGAAGAGCAACGAACGAAACCTATTTACGTAATTACATCAGACACCCTGGTGGAAACACCAGCGGTGGTGAACCAGTTGGTCGAGACGCTGAAGCAAATTGGCGATAAAGCCACTGCTGAAAAAATGCCAATCAGTGTTCACAAGGTGATTCCAGCCATACGTGACACGTTCTGGGTGAACATGATTGGCCGAGGCCTTCCAGCGCCATATACCAATTTTCGGTGGTGCACTGATAGGATGAAGATTGCCCCAACGACCACATTTATCAAAAGCAAGATCGCGGAATACGGAGAGGTGGTAATTCTTCTCGGTTCCCGGCGTTCGGAGAGTTCGTCTCGCGGACAGGTCATGGCCAATCGCCGCGATAAGGGCGCTTACCTTTCCTGGCACAACGACATCGCCAACGCGCTCGTCTTCACACCGATTGAGGACTGGCATACGAATGATGTTTGGGAGTATCTCATGGCGGTTCCGAGCCCTTGGGCCGGACGCAATGACGCGATCGTCACGATGTATCGTAACGCTCAAGCCGGTGAATGTCCGCTGGTTATCGACAAATCGACGCCATCCTGCGGTGGGGGACGTTTCGGGTGCTGGACCTGCACCGTTGTGCAAAAAGACCGCTCCATGGAAGCCATGATTGAGAATGGCGAAGATTGGATGCAGCCGATGCTGGATCTTCGCGACTGGTTGACCGAAACCCAGATTCCGGAAAACAAGCCAAAGATCCGTGATCACCGCCGCCGCAATGGCCGCGTGGAGTATTTCGACGCCGGAGGAGAAAAGAGAATCGTGTGGGGACCCTATAAATTGGAATTCCGAAAGGAGATTTTGCGGAGATTGCTCCGCACTCAAATGACAGTCAGAGAAACCGGCCCGGATCCGGAAGTGCATCTGATCCGCCCGGAGGAACTTCATAAAATCCGCCAACTTTGGCTTCACGATGAGGGAGATTGGGAAGACGAACTTCCGGCAATCTATGAGGAGGAAACCAAAGAAGTCATGGATTGGTTGGTAGACGACCATGCCGGCGTGGGGGGTGTCGAGAAGCAGCTTCTTGAGGACGTGGCTAAAAAGTCTGATTTGCCTGCAAACCTCATTCGTGAGCTCCTTGATGTTGAAAGGAATCATGCAGGAATGAGCAGACGATCCGGGATCTACGACCAGATCGACAAGATCTTCAACAAGGACTGGCGTGATCTTGAGGATGCGCTTTCTGAAACAGTAAACCAACCCGGCATCGACTCATGATTTTCACCAAAATTGTCCTGGAGAACTACGGGCTCTTCTCCGGCCGAAACGAGTTCGACTTGCAGCCACGCGAGAAACGGGGGAAGGTTCGGCCTGTCGTTTTGTTCGGAGGAAAGAACGGAGCTGGGAAAACCACCTTCCTTGGTGCCATCCGCCTTCTATTTTACGGACGTCGTTCTCTTGGGGATCGCCTGAGCCAGAAGGATTATGACGAGGCCCTGGTCGCAAGAACTCACCGGAACAAGACCACTCAGAATCGCGGATCCTATGGCAAAGTTGGCGTTGAGTTCGATTTTGTTCAGCAAGGAGAAAAAAACAGCTTCTATGTGGAACGGTCATGGACGATTTCAAGTTCAGGGACTGTGACTGAGTTCTTCCGCGTCGATAAAGAAGGAAAGCCATTTGATGAGATCAGCGCAACTCATTGGGAAGCATTCGTCGGGGATATCGTGCCCGAGAGGCTTTCACAGCTATTCTTTTTCGACGGAGAAAAGATCAAGTCGATTGCGGAAGACGCCTCCAGCAACGAAGCGATCTCGGAGGCTATCCAATCGCTCCTGGGGCTCGATGCAGTGCTTGCACTCAAGAGCGATCTTGCAGTTTATCGCTCAAAATTGCTCAAGAGCGAAGATCCAGCAGCCTATGAACGCGAGCTTCAGGAAATTACTAGAGAGCTCTCGTCATTCAGGACCCAGCTCGACTCGATTGACGAAGAAATTTCCAGCGTGAAAACACAGATAGATGGCGTCACTTGTTCGATTACAAACTTGGACTCACAGCTGCAGCAACGAGGTGGATCACTTGCGGAAAAGCGTTCTGAGAATCAGTTTCGATTTGAGCAGACCAAGGAATTGATCACTCTTAAGGAACAGGGTATCCGCGAAGCATGCGAAGGCGCCGCTCCATTCGTGATGTGCCCGGGCATTGTATCGCTCCTTCAAAGTCAGCTTCATGCGGAGTCCGAAGGGCGTAGCCAGGCCGTGAGAGCCCGGACCGTCCAAGATGTGCGGGATCATCTCCTGCAAGCCAGTCAAGGGGAAGGTCGCCAGCAAACCTCAATCCGATCCTTCATTGATCAGCAACTCGATGAGTTTTTCCAGACGTCCATAGGCAATAAACCAGTCCGGACAATCCACGGCCTGTCCGAGAGGGCCTCCGTGCTCATGGAGGAAATTGTGAGTTCGGCTGGTCCCGATCAAGCTTCCCAGTTGGCGCAACTCTTTCTTGAACTGGAGGATGCCCACCAAACACTCAAGACGCTACAGCGCGATTTGAGCCACACTCCCGATCAGCGAGACCTTGCTGACCTTGTTACCTCCCTCAATGCATCCCACCAGCGGATGGGCAACTTGAAGCAGCAGGAACAGAAGCTCAATGAAGACCGGCGGCAAGTGGACATGAAGGTTGCCCAAGCTGAGCGCAACAAGGACCGGATTGAAGACAAACGCGCCACCGCCTCGAAGCAGCGTCTCAAGCTGGCACAGCTCCAAAAGCTCGGACCAGCCCTTGAGGAATACCGCCGCCGCCTAGCCCAAGCCAAAATTGAAACGCTTCAAAGTGAGGTGACTCAATGCTTCAACAAGCTTGCCAGGAAGGATGACTTCGTTCGTCGAATCGAGGTTGATTCATCCTCCTTTGCCGTCACCCTCTTTGATCAACAGGGTAGATCCATCCCCAAAGAGGAATTGTCTTCTGGAGAGAAGCAAATCTTCGCAATCGCACTCCTCTGGGGCCTTGGCAGAACATCCGGAAGGCCACTACCAGTTGTCATCGACACTCCGCTTGGACGCCTTGATTCCGATCACAGGGCGAAGCTTATCGAGCACTACTTTCCCAATGCCGGGCATCAGGTGATTCTTTTGTCCACCGATACCGAAGTGGATCAGCCGCTTTTCAAGCAACTTAGCCCCGCAGTTTCACATTGTTACCACCTCGAATATGACCAAAAAGAAGGCCGCACCAACGCCACGGAAGACTACTTCTGGCGCCCCAAGCAACTTGCTTGATCTTACCCTACAGCGCATCCCCTTCGCGGAGTCCATCGACGCGAAAATGAGAACGTTGAGAGGACGCACGGGTATTACTCCGAACATCCTTGCTCGATTCGGCTTCTGCCTGTCACTCGAGGAACAAGGCTCTCCTCAGGATCCCTTCGAATCTGAAGGTGTGGGAAGGGAGATCAATCGCAATACTCTGCTTGGAGACAACGATTCGGTCTATATAGCCCTTCTGCGAACCTGGGTGGCCAAGAACGACCTCATCGAAACCTGCACGCAGAAGCAGTTCAATGAGTTTCTCGTAGCGCACATGAACCGCGGCTTCGAATTGATCAGTTCGAGAATCCGTGGTCTTCCGGATCTTGCGTCACTTGTCGGTCGCGAATTCAAATCCTGACAGCCATGGATCAGTCGAAACGCCCCATTTACCTAGACTACCAGGCAACGACACCCGTCGATCCCAGGGTCGTGGAAGCGATGCTCCCTTACTTTACGGAACACTTCGGGAATCCTGCTTCAAACAGCCACATCTATGGGAACGAGGCTTTGGCAGCAGTGGAGAAGTCCCGGGAGATTCTTGCGAAGTCCATTCAGGCAAAGTCACAAGAGATCACCTTTACGTCAGGAGCCACTGAGGCAATCAATCTTGCCATCAAGGGTGTAGCGATCGCCAACGAAAAAAAAGGCAGGCATTTCATCACTGCCGCAACCGAGCACAAAGCGGTTCTCGATTGTTTTGCATGGCTTGAAAGAAACGGCTACGAAACGACCATCCTGCCAGTAGACTCAGGTGGTTTGATTTCGATCGATGATCTGAAGTCCGCAATCCGACCAGACACGGTTATGATTTCAATCATGGCCGCGAATAACGAAATCGGAGTTCTTCAGCCGATTGAGGAAATCGGAGGCATCTGCCGTGAGGCCGGAGTCTACTTCATGACGGATGCCACCCAGGCTCTCGGAAAGATCCCAATCAATGTTCAATCGCAGAACATCGACTTGCTGGCTGCTTCGGCTCATAAAATCTATGGACCTAAAGGCATAGGAATGCTTTATGTGCGACGCAGCAACCCGAAGGTCCAACTGGTAGCTCAAATCGATGGTGGAGGTCATGAGCGGGGCCTGAGGTCGGGAACTCTACCCACTCCTCAAATCGTTGGATTCGCGAAAGCCGTTGAGTTGGCGAATATGGAATACAAGGAGGAGACGAGACGCCTCATGAATCTTCGTAATAAGCTTGAAGCTCAGATTCAGAACCTAATCCCCAGCGCAATTTTGAATGGAAATCGCGAAAGACGCCTTCCAAATAATTTGAATTTCTCATTTCCTGGGGTGGAGGCAGAGGCATTAATCGCCTCGCTCGTTGGTAAACTCGCTATTTCTTCTGGGTCTGCGTGCACGTCCGCAGAAATTAAGCCGTCGCACGTATTGGAAGGAATTGGCTGTAGCGTTTCGAGAGCAAGATCATCTGTGCGCATAGGGATCGGTCGCTTCACCACTGAGGAAGAAATTGACCAAGCCACAGATGCTTTGAGAAATGAGTTTCAACGCCTTTTAACATTCTCAGCTTAGGCCAAATTTAGGCGACATTTGATCGCTTACTTGTGCGCCTGGCTCGTCGCTACTTTTCCTATTCATCCGCAAAATAGTCACTATCGATTCTATACGTTGAGTAGGACTTTAAAGTGGAAACGCCTACACCGTGTGTAATCATTAGATCACACAACCTATCCCCGTTGATTAAAACAATACTCTTTTGTTGTTTTTCAGCATAATCAATAGCTGTATTCGCAAATGAAGACGTCGTAATAAATACTCCCTTTTGAACATTTTCCATGGCCCCGACAAACTGTTGAACATCTGGGCGCCCAACCTTCTTTTCGGCGTACCTCTTAGCCTGAATATATATTTTACCTAAGCCTAACTCGTCTTCCTTAATTATCCCATCGATCCCGAAATCCCCTGAGGATTCAGTCACTCGTCCTGCATCCTTGATGCTGCCACCGTAACCCATGGCAAGTAGTAGATCTACAACCAAGCGCTCAAAAAACGCTGGCGGAGAAGCGAGTATTTGATCTAGCAACATCGTCTTTACGGAAGATCGATGCTCCAAGTATGAATCAAATAACTTCTCCTCAGGTATCTTATCGTCGCTTGTCTCCTCTGATTGAACAGTATTTTTTGCTTCTAGAGTTGATTGGTGTGGCTCGAGTATCTTGTATAGCGTTCCATTCTTATTCTTGCTGTGGATGGCAAAATGTTTTATCGGGCTGGCTGACGGGAAGTCTAGTCCATAGCAATGCTTCCTGATCTTATTATTTACTAGTCCATCAGGCGTCTTTGCTCCAAAAGTATACAGGCCACGGGCAATTATTTCGTTGTATATTTTTTTCGAAGTAAGGGGCGTGCCAGCGGTTGCGAGCACCTCTTTTATAGCCCCAACTATTGTCATGGAGTTTTTTGTATTCATCTAGAGGTCGGGATATACATCAAAAGCTAAAGATCTGCACTTTTCGATCTGAAAGTCCAGCCATGGCTTAAACCATCGATCTTCATTTTTCCACGGCAAAATGTGAATGTCATTGGATTTTGCAAGATTGTGAAGCTTGCAAAGAAAGACACGATTGAGTTGCAAAGTGGGCCCCCCCATAGAATATGGAAATAGATGGTCTTGTTGAATTTCTTCATCAAGATGACATTTATAACCCCACAATTCCTCACACTCGCAGTATGTTTGCAATCCGGATGAGGACGAAAATGCGCGAGGGCCTTGAATTGCCTCTTGCAACTTGTTTCGTGATATTCCGATCGGCAATGCGAGTTCTTCGAGGTGTTCAGGGTGTAAAAGAGCGAGACGCTTATAAAGATCGTTGCCAACACCGGAATAGCTTTTACGCCAGCCGTGTCTCAAAGAGGCATGCAAGGCCTGTAGAAAGCGCGAACCATCCAGAAATTGGTGCATCACTTCCAGTTGCTTAGTGAAACAGTGATACTCTCCTCATTGCCGCCGTAGACAATTATCTTCAGAGTAAGAATGAGCGGGTCTTGACTGGCCTTGTTGGGGTACACTTTTGGGGGAAGAAGATACTCCCCACTGGACTTGAATCGAATCGGATCGGCTGCACTGCTCTTTGCATCAAAGATCTCTAGATGTCTTGCGTTAGTCGATCTGCTTTTGACGCGGAAATATTTTCTTCCTGCCATCGGTATCGTTTTCTTTGTTCCCCTCATCAGGGTCTCATCGTGAATTCCCTTTTTAATCGCTTTCTTATTCCCATTCAAATGCTTGAATTCCATAACAACTTCGAGCTGATCTCCCGAAAGGTAATCCCAGATATTTGATACACCTGCTGGCAGTGCCTGATTCTGGAAGGAATATTCAAAGACATCTTTCGCTAATGTCTTTGATTTCTCGACCCATCGAGTCGAAGAAATGACGTGCTGTTGGAAATTCCAGTCGGTTTGACCAAAGTTAAGTTTATTGAATAGACTTTTCCAATCAGCTGAGGTTGGATTAGCATTACACTCTCTAAGGAATGTCAAAGCGCCACAGACGTAAGCATCGATCATTATTTTGTGGCAGAATTCTCTTTTGCCAAAGAATACCGACTTATCAGGTGCGCTCTGGACAGTTTGCTTCAAAATTTCGAATGAGTCGGAAAGTTGAGATGCGAGTTCTCTAGGTTCTATGTGTCCTTGTGATGCATTTAAACCATAATATGATTCATTTATAATGCTTTCGAGATCTGCGCAGTCATATTGGTGGCCTAAAAATTTAGGTTTTGAATCAAGCTTGTCGTTAAACTTTATGTCGTCGTGAAAGCCATTTTGGTTTCCCGTGAGGTGATTAGTTGGGGATTTGCATAGATATGCAACGGCTTCCATAGAGCGATGATGCCCTCCATTTTTTTTGTATTTATCCAGTTCAAAGGCGAAAGTCAGCCACTCCTTATGCAGTGGGTCTAGCGGGGTGGCTTCCGTGGTGACTTGAGCAAATATTTTTGCTAGATTTCTGCCTGTATAAAATGTTCCAGAATTGTTGAGCAATAGAACGACCGGGATCAGATTGTCGCGTTGTTTGCAGAGAGAATCACCCAGGCCAGTGATGCGGTGCTGCCCATCGATAATCCACAGCGGTGGGGATTGACCACTTTGTGGGACTGGGAGATCGATAACTTTCATGGGGGTCGTGTATCCTCCTGGGGCCTGATAGGGTGATATTGTAATGCCAGTTGGTCCTCCTATGCATCGCTCAGCAACTAGGACGGGATTAGGCATGAATTCCCCTGTATCATTGAACGTGTCGGTAATACGTTTGCTATTTTGGGGAATTAGTGGTCTTTGCCACTGCTTTACTGGCGGCGTCAAAACGTTAGTTGCAATGTCGTAGTTTGCCGTTTTTGTAGAAAAGTTTGGCACTTCGGCGATACTAAGAAGGTCTCCTGCCTTCAGAAATCCAACATATAGTGGGTATGTTGATGTGCCTGATTTGATGTAGTTTTCGAGAGCGTAGAGTTGCATCGGATTTATCTTATTGAGTATATCGTTATTAGAAGAACTGAGGATGAGTGACACGAAGGCCTGCGGGTGTAGCGGCGTTCAGGACGAGAACGTCAAACCGAGTCTCGTCGACCATGCGAGAGAATGTGGAGTATTCCCTGAGTGCTTGTTCCCGCTCGGATTCTTTGAATTTGAATTCATGGAGAAGCTGTGCTCGCGTTCGGTCGTAAACGAGAAGGAATGATCCGGGAAGATTTTCCTCGGATTCCCACTTCGTGGCCTGCATGAACCGCTCAGTAAGAGTCGGTAGAATCGAGGTGAATGGGGAACGCTTCGAAACCAGAATTTGTGGCATCGCTTGCGAATCTGGCAAAGGCTCCCCGATCTCGATAGCTTCCACTCCATCGCGAATGTAGCCTAGGTAGCTAGAGACGTCCTCTGACGGTTTCCCTTCCTTGGTTTGTTCGCCGAAAGACTCCGATTCAATCGCCCAAAGATGCTGGGCCAGCGTGCGGAGTTGAATTTCCAAAAGCTGGCTTCCGTGACGAATGTTCAGGTGGACACATCGGTATCCGGAAGGTGGCGGATTTTTCCGGTAGTCATGAATATCCCGAAGATCCAGTTCTTTGATCAGGAGCTCCAACATTCGTTCCTGGGCAGCTACATTCTCGACCAAGAGGCGCAGGCCCACGATGTCCGCCACGCGGGACAGATCCATTCCGCGGTTCTGAACCCGCTTGAGTTTCCGGATGATCGATTTAGTCCGCTTCGATCGGCCCGTGAGCAGGGACGGAATCTTTGTCGCCGCCAGTATCGCTTCCAGCTTCAGGGACATGTCGATCAGCAAGGGATCGAATGCGGCTCTATAGTCCTCCAGCTGGCGAATCAAGTCGTCGGAAATAGGCCCATCGCGGAGGGCCTTACCGAGTCGCTTGATCTGATTTCCTGAAAATTCCATTTCTGAAGAAAATTTCATTTCTGAAGGAAATTCCTTCTGAAAAGTTAATTACCTCAGGGAATCGGGCAGCGCCAGCGAATTCGACAGCCTTGAAAGGAATCAGCAGGGCTTTACGCACCAAAATTCCAAAGAATGTCTAAGGGGCGATTCGAGCGGGATCGGGGCGTTTCTCACTCGGAGAAACAAATGCGTGACAGCAAGGCGCCTAAAAAGCGGATTAACCCATGATTTCCATGTTTACTTTAGATTAGAATAAGTAGAATTTGGTGAAATTTTGGTGCTTCGAATCTCTTGAAGGGGATCTGATTTATGGGAGAATTCCAACGACCGTCGGCTGGGAAGAAATTCGCCCAGAGGCAGTCATCCATTCACCTGTGTCCCGGTTGATCATTCGGGTATTCTTCCACCGCCGAGCAAGCTCCTCCTCCTGGTCTTCCGGAGTTCCCGCAATCAGATGATTCATGAGACGGTGTGCCCAAGATGCGTTACGTGTGAGAATCCTTCCACCGTCGACTGAGTAGGTTACGCCATACCAGGGGGAGCTTGGACGGTGGGCTTCGAACTTTCGGGCTTCGTCGAGCTCCTTTAATTTGCGAAAAACTCCTTGCATGGAGCGGCCCCTTCCCCCGTCTTCTGGTAAGGTGATCATTGATGCCACGGAGTTCGCCAGAATTTCCTGTCCAAGTGGTCTCAGAAGGAGATGGCCCCGGTTTTGCAGGGAATTGTCGAGCAGTTCACCCCGTTGGTTGACTTTGAAAAAATCCCGCCACTGGCTCAGTTCCCGACGAAAGTCATAGGCCGTATACTGCCGAAGTTCCCGAAAAATTGGCAGTCCGCTCACGGAGTTGAAGTATTCTACGGCCAAGGCTTCGGCTTCTTCGATTGCGGATTCCGACGGACGGACCGCCACAGCACCGCGAATCTGGGGTTCCCAATGCCTGACCAGATGCTTGGCCGCGGCATGGAGGTAGGTGCGGACCACCGCCCTGATGGACTGAAGTGTGGTGAGATAGTGGTTCCCAACGGCAGGAATGCTCGTCCGTTTGAAGTCCACCAGAGAGGTGCCGTCGCGGAGTTTAAAAAGCCGGTGGGAGACGGCGATTCGGCGTGCGACAATCGAAAACCCATCGTTTTCGTCGAGCAGGATGTTCTCACCCTTATCGGTTCGCTTGGCGTAGGAATTGATGGCGATAAAGACCGCACGCACCCGCCGATTCGCCTCGGCCCTGGTCTCACCCCGAACGACGGCGGGGATGTATTCAACCACGAGGGAATCATTCAGGACCGCTTGGAGACGCGGAATGTCCGTGTCGAATTCCTCCTGAAACTGCTCTTTGGTGATGGTGGTTCCCTTGGCCTGGCCATCTCTATTACGCATCTGCAGGAATCCCATGTCCCGAACCTCCCGGATGCCACGGATTCCCAAGACACGGTGTTGGCCATCCAGCGCGAAAACCCTGGTGTCATCGAGATGGAGTCGCCCGACTCGGCCCTGCGGCTCGAGGGGAGCAAACTCAGTAGCGTTGACTTTCGCCCGTCCTTCGGCATCCCAGTTTTCGTGGTTGGGCTCGTCGATCCAAGCAGGGCTGACCACTGCAATGATCGGACCGAATTTGCGCTCTGGGCGGGCCAAATAGGCTGCCAGGGCGGGCTGCCTTGTCCAATCCGGAGCCCGTTGCTTCACTTCGTCGGCGATGTTTTCATCGACTTTCAGGCGGCCGGTTTCCGGGTCGATATGCCCCTGCATGAACGGCATTTCAGACCCGAGCTTCACGTGCTGCCCGATCCATTCCAAGGAATGTGTTACCACATACGAAGGAACCGCAACGGAACCATCCGACTGACTCGTACTTCCCATCTGACTCGAGAGAGCAACGAAGCTGCCAAGCTCTTCAACAACATTACTGAGCAGGCTCTCCAGAGCGTTACCCTCTCGTTGGCCCTGCATCCGCAAGATGCTTTCGATTTCGTCAAGATCCTTAATGGTGACTTTCTGTTGGTTCATAGCCATACAATCGGTGCAAGCAACCAAAAATCGCCCGCTTCCTCCAAAGTTGGAGAAAGCGGACGGCGAGGTTTTAAAGTTAAACGGGGTTGGGAAGCTCGATCTTTCCTTCATCGAACGGCCTCGCATCGCCGCCGTCGATCGGACGCCATGTTTTTCGGTTTCGATCTACCATGCGGGCCGTTGCGAAGTCTACCCAGAGTTGGGAGAGGGCAGGTTCTTCCATCCCAGCGACGAGATAGACCAGTAAGTCATGCGCGAGCCCGCGCGATGAGGTGCTTGTGATCATTTTCTGATCCATCGGATCGTAGGTTACCCCGAACCAAGCGTTCTCAGGCTGGTGTGCTTCGAACTTACCCTCTGAATCCAGCTTCGAGATTTTAACAAAAACCGCTTCAAGAGTCATTCCACGCCCCCCAAGGTTTCGTGGTTTGATGAGAGTCCCTACAGCTTCAGCAAGAATAAGCTGGCCAACCGGGCGGAGCAGCAAGTGCCCACGGTTATCAGGTTCATTTTCGCTTGGAAATTCCCTCCAGCGAGTAACAGCCTCCGCCCTGCGGTTCAAATCTCCTTTTTCCAGAACTTGAAACAGGGGGAGCATGTGCAGGTGAGACAGAAAATCGAAAAATTCGTCCTTCGCGACAGCTAGATCATCCTCACTTGGACGAATCGGCATCTGGCCGCTGAATTCGGTGTCCCAGTCCTTCGCTCTAACGGGATTGACCGCCGACAGATAGCCTTTTGCCATGTCCTTGATCGTCTGAAGTGTGGTATACCATTCGGTTCGTTGCTTCGGAATGGACGTAGTCTTCCAATTCACGCGATTATTTTTGTCGCTCGCGTTGAAAAGCTCATGGAAGATGCCGGCTTTCCTCGCGACGATTGCGTAGCCATCGGTCTCATCGAGAAGAATATTTTCACCCTTGTCTGTCTTCTTCGCGTATGAATTGATCGAGATGAAGGTGTTGCGGATTCGTCGTGAAGCTTCGGATCTGGATTCACCGGCAATCACCGCCGGAAGATACTCAACAATCATCGTCTCGTTGAGAAGTGACTGTAGCTCCTCCAAACTGAGATGGAAGCGATCCAGGAATTCCTCACGTGAGTAGGCTCGGTTTTTCTCCTTGCCGCTTTTATCCTTCATGACCAACCCGCGCGGCCCGTTTCTAACATCCCTAATACCCTGAATGCCAATGACTCGATGCTGTCCGTCCAGTGCATAAACCTTGATTCCGTCAAGCTTGAGGAGTCCGATACGTCCTTCGAGATCGAGGGCAGAATATTCGGTCGCGCTTTTCAACGCACGGCCGTCCCTACTCCAATTTTCGTGCCTTGGATCATCCACCCAGTCCGGACTGACGACGGCAATGATGGGGCCGAATTTCCGCTGGGATTGCGCCAGATAAGCTGCCAAGGCAGGTTGACGACTCCAGTCCGGGGCGCGCTGCTTTACTTCCTCGGCATTTTCCTGGTCGATGATCAGTTTTCCGGCGGCATCAATCTTGGTTTCCATGAAGGGCATCTGGGAGCCTAGTTTGATATTGTCTGCGATCCATTCGAGGGAGTGTGTTGCCGCAAAGGAAGGGACCAGTTTAGGGCTTCCGGATTCCGTCAACACTTTTCCCATCGCGCTAGCATGGACGAGGACGTAGCCTTTCTTATCGGTAGCCTCTTGTAAAAGCTGCGCCAGAATGACTTTCTTGCGTTGATCTGCTTCCTGTTGCTCCCGCACAAGGCGGTCGAGTTCTGAATCGTTGGTGCTCATTATGGTTATTTGGTGTATCGAATTTTGTTGGTGAGTGGGGAAGTGAGGCGGATCAGCGTTTTTTCGGCTTCGCTGATCGCCGAGAGAGGAACTTCGTGGTGCCAGAACTCGTAGTTGCCGTGGGCGTCACTAATCCGAGCTTGGGCCAAGTCGTCGTTATGCGAACGCGCGGGGCTCAAGTGCTGGGCAAAGACGTCTGCGAAGGTTGAAGGCTTTTCCGACATAGAGGATTTCGATCGATGCCGGCAGCCCGAGGAAGCGGTTGATCCTCAGAATCCCGTAAATCCCCGATCGTGCGGGCACGGCTTTAGACGCGGCTGTGGAGAATTGGACTGAGTGCCAATTTTGTAGGTGTTGCTCATTCATGAGCGGAGAATACACGATAAATCCATACGATGTCAACAACTTTTTTCTAGTTGGAGCAACAAATTTGTAAAATCAGGATTTAGAGCCGTTGTTTTCCGTTTTATCTTTCAAATGAGCGAATATCGCCGTCCGTGCAATGCTCGGAAGACTTTGTCTGGGCGACTTCCGTCGGTCTCCACTCCAAGACAATGGCGGCGAATTGCCTTATTGACGACGCTTCCCGGGTATTTTGTTGGCAGGGGATGAAGTCCTCTCGCCCTAATTATCGTCGCAATTTCATTTGATTGCATGGGGCGCCCCTCCGATTTGAGCACCTCGATCACGGCTTCACGAATTGTCATGGGTAGTTGGAGATTTTGGTTAATTTGGCAGCAAATGCTTAATCCATGGACCTGGCACAGAGGGAATTTACCACCGACTGCCTGTTTGGCGACACCTTATACGCGCACTGTGATCTGTGAAAACCCTGGGGACTAAGCGTGATCTGGAGGCCTCCGGCAGCCTTTGCGCTCTCCTGGAAGTCGGGGATGCCGGATTAGATGAAGGTGATTGAGTGGCGGGTCACGCTGGAGGCAACTTCTTTTTTGGCATGAGGGATTCGGTCAAGCCATACCGGGAGCGGAGTTCCGCCAGGATCTCCGGAGCGAGGCCGTAGCCGGCGGATTCTGGGGTGATATTCAAGCGGCGCAGGCGGTGGGAGAGCCGGTCGCAGGCGAGGCGCTCCGGATGATCCGGGCCGAGGAACCGCTCCTTGAAGCAGAGGAGTTGCTGGTAGGGAGGCTGGCGGTGATCGAAGACATCGGCGGACTGACGGCGAAGGTTGACCTTGATGCGCCAGAGCATGAGCGGAAACGGATTCTCAAAAAAGCTGTCGTAATACTGGAAGGTGACCTTGCCGGAGTGTTTGTGGATTTTGATGATGTCAGCTTCGTCTGGGTCTCCGTAGACGCGGGCGGCACAGAGAACATAAATTCGAAGGATGGCAGGAAGCTCCGGCAGCAGGCTGCGGTGGATCTGGAGGGAATCGTCATCCGGGCAGCCGTGGGCAAAGGCTTCGCAGGATGATTCGATATTACGCGAATCTCCGGCGGCGAAGAGCAATTCGCGTGCAGAGGCAAGCGAGGCCTCATAAGTGCCAAAGAAGGTTTTGATGTCGGCCTGAAGTCGATCGCTCATGTATTTAAGCGGAACCTTTTTCCGGAAATTGGCCAGAGCCAGGTAAGCCAGCAGGTCATCCCGTCGCTGTATGCGCGCAGCTTCCAGGGTGGTTTCCCCGTAGCGAGAGATAAAGATTTGATGAACTTTGCGCGGGGTGCCGACAACGACGCGGAGTTCCTCGAGCCTGGGGAATTCCGCAGCGGTGGGGAAACGGCCGCGATCCAGCATAACCTGCCAGCATGCGTCCAACAGTTCCTTGTTGGTCTCGTAGAGGTCCACGGCCTGGCGTTGGAGCCGTGGGCGGAGGAATCCGAGTCGGCGACTGAGGTTTTCCCAATCGATGACCCGGCGCGTGCGGCGGGCCATCCAATCCTGTGCCTCGCGTGGATCCCGAAAGATGGCGTAGATTCCCAGACCGACAGGAAAGGCTTCTGCGTCCAGCGCATGTTCGATGAGGGCCTGAAGTTCTGCTGGCTCGAAATATTTCTGAAAGGTTCCCCGGCTTGTCAGGTAACCGTCGGCATGAGGGCGGATGGTAGTATATTCCTCCTGGCCATGCACCATGGTGGAGACCAGCAAGGCTCCTTCGGCGAGTTTCCAAGCTGCCTGCAAGACGCTAACTCGCTCGGCGGGCTTTTCGATGACATTGAGGACGAATCCGAGATTCACGAACCGAGCCGAGCGTTTGGTTTCGGAGGGAAAATGGGCTGGGTCCCATCCTGAGGCACTAAGGCCCAGTGCATTAAGGCCGACCACATCGGATCCCAATCCACAGCCGTAGTCAAAGAAGGTATCGGATTCGCGAAGCAGGCCTAATTCCAGAGCGACACGAACAGGCTTGGACAGCTCATTGCGCACGAGGGCCGTGCGGTGGCGGTGGATGGCGGGAGTTTCAGGCTCATCCTGGTCTTGGATTTGTTCCCCAAGCTCGGTTAAACTGTGCCCTCGGATTTGGAATCCTTTTTCCCGAAGCAGTTGTTCCCAATTCTCCCGAAATCCGATGGTGGATGTTTCCTGGTAGAGACCAGCAGCGACCTCTGCTTTGGTCAGACGCGAGAAGAGGGAGCGTTTGGGATGTTCCGGTGGCAGAAAGGTTTCTTTGCGGTGAAGTATCGGGGGATTCGAGTGCGTTGAGAAATCCGTGCGCTTCACCACCCCGGTGGCCAGATTCACCCGCACGGATTCGGCCAGAGCTGGATGTGCGATTGAAAGAAAATCCGGGTAGCGCAGGAAGGAGATGGCGAAGTCTGCCGTCGAAAACTTGAGGATGTTAAAAGCGGCAGAGAGTCCAAGCCGTTGGAGGAGTTTTCCCACAAAGTTTGCAAGTCCTTGGGGCAGGGTGGACTCGTCCGGAGCAAAAACATAGATGGCCGTGGGCAAGCGTTTGCCAAAGGGAAGGTCGGCCACGGCCTGTTGATATTCCGCCAGATTCATCAGAGGAGTCTTGCATGATTTCGAAAAAGCGCGAGGGGTTTACCTCAATGGCTCCAAGCCTAATTTACCACGCAACCCTCAGGAGGGCGCTTTTTAAAAATGAAGCCTGATGTTCAGCATTGATGTATTTCAAAAATTCTGATTTTCGGCAACCAGTATGCAAGCGTATGATTTAGATTCTCGATCTCTGATGACTGGGAGTCCATATGAGCATCGCGTTGGTGAAGCGAGTGGGCAGGGAATCCAATTACAAGCAGGTGCACATCGACCGGGAATCCTTTCGTCTGGAAAGCGGTGGCTACGCTCACGAAGAAGGCGTAGGCGGGCATTCCTTTGGCGGTATCCTTTTTGAGGCATTTGCTGGCGGTGGGCGGGATGGGGATTCCTACGAGGCCATGGAGTTCCTGGAAGCATTGCGAGAACGGGCAGGAGATCCCTCTACGCAGGTGGAGATTGATGATAACAGCGATGAGCCCCTACGCGACTGGGATCAGCTAATGCCGGATGATCTATAGGGCGGAAGAAGGTGAGAAATCGTGATAATTTGGATAAAGGGGACACCCCAATCCTCACGGGAAAACGGAGTGCTACGAACTACGAAATTAACGAATTTACGAATTAAGCCCCCCTTTTTTCGTTAATTTCGTTAATTTCGTTAATTTCGTCGGCTTTGCTGCACGAGTTCGTGCCTGTGCTCATCAAAAAATGGCGGCCCAAACTGAAGGTGCATGTGTCGAGTTACTTCCTCCAACGCATGAAAACCAAGTGAGAAAGCTGCAATCACAAGGCCGGGCACATCCGCCTTAACACCGAACTTGTGAAGAAACCGAAGGATCTCCTCGAATACGCCATCGTCCACGAAATGGTTCATTTAATTGAACCAACGCACAGCGAGCGATTTATGGATAACCTTGGGAAGCATTATCCTACATGGAGAGAATCGCGTGCGGAACTCAACGATCTTCCGCTTTCAGCGGAGACTTGGCGGGAGTGACGCGATCACCTGGTTGAAGTCCTGGGCCAGAAATCCTAGAGGACTCCCTTTTTCCGACCTTTCGTGGATGGCACTGCAACCGCCCCCGCCTGGCTGAGGAAGTCCGCCAGGTCCACCCCCAACCCTCCAGCGAGCTTGAGTAGAACCCAAAGCGTCGGCCGGGCTTCATCCGCTTCCAGATGCGTGACTGTAGTGCGACTGATGCCCACATTGAGCGCCAGTTGTGTGCAGGACAGGCCCTGCCGCAAACGCTCCCGTTTCAGCAGGAGCACAACCTGCCTTTCGACGGGATCGAGCTGAGAGGGATTTGGCACCCCTCCAAAATTCTCACATTGACGGGGAATGCACGGGCATTAAAATGCCTGAATCTATTATGCCAACCGACACCAGAACAAATTGGATCGATGCGGTCCTGCTGATGGATTGCCCTAAATGCCAATCGACGGCAAAGGTCAAAGCGAAAAATTGTTACGAAGGCAGTCGCTTTTGCGACCGATGCCGGGCAAAGTCGCCCCGAACGGCTTGGACGAACCCCAGGGAGGAGGAAACCCAGATCTATTCAATAACCGCTGCCAACTTGATTTTCTCCCCAAAAGGGAGACTGAGCCGAAAGGCGCTACTTATTCTCTGGGCACTGGGTATTCTTCCCGCCGTGCTTCTTGCCGCTTTTGACCAACGCTTGGCGACGGTCCTTTACTGCATCGGGTTTTGGATATTCGTAGCGATGCCCTCAGCAGCCAAACGGCTCCAAGATTCCGGGAGATCAGGCGATCTTGTCTGGTTTTCCCCACTCTTCATACTCGTCCTGGCATTCGTCATCCCGATCTCAGTGGCTTTCCTTGTGGTTCTGCTTGTGTGTTTGTGCCTGCTTTGGAAAAAGGGCAATCCCAACGCAAATCGATTTGGACCGCCGTCCAGCCGCATCCACTGGAAGCGCGAAATCAAGGAAGCGCGCCACATCACCTCAACACAACCGAATCGACCTATGAAAATACACGGATTTTCCGCATCGATCCCCGAAGGAACCTCAACCGACGAGGGGTATATCAAGATGGTCCACGGAACAGTTTACTCTATCTTGCTGGGAAACGACACGGATGAGGACTGCGATGTCGAAGTTTCCATCGATGGGCGTTCCGTTGGAAGCTGGCGTCTGAAAAGTAGATGGACTATTCGTC
>CALQSQ010000003.1 GCA_943333275.1 Akkermansia muciniphila
GACCAATTCCTGTGGCCGCACCCAGAGTTCCTGCTGATTGATTTGTTCGTCTCGACGGCGAAATTTCCTCATGCTGCAGTTCTTAGCACAGCATCGCCTCAAGTCGATTGCTGAATGATGTTAGCAGGGGTTTTTCAACAGGCTCCTAACCCCACGCGCTTTAATTTTCGCAGATCCAAAGCGTTGGCGGGTTGCGGTTACCCTTGGAATTCAAATGACCCAAGAAGGTCGGTGCGGATTGCGCCTGTATCGTTTGCCTTCACGGATTGCGCCTGTATGGTTCGCTTTCAAACCACAATGAATACAGGAACCGACTGGAGACTCATCCGCATCCGCCACGATTTCAGCAAATCTTTCTCAAAATGAATTCACAATGCTTCGTGGGCATTGTATGCTCCTGCATGCTCACAAGCGCACAGGCAACCGAAGACGAATCATGGTCGCAATACGAATCGATTTCCAAGCAACAGGGAGATTTCGACTCGACAATCCTGGAATCGGAATGCAAGACCGCAGGGCTAAAGAATCCCATCCGTCCGGAGAAGGGCGACGAGTTCGATCCGCCGGAGAGCCCTTCAGCTGCATGGTGGCGCAGCGTGGAGGCAGATGAAATGATCGCGACAACGCTCTCCTTTCAAACTCCGTCAGGCGGATGGAGCAAGGGGGTAAGCTACCACCGTCCTCCCCGCAAACTTGGCGAAGCGTATTCCCCAGGCGACAAAAAATCCCGTGAGACAGCCGCAACCATCGACAACGGCTCGACCACCAGTGAAATTCGGTTTCTCGCTGAAGCGGCGATTCACACCTCCCGGAAGGATTGCATGGCCGCCGTGCAGAAGGGTCTTGGGTTTTTGTTGACCTCTCAATATCCCTCAGGCGGCTGGCCGCAGTTCTATCCGCTGGTCGGGGGTTACCATGATTTAGTCACGTTCAATGACGACGCGATGGCGAAGGTGTTGTCCCTGTTGATGTGTGTTGCGGACGCTCGCCAACCATTCACGTTCCCGGATGCGGCTACACGGCAACGCGCATCCGAAGCATTTCGGAAAGGCATCGCGTGTCTGATGCAATCCCAAGTCACCCATTCCGGAAAACTCACCGGCTGGTGCTCCCAATATGAACCGCGCAGCCTGAAACCAGCCAAAGGCAGGGCCTTCGAGCCTGTGGCTCTGGCCAGTGCGGAAACATCCCGGTTGATGCAATTGCTGATGTCCGTGGAGGCCTCTGATGCGGGCATTGCCACGGCGGTGAACGCAGCAGGAAATTGGTTGAAAGAGGTTCAACTGCACGGTGTGCTGATTGAGAAACGGATGGATCCCACGGCCCCAAAAGGCTGGGATCGCTTTGTGGTTAAAAATCCCACGGCCCCTCCACTGTGGGCCCGGTTTTATGAAATCGAAACCATGCGCCCCGTCTTTGGCAGTGACGATGGCACCCTGCATTACGCCCTTGATGAGATCGACTATGGCCGCCGCGTGGGATATGACTGGTATGACAGCAGGCCAAGGGATGTAGTGGCGCGGCAATGGCCTGAATGGATTGCCAAAAGGACCGCGCAAGACAAGTTTCCTACAAATCCATAATTCCGCACCCACTATTGATTCACATCAATGCAAGGGTGATGTATCTGGGACAGACTCGCCAAACTTCTACTCGTTCTAAAATCTCGCTACCTGTGCCCCCTCCCATCCTATTCAAGATCATCGATGTCCGAAAACTGCGGGACGCAGGTGAAGAGCCGTTTCCAGTTATTCGCGAACAAGTTGACGCGTTAGAGTCCAATCAAGGATTGGAAATCATAGCTCCCTTCATTCCTTCACCACTAATCGAAATGCTGGGTTCCGAAGGATTCCATTACTCCATGCAGCATGAGCCCGATGGTAATTGGGTAACGCGATTTTGGCGGGAGGTCTAGCTAATTGTTGCCGAAGCCTTCTCCTTGTAGGCCGCGTAGCGGGCGCGTTGCTCCGGGGTAAGATTGGCAGGATCGAAGCGGGGTTCGGGGACGGCGTTGATTTTGCCGTGGATCACATTGGCCATATCGGTGGCGCAGTTCTTGATGTGTTCAGCGTGTTCGCCTGCGAAGAGATCGTCCACGGTGCCTTTGAACAGGGTGAGCCAGCGGTCGAACTGGGGTTTCCCCATTTGCGTCAGGGGTGTCAATTTCGCATGAGCGGCCAGCGGGTTGCCGGTGTAGCCACCGCTGCGGAAAATGACGGTTTCCCAGAAGGCATACATTTTCGGAAGGTGCGTGGTCCAGTTGGTTTGGGCCACATCATTGAAAATGAAGCCTAGCAGATCATCCTTGCGAACCCGCTCGTAGAACGCATTGACAAGCAGTTCTATTTCCGGGCGGCCGTTGAGATCTGGGAGGGACATTGAATTGTGGGGACTAAAATTTGATGCCTGTCATCAGGAAAACGAAATCAGCATCGTCGTTCTGGCCGCTGCTGCTGAGGTAATTTCCCGCAAAAAAGTGTGAGTAACCAGCAGTAAGCGAAAACGAGGCGCATGGATTCCAGCTAACAAGAGCGTCCACTTCGGTGCCGGCAAAAGAATTGGCGGAGGCACTGACGGGACGCACCGCGGTCTTGGCGTTGGCGCGACGCCAGGTATCGCCTGTCTCCGCCAGCCAGAAGGCGTGGAAGTCCACTCCGGCAGTGATCTCCTTGGTGGGTTTGGCGCTCAGGTGGAGCACCACGTCATGCAGGTTGCTCCAGGAAAACAAATCCATGAAGCCATAATGCGGATGGTTGGTTGGAAACAAATTTTGGAAGGCGCCCTGCTCGTTGTCGGCGGCATTTTTGTCGCCACTACCGAAGCTGTATTCCAATCCAATCCTGGGCTTGCCGCTAACGGGCAAGGTGTAGCCTGCTTCGACATAGGTGGCGAAGGCGGATAAATCCTCGCCTGCGGCGGTGCCGTTTTGGTAGGCGAATTCAGCTTCATAATCCCAATTGCCAAGCGCCTCTGGAACAGATTTCCAATGGGTGCCGAACGTTAGGAAATGATCATCGCGATCTTCGTCGTTGAGGTGCAGGGCGTAAATTTCCGTGTCCTGTGGGCCGGTCTTGGGGAGGTGGGCATAGATGCCGGAGAAGACACTGTCACGATCACTTTGATCAAAGCCGGTGCGGTCTGGCACGACGACGGAGGACGCGAATGCATCCACCCACAGGCCATCCTGGCCGGTCCAGCGGAGTTTCACGGCATCGAAGGTGCGCGAAATGTTGCTCCATTCCAAGGGGCCGATGAGCCGCTGATCGCCATACTGCAGGACTTGGCGGCCAACTTTGAGGGACAGCGAGGATGCTTTGCTATCACCAAGTTCCAGATAGGCTTGGCGGAGATCGAACGGGTTATCGCCTTCGGCACCGAGTTGGCCGGGAACATTTGGGCGATTGCTGCCAATCTCCCGGCTGTCCTGGCCTTGGAAATAGAGTGAAATCCAACTGGTCGGTTTCAGCAGGAGACCGACGCGGAATCGATTGAGCAACCACGAGTCGTCATTGACGGAGTTGATCGAATTGTTGAAATCGAAATTATTTTCGCGGAATTCAAAGCGCGTTTGATCTTCCAGACTCAAGGTGATGCGACCATCTGCGAAGGACAGCGGATTGGCCGTTGGAGGCGTGACTGCTGGAATCGATTGGGTTGGTGCTGGGCCTGCAAAAGCGATGGAATTTAAGACGGTGACGAGTGTTAGTATAGTGGCTTTCATAAAACGGGATTTCAGGGAGTGGTTAGCAGTTTTCTAATGGCGTCCATGGTGGGTTTGATATCCGCACCGATTTCCACTTCGCGATGGATGACTTTGCCCTGGGCATCGATCACGGCAATGAGGTTGGAATGGGCGAAGTCTTGTTCCACTTGCTGATATTGAAATGCCAGAGTCACAGCGAGATCGCGAATACCTTCGGCGGAGCCATGAAGAAATTCCCAATTCGCCAAATCGATTTTTCGTTCGGTGGCGAATGCTTTGAGTTTCTCAGAAGTGTCGCGCGTGGGATCGATGGAGATGAAGACAAAACCGATCTTAGCCGCATCTGCGCCCAGGGCCGTTTCGATGCGTTGCAGATCCCCGACGATGCGGGGGCAGGCGTAACGGCAGGACGTGAAGCCCATGGTCACGACGCGCACTTTACCTGCGAGACTCGATAGCTGGAGGTCCTTTTTATTTAACGAGTCCCATTTTGAAGTCAGCTCGTAGGGCGAAGCTGCGACTGCTGTGGGTGCGGTCGGGGGATCATCCTGCAAGGATTTCGCAGTGCGGAAGCCGAGACTGCCAATACAATAGTTTCCCTTCAAACTGGAGCGAAACGCATATCGCATGAAGGCGGCGTAATTGCTTACATCACTTGCGAGCAGGGAACCGGCCCCGCAGAAGAGTTTGCGTTCCAGCGACTCATCGCCCCGGGAATCACCCACGATCATGGTGGAGTTGAAATCATGCACCCATTCCCACACCAAGCCATGGAGGCCGCGCAGACCATAGACGTTGGCTTCGCTCGTGGTCACATCCGGGAGCACGCCGACGGTGGGTTTGGCATACCATTCGAGCAATTTGCGAAGGAATTGCTGATCCGTGCTGGCATCGATGCGGGTGGCATCGGCCCGGGCCGCAAATTCCCATTCATCCTGCGTGGGCAGGCGTTGGCCATGGGACTCGGCATAAGCGCGGGCCGCAAACCAGGAAACGTTCGTCACGGGAGCCTTCGCCATTTTCTCTGCTGCAGGACCCAGATCCAGATCGCCCGCCCAATCACGCAGATAATTGGCGTCGGCCATTTCCTTGGTTGCCTTGGACCGCTGCCAATTGGGATGCTCCCGCACGAAGGCAAGGAACTGGGCATTGGTCACGGGCACCTCGCTGAGGAAGCACCCAGGCGCAACGCGGGGGTTTACTTCCTTGGCGTAGAGCGGTTTGTAAGTTCCACCGGGCAAATAAATCATGCCCGGTGGAGGCGTTGGCGCACCCGGTGCGCCAAGCACGCCGGCGGTTAGTAAAATGGAGCAGAGAAAATTTCCCAGGAGTTGTTTCATAGGGAAGGATTAATGAGCCGGCGCACCAGCAGGAGCAGGGGCTCCGGCTGCGCGCACTTCCTTGACGGTTTCCGGCAGCACTTCCGTGCCGTTGTTAGCCCATTGGCTGTAAACGTAGGTCAGGGCATTGGCCACCTGCTCGTCGTTCAAGCCCAACTGCGGCATAATACTGTTATAGGTGGCGCCATTGACGATTACTGGTCCCGTCAGACCATGCAGGACGGTGCTGATAGCGCGCTTGGTATCGGCATTCAGATAGTCAGACTTCGCCAGCGGTGGAAATGCTTGGATGATGCCCTGACCTTCGGCTTGGTGGCAGGCCACGCAGATGGTGGTATAGATCATTTTGCCCCGAGCAATGCGCTCCTCCTTGTTAGCCGCTGCGGCTTGAAGACTGCTGGCTTGGGGAATTGTTTGAACCGTGGCACCTTCGAGTTGATAGACGAGATCGTTTTGTTTGCCGGAGTAAACGAGTTTGTTTTCCTCGCCCGTGACCTTCAACATACCGATGGCCCCCTTGTTGAAGGCGCGGAAGATGGAGTGATCCACCAGGATGTAGGTGCCCGGAACTTCGGTAGCGAAGTCCACGATGGCTGAACCGCCGGAGGGAATCATGGTCGTCTGCACTTGATGCTGGGCGGGCAGCGTGCCGCCCTCGGTGTAAACGTTGTCGAAGATTTCCCCGATAACATGGAAGGAGGATGTCAAGTTTGGACCACCGTTGCCGACGAACAAACGAACCTTTTCGCCAACTTTGGCGGGTATCGCGTTGTCACCCGCAATGGCACCGACGGAACCATTGAAGACCACGTAGTCCGGAGTTTCTGTCAGGGCCTTCTCCATGTTGAACGGCTGCAAGCCGGCTTCGCCATAGGCGCCCTTGGTGTAAAACTCGGATTGCATGACGTAGTATTCCTTATCCACGGCTGGCAACGGGGTTTTTGGCTGCACGTAAATCAGACCATACATGCCATTGGCAATGTGCATCCCCACGGGAGCCGTGGCACAATGATAGACGTAGAGCCCGGGATTGATGGCCTTGAAGGAGAAGACAGATTCATGGCCCGGTGCCGTGAAGCTAGCTGCCGCACCCCCGCCCTGACCGGTCACGGCATGAAGGTCGATGTTATGCGGCATCTTGCTGTCAGGCCGATTCGCGAGGTGAAACTCCACTTCATCGCCATGGCGCGCGCGGATAAATTTTCCTGGCACGCTACCACCGAACGTCCAGAACATGTAGTCGACGCCATCGGCCATGCGTTTGACAATTTCCTGCACTTCCAATTTCACGATCACCTTGGTGGCATTGGTGCGGGTGATGACGGGCGGGACCTGCGGGGCGTCCGTCAGAATGGCCGTTTCCTGGCCTGTCACCACATCGTTCTTGGCATCAGCGGCGGAGAAGTCGGAGGCGGATCCAGAGGCGGGAACGGAAGTCGCCACCGGGCTTGGTTGTGAAAATTTGCCAATTTCCCTGGCAGCAGCGGCGCGGGCGATTGCATCATTGTTATTTGCACCCCCATCACCACAGCCTGTCAGTGCGGACGTCAGGAGCAGGGGAATAATCGAAATTGCGTTTTCCATTTTATGGATTCTTTGGATTCCGCAGAGTCCCCTTCCCAATCACAGAATCAAGTGAGGCAACGGCTTCCCTTTGATGCAGGTCAAAGTCTGCGGTCGATTACCCAGCTTTTTGGCTGGTTATTTTTCAGGATTGCAAAACGAGGAGCCGTTGGGTATGGAGGTTTAATGTCCGTTCTTTCACCCGCCATTTCATCGGCTGCGCTCCTCTCCGCCCTACGATCGTGTCGTCTGTTTGAAAGTCTTGGCAGTGTGGATCTCCAACGAATTGCGGAATTTGCCCAGTTGCGGCGGGTCGCCCGCGGGGATTCCCTTTTCCGCGAAGGCGAGCCCACAAGGGGCTTTTTTGTGACTCATTCGGGAGCGATCAATGTGCACCGCATTGCCTCAGACGGGCGGGAGAAAACGATCCACATTTTTCGGGCAGGTGAATCTTTTGCCGAGGCCACCCTCCCGGACGGCACCGGGTATCCCGCCCACGCCAGTTGCGTCGAAGACGGGCATGTCGTGTTCATTCCCCGTTCCGAATTTCTCTCGCTCCTCAAAACCCGGCCCGACCTCTCGCTCCGCATGCTGGCTTCCATGAGTCATCACTTGCGTATCCTGGTCAATGCCCTGGACGACCTCACCCAGAAGGATGTCGAAACCCGGCTGGCCATCTGGTTGCTGAACCGCTGCCCACAGCCACTCGGGGCCGAGGCGGTCGATATCAAACTGGATGTGACCAAAACCGTGCTGGCGGCCGAACTTCGCATCCGAAACGAGACACTCTCCAGAACTATTGCAAGAATGCGCGATCTCGGCCTCGTTGTTTCTCTGGGTCGCACCATCCGGGTCATTCATCCCCTGCAGCTTATTGCCTGGCTGAGCGGCGCTCCATCCTCCAATTCTTTGCCGTCGGCCGCCTTCCGGAAACCTCCGGTTGCTGGGGCCGATAGTTCGTGCCAGTAGAGCGAATGCTCTCTCATCTTAGCAGGATTTCCTTCCGCTCACTTGTGCAGTTGCTTGCAGTGGCGGCGATGGGGGTGGCGGGACCGGCGTGGTTGTGCCGGAAGCTGGATTACCCCGACAATATTGTGACGCAGGAGGGGCCTGTGGGCCGGCCGTTTGATCCTGCGGCGGAAATGCAGAAACTGAAAAAATCCAAACCGCAATGGGTGTTGATCGGCAATTCCATGCTGAACTCGCGGATTGACCAGGAGGAACTCTCGGAAATCAGCGGATGGAAGGCGCGCAAGGTTTCGCAGGGCGGAACGCAATCGGCACTGTGGTTTTTGTTCCTGAAAAAAGTGGTTCTCGAATCCGGGGCGCGACCCATCGTGGTCTCCATTTTCTTTCGCGATACGGATCTGACCTGGCCGGATTTCCGAACGAAAGGGATGCATGCGGAGTTGATCGACTTGCTGGAGGGCACCACCCAGCCGGAATGGAAAACGGTCTTTGCGCGAAGCGATGAGGCACGCGGCTTTGAAGGGCGGATCGAGCAGGGACTGCAGGCTGTTTTTCCCACCAAAGACCTCCGGCCCCTCGCGCGCCGACAAATGCAGGAGCGCGCCCTGCGGCTCACGCGCTACGGATCGGAATTCAATTCCAGCGGGCGGCGGGTGGAGTTGAATTTGCGATTCTCCCTGAAGCATCTCCGGCGTGATCTGGGGAGCGATTTCGCGCCATCGGGGCAGTCGGCGGATGCGGACGTCTCCAGCAGCGGAGCGGTCATCGACCCGGGACTTTATGAGGATGGCCCGAAAATTTTTGACCCCTCTCCGCAGGCGTCATTTCTTCCACACATGCTCAACCTGGCGAAGGAAAATGGGATCACCCTGCACTTCCATCGCATCAAACGCCGGCCCGGAGCGGACCATCAGCGACCGGACAGCACCTATTTGCAGGCCTACCTGGTGGAGCTTCGGAAATGGCTTCAGGCTAATGGCGCCTTGTTTTCCGATGAATCACCGGATCTGGGCATCCGGCTCGAAATGTATGCCGACGGCGATCACATTTCCGGCGAACCAGCCGTGGCGGAGCGCTACCTGAAAGGCTTCTGGGGACTGGCGGGACCGCTCCTTGCCCCGCTCAAACCTGCGTCCGGGCCAGAACCGAAGTGAAATCATGATCTTTCAGAGCATCGAGTACGTCATTTTCCTGGTCAGCCTGCTGGCGCTTTATTTCTGGCTGCCGCGGCGCGAACAGAATCTGCTGATCATCATCGCGAGCTACATCTTCTATGGCTGGGTGCATCCGTGGTATCTCATCCTCATCGGCATCACGACGATCTTCGACTGGGGATGCGCCATCGGTATGGAAAACAGCTCCACCCAGGCGAGGAAAAAGGCGTTCTTCATCACGAGTATCAGCGTCAATCTGCTCATCCTGGGAGTGTTTAAATATTTCGGATTCTTCGCTGAGAACTTCACCGCCGTGCTGACGTCCATCGGACTGATGCCATCGCCCTGGATTGTCAAAATCGCCCTGCCGGCAGGCATCTCTTTCTTCACGTTTCAGAGTATTTCGTATGCGGTCGATGTTTACAAAGGCCGGAGCAGGGCCTGCCGTTCGATCATCGACTACGCCACGTTCGTTTCGTTCTTTCCCCAACTGGTGGCCGGACCCATCGAGCGGGCGGGGCACATGCTGCCGCAGTATGCGCAGCGGCGTGGGCTCAATCTGGAGGGAATGCGGACGGGATTGCTGCTGCTGCTGTGGGGGCTTTTCCAAAAGGTCGTGATCGCTGACAGCGCGGCCCTGATTGCCGACAAAGTTTTCTCCCTCGGCGATCCTTCCTTTCCCATCCTCTGGAGCGGGGTGCTGGCTTTTGGCGTCCAGATCTATGCGGATTTCAGCGGTTATACGGACATGGCGCGGGGTTCGGCGCGGCTGCTTGGCATCGAGCTTTGTAAAAATTTCAACCATCCCTATCTGGCCCAGAGCCCCGGCGCGTTCTGGCGGCGCTGGCACATGAGCCTCTCCACGTGGTTTCGTGACTACGTTTACATTCCGCTGGGTGGTTCCCGTCATGGCGAAGGAAAAATGGCGCGGAATTTGATCATCACGTTTTTTCTGAGCGGAATGTGGCATGGAGCCTCCTGGAACTATGTGATCTGGGGCACATATCATGGGGTGCTTGTGGCGTTGTGGCCTTTCCTGGCGAAGCGCGTGCCCGTGTTGACCGAGAAAACGGGAGCCTTCGGAATCATCCTGCGGGTGGGTGTGACCTGTATGCTGATGCATCTTGGCTGGCTGATGTTTCGGGAGCACAGCCTCGCCATGCTCGCGCATGATCTGGCGCTCAATCCTTTCGCGGCGCCGGTTTCAGAATGGCGCATGGGGGCGGCGCTGGGAATCGAGGCATTGTTATACGGCCTGCCGCTGTTGGTGCTTCTGCCACTGCTGCAGCGCCTCGGTGCGCTGCCGCAGCCGGAGGACCCGCGCATAACCTCCTGGAAATGGACCGCGCTGCAGGGACTGGCGGTGGCGGCCTGCGTTTATGGAATCGCGAGCATGCGCTGTGATGTGGGGAGCGATTTCATTTACTTTCAGTTTTAGGTGGCATTGGGCAGATGGGAGCGCTGCGGGGACCGGGTCTCCTGACTTCGACCGCTACGGGCTTGGGAAAACAAAACGGCGCCACCCTCCGGAAAGGATGACGCCGCCATTGGTAGTGAGTTTACTGCCTCAGGCCGCTTAGGCCGTCGGCACGGTGGCGATGGTTTTCAGAATGCGCGAGGCGATCGCATAGGGATCGCCCTGGGAGTTGGGACGGCGGTCCTCGAGATAACCCTTGTAGCCGTTGTTCGCGAAGCTGTGGGGCACACGAATCGAGGCTCCACGGTCGGCGATGCCATAGCTGAATTTGTCGATGGACTGGGTCTCATGGAGGCCGGTGAGGCGCATGTGGTTGTCCGGTCCATAAACGGCGATGTGCTCTTCCTTGTATTTGTCGAAGGCTGCCATGAGCTTCTCAAAGTATTCCTTGCCGCCTTTCTCGCGGAGGTATTCGGTGGAGAAGTTGGCGTGCATTCCGGAACCGTTCCAGTCGGTGGCCCCGAGGGGCTTGCAATGGAACTCGATGTCGATGCCGTATTTCTCACAGATGCGCAGGAGGAGGTAGCGGGCCATCCACATTTCATCGGCGCAACGCTTGGAGCCTTTGCCGAAGATCTGGAATTCCCACTGGCCCTTGGCCACCTCGGCATTGATGCCTTCGTGGTTGATGCCAGCGTCGAGACACTGATCGAGGTGTTCCTCGACGATCTGCCGGGCGATGTCGCCGACGTTCTTGTAGCCAACACCCGTGTAGTAGGGGCCCTGGGGCGCGGGGTAACCGTTTTCGGGGAATCCGAGCGGGCGTCCGTCCTGATAGAAGAAATATTCCTGCTCGAATCCGAACCAGGCACCTGGATCATCGAGGATGGTGGCGCGGCCATTGGATGGGTGCGGGGTGGTGCCGTCCGGCATCATCACCTCGCACATGACGAGAACGCCATTCTTACGGGTGGCGTCCGGGAAAACGGCCACGGGCTTGAGCACGCAATCCGAGCTTCTGCCCTCGGCCTGCTGCGTGGAACTGCCGTCAAATCCCCACAGCGGCAGTTCTTCGAGTTTGGGGAAACTTGCGAATTCTTTGATCTGAGTTTTGCCACGAAGGTTCGGCACCGGGGTGTAACCGTCGAGCCAGATGTATTCCAATTTGTATTTGGCCATGATGTTTTGGTTGTGTCTGTTGTTATGGGTGATGGTGTTGAGACGAGAAGACTCCCCGGGAGGCGGGATGGCCGCCCTGGAAGTCCTCAATCCGAGAAGATTTGAGCAGTAAACGTGCCAATTTGGCTTGGCAAGTATTCCATCTTGAAAATGCACGCGCCGGGGGGAGTGTTCGGCATGCACCCCGTTAAAGACACCGCCCGCGCCATCGTCCGCATTGGATATGATGGACGGGTCCACAAGACCTTCCGGGGACCGGATGCGCCGCAGCGGTTCGCCAACGAGGTCCGCGTCCTCCAGCACTTGGAGAAGAAAGGGTGCGATTTCGTCCCGAGGCTGCTGGACCATTTCCCAGAGGAATTAAAGATCATCACCACCAATTGCGGATCGCGTGTGGACCATTTGCCGGAGGCGAGAATGAAGGAAATTTACTCCGAACTCGAGCACTACGGTGTCCGGCATGAGGATCCCTTCCTGCGCAACGTCACCTACCGGGCGAGCGATGGCCGGTTCTGCCTGATAGATTTCGAATTCGCCACCCTGCTCAACGCTCCGGAGGGGGAAACCGCATGACGCAAGGGCAGGGCAACATCGCATGGGCGGGACTGACGCATCCCGGCAGGGTGCGGCGGAATAACGAGGATTCCTTTCTGGCGCTCGCCTTCTCCGGCCCGCAGATTCAATTTCTGGGGAAAACAGGCGAGGCCTCACTGAACGAACAGGATTTCGTGATGGCTGTGAGTGACGGCATGGGGGGTGCGAAATCCGGCGAATTCGCCAGCCGCATCGCCGTGGATAAAATCACCCGCCTCCTGCCGCTGAGTTTCCCCTTTCGCGCACAGGGCCTGACCAGCGGGTTCATGGATATCTTGGCCGAACTCTTCTCGTCCATCCACGCGGAGTTGCTCACGCTGGCGGGGTTCTATGAGGAATGCGAGGGCATGGGCGCCACGCTGAGCCTGGGTTGGATGACGCCCGGAAGGTTCCTCTTCGGCCACATCGGGGACAGCCGCATTTACCACCTTCCCATCGGCGGCCCGCTCCGCCAGATCTCGCAGGATCATTCCCACGTGGGATGGCTGCGCCGGCAGGGGAAACTCAACGAACGCGAAATGCGCCAGCACCCGCGCCGCAACATTCTCAACCAGGCCCTCGGTGCCGGCCACCAATTCATTGAGCCGCAGTTTGGCTCCGTGCTCTGCGAAGCAGGGGATCGCTTCCTGCTCTGCACGGACGGTCTGATCGATGGACTCTGGGATTCCCGAATCGAGGAATACCTGCGCCTCCCCACCTGCGAACTGGCCACGCAGACGCTGGTGGAACAGGCCCTGGAGAATTCCGGCCAGGATAATACCACGGCGCTGGTCGTGGAAATCGGCGGTTAGTGCGGACCATCCTTTACCGAACCTGCAGCATGACGGGCACCACGGCATCGAAGATTGTTGAGCCACGTTGGAACCGGTAGGACAGGGCGCGCTTGGATTGCAATAATTGCTGATAGGAGTCGGCGAGGCCTTCGGTGGGCTGGTCCTCCACCGAGATGCAGCGGTCCCCCACCCTCACGCCCGCCTGGTGGGCCGGGCTGTCGGGCACGACATCGACGACAATCCAACCCCGACCGAAGCCAATACCGGTGCCGATGCGGGAGGGGGAGATGAGCTTGCGGGGTTTGTTGAGGAAGGGCAGGAAGGAGGTCTTTCCAAAAGTGACGCGGGCCAGTTGGGACGGTTGATCCAGCGAAAGAATCGTGTTCTGGAGGACCTCTCCGCCGACCCGGAAATCCCCGACGGTTACCTCGACAATGGGATCGGCGATTTCAACGCTGCCCAAATAAAGCGTTCCAACAACGCGCGTCATCCCTGTGCGATAGGATCTCCCGATGCTCGCGCTGAGGCCTCCGGGTTGCGTGGGGGCGTGCGTCCGCATGCCCAGTTTGCCGGGATTGATTTCAATGCCTCCGGTGGATCCCGTATCAATATCCAGCGGCACCTCATGTCCGCTGCCTCGCAGGGCAATACGGGGCACGCCGGTGCGGGTGGTCATGGGCACACAGGAGGGATCGTTGCGTTGCAGGGTGGGGCCGGGCGTGATGGTCAGGGCCTTGCCGCGGTAATCGAAGGTCACGGTGGCATCGCGAAAAATGCTGAATCCGATCACACCTTCCAGTCCTGGAAAATGCCCGCGGATGCTGTTCAGATCGTATACGAAGACCGGCACGTTGTGGAACTCAGCCTTCCCAATCTGCAAGGCCGGCAGCAGCGCCATGGGAATGGGAACGCGGTCGCCCGCCGCGCTCTTGACCATCGCTTTTTCGCGCGAAACATACAGCCCCAGCTCGCGGGCCATTTCCGGCGAGATCACACAGTCCGAGGCTCCGGAATCCACCAGAAAATCGCGCGATTTTCCGGCAATTACCACTTTCACGAAGGGCAGATTTCCATCGACACGCAGGGGCACCCGCGTTTCATATTGAGCGAGACCGGAGCGATCCGTGAGGGCGCAGGAACTCAGGCCCAACAGCGCCACGCCCAAAACGATTCTGATCTGGATGAGGGCGCTGGGGGAAATGGAGGGGAAAAATTTCACGAAAGAAAATGCCGGGAAGCATCCGTAAGTGCCTCCAGTATCATGCACCCCATTACGCAGCAAAATCATTTCGTCCACAACGCCGATGCGTTGAAGGCCGCAGAAACCAGACTGTCTGCAAATTCAGGGGGTGGAAAATAATTCTCAGAAGGGGTGGAAATTTGATTTACCGACCTTAATATTCAGTTTATGCTAGAAAGATTGTAAATGAATCTCAAGAAGAAAAAAATCGCCTTGGTCATGGGAGGTCCCGGATCCGAGCGTCGCGTCTCACTGGCATCAGGTGCCGGCGTGGCGGAGGCATTGCGTTCACTGGGCGCGGAGGTGACGGAGTTGGATGTGACCGGCACGGAAGTGGTGTTGCCTGAGGGAACGGAGATGGTTTTCAACGTGATTCATGGAACGTTTGGGGAGGATGGAAAATTGCAGCGGATCCTTGAAGCCAGGGGCGTGCCCTACACGGGTGCGGGTTCGGTGAGCAGTGAACTGGCTTTCGACAAACTGCCCAGCAAACGACGCTTCGTGGAATGCAAGGTGCCGACGCCGGCCTACGAAATTGTAACGCTTCCCGCGAAGGCCGCGGATGTGAAATTGCCCCTGCCCGTCTGCGTGAAGCCTCCGCGTGAGGGCTCCAGTGTCGGGGTGCATCTGGTGCATAAGGCACCACAACTGCAGGCGGCGCTGGATGACTGCCTGCGTTTTGGGCCGGAGGCCCTGGTGGAATCGCTGATTGTCGGCAAGGAGTTGACTGTGGGCATCCTCGGGGACACGGCGCTGCCGGTGATTCATATCCAGCCGCGTGATGGCTTCTACGACATCAACAACAAATACCCCTGGATGAATAATTCCGGCGGCACGGATTATTTCTGCCCGGCGGACCTCCCGCCCGCCACCACGCAGAAGGTCCAGGCGGCGGCACTCGCGGCGCACCGGGCTCTGGGCGTCGAAGTTTACAGCCGGGTTGATGTCCTGCTGGATGCCGATGAAAATCCCTTCGTGTTGGAAGTAAACACCATCCCCGGCATGACCTCCAGCAGCCTGCTGCCCAAGGCGGCGCGCGCTGTGGGCATTGAATTTCCCGAACTCTGCTCGCGCATCATCGACCTCTCCCTGGCCATTCAACGCTAACCCCATCCGTTTCCGAAAAATTTACCACCCTTCATGCTAGGCAAACGCTCCAGACCCACTGGCAACTACCGCTTCCGGTTCCGCTCCGAACCCCAGGATCCGCGGCGGCTTGATCCCGTGCGCTCGGTGCCGCCGTCCCTGAAACAGCGCCGCCGCCGCCGATGGACGATAACTGTCATCCTCGCGCAGTGCCTGGCCATCACGGCTGTGGTGATCGCCCTGATCTCTTTCGCCATTCACGTCTGGCACGATTCCATCAGTGCCAACCCCGGCTTCGCCGTGGGCAATTTCAACTTCGAAACCAATGTGTCATCGGAACGCGGGGGCCTGACGCGGGAAACCATTATTGAGGTGACCAAACTCCGCCCGGATCTCAACGTGATGAGCGTGGACCTCGGCGCATTGCAATCGGCGCTCGAGGCTCTCCCCCAGGTGCAGGAGGCCGCGGTGCAACGTTATTTTCCCAACCGCATCGACATCCGGGTCAGCGAACGTCAGCCGGTGGCCTGGCTGGGCTGTGCGCCGCGGGACATCGTCCCCAATGATTCCGTAAAAGGCCGCCTGCTCGACGCGCAGGGGGTGGTCTTCGAATGCCACAGCGTGCTCAATCAATATCAGCATCTGCCCACCATTGATATTCCATCGCTCACATCCATCGAGGTGGGACGCCCCCTCTCGGATCCCCGCGCCCTCCAGGCCATTCAACTGCTGGACGAATTCAGCCGACAGGTCTGGTGCGTGCCACTGCGCATCAAGGACGTGAAGGTGGACAACGATTACTCTCTCGAAGTCCAGCTCACGGACGGCACCATGGTCACGTTCGGGATTGATGATCCCCAGAAACAGATCAAACGCCTCAGCTGCATTTACCTCTGGGCCAAGGAACACGACAAGATCGTGGCCACCGCCAAACTCATCGCCGAGCACAACACTCCCGTCACCTTCGTCAGCCGCCAGGAAGCCGCCCGCGCGCCCTTTCCCAAACCACACCCAGCCGTGTCCTCCAACCATCGCAACACGCAAGATGCCGCCGATATCAAGGCCATCATCAGCGGACATTAAATCAACCCCTGCCTTCAATCCATACTATGTCGAAACAAAATATCCATGTGGGATTGGAAATAGGAACGCACAAAATCTGCGTGGTCGTCGGTGACGTCAAACCGGATGGTTCCATCAAAATTCTCGGCGTCGGCCAGGCACCCTCGCGCGGCGTCCGCAAGGGTGAGATCATTGATTTTGACATGGCGCAGACGTGCTTGCAGGACGCACTGGTGCGGGCCGAGGACCGCAGCGACGTGATGATTAAAAAAGTCTATCTAGCGATCACCGGACCCCACATCGAGAGCCGCAACAGCCGCGGCGTGCTGCGCATTCCCGAAGATCAGAGCGAGATCACCGAGGAGGACATCGACGAGGTGAAGGAACTCGCCAGCGATGTCGCCATCCCCCAGGATCACATTTTCATTCACCGCATCATCCGGCATTACTACGTGGACGGGCAGGAGAAGGTTCTCAATCCCATCGGCATGCTCGGGGAGAAGCTGGAGGCGGATTACCATATCATTTATGGAATTCGCAACCGCGTGCAGAACACCATCCGCTGCCTGAGGGAATTTCCGCTGGAAGTGGAGGACGTCGTTTTCAGCCCGATCGCCGCAGGCATGGTGATGCTCAGCCGCGAGGCCAAGCAGCAGGGTTCGCTGTTGCTGGACATCGGTGGCGGCACCACCGATTTCGTGCTTTATGATGACGGCGCGGTCATACACAGTGGATCAATCGGCGTGGGCGGCGATCACATCACCAACGATATCGCCATTGTCCTCAAGGTCCCCCAGAGCCGCGCGGAACGATTGAAAATCGAGCACGGCGGCTGTGCGGAAATCCCGGAGGACCACGAGGAATTGATCCAGCTCGAAGGGGATGCCACCTTCAACGCCAAGGCCGTGGACCGCGGGTTGCTCAACGCCGTCATTCGCAGCCGGCTGGAGGAAACGTTCAACCTCATCAAGAAGCGCATCCAGGTCGGCGGCGCTCTGGATCGCTGCGCCGGCGGCATCTACCTGTGCGGGGGAACCAGCCTGCTCCAGGGCCTGGATGAACTCGTGGAAACGGTGTTTGGAGTTCCCGTGCGTCGCAGTAATTTCACGCCCATGAGCGGCCTGACCGCCAATTTCGAGAGCCCGCAGTTTGCCACTCCCGTGGGCCTGATCCGCTACGCGCAGAAGCTCGAGGCGGAACGGGCCAACATGTCCACGTTCTCCAAAATCAAAAATAAATTTGGCAACCTCTTCGGAGCCAGCCGCCTCTTCGCCAGCCTCTTCAGTTAATTTAGTCAAATATCCAAACCTACACCAACTCAACCCATAACCCATCGCCACCATGTTAGAATTTAATCTTGAAGGAAACACAGCCGCTCAGAATGCGGAAAATTTCGCCGTCTCCGTCGTCGGAATCGGCGGCTCAGGCTCAAACGTGCTTGACCGGATCGCACTCGAAGGCATGCCCGGGGCGGAACTCATCTGTCTGGCCTCCGATATCCGTGTGCTGAACAATTCAATGGCCACGCAGAAACTACAACTGGGCGCCAAACTCACCCAGGGATTGGGTGCGGGTGGTGATCCCGAGCTTGGTCTGGAGGCTGCTCAGGCATCCGAAGTGGCCATCCGGGATATGTTCAAAGGCAAATCCATGATCTTCATTTGCACGGGACTCGGTGGCGGCACCGGGTCTGGGGCCGCGCCCTACGTGGCCAAACTGGCCCGAGAGGCCGGGGCCTTTGTCGTCGTCTTTGCCACGCTGCCCTTCTCGTTCGAGGGACGCCGCCGCCAAAAGCAGGCCACCATTGCCCTGGATGACCTCCGGCAGCAGGCCAACGCGCTCATCACGTTTGAAAATGACCGGATGGGTGAACTGGTCGTTCCCAAGAAAGGAATTCAGGAAGCCTTCCAACTCGCCGATCGCGTGATCGGCCAGAGCGTGCGTGCGGTGACTAGTCTCGTCACGCAGCCGGGCATTATTCGCATCGGCATGGATGATCTGATGACCGCCCTGCGCAATACCGACAGCCGCTGTCTCTTCGGCTACGGTCAGGCCAAGGGCGAAAACCGGGCGCTTGAAGCCCTCAGTGCGGCCCTCAAGAGCCCGCTGTTGGATCGCGGTCAACTGCTGGCCAAGGCCAGCAACGTGCTCGTGCATGTCTGCGGCGGTCAGAACATGTCGCTCTTCGAAATCCAAACGCTCATGGGCGAACTCAACAAGCATGTGGGCGAGGACGCGCACCTTCTCTTTGGTGCGGCCGTGGATCCAAAACTCGGCGATCACCTCAGCGTTACCGTGCTGACCTCGCTGGCCAAGGAAGGTGGCGTGGCCGTGCAACCCGCGCGCGTTCCTGCAGAGACGCTGCCCCGTCCCATTGAAAAACCCCTCATCACCCCCCTGCGTCCTCCTGTGCAACCCGCAGCAGCGGAGGTGATTCCACCCCCGCAGGCTCCAGAGCTCGAATCTTCCACCGAAGCCGAGGAGCCCGTCTATGAGGAGCCCAAACTCCGCATCATCCCCAAGCCCCCCGTGGCCCCGGTTGAGGAAATTTATGAGGAGGAGAAACCCGTCGCCCGCCCGGCTTCCAAATCCGCAGCCGCACCTGCGCCAGCGATGGAGGAAGAGGAGGAATTAGAAGAGGAGGAGGAATTAGAAGAGGAGGAGGAGTTTGCTCCACCACCAGCAAGAAAATTTGCAATCCGCGATGTGCTAAACATGCGCGCATCGGAAAAGCCCCAGACCCCTGCCTCTCCGATTCGCAACGTTGCTCCCCACAATCCACCGCCGGCCGCCGCTCCTGCACGGCCCGCCGCGCTGACGAAGGAACAACAGACGTTTGACGAACGTCTCGTCGGCGGAAACCGCGGTCGCTTTGAAAAAGTCGATCCCACCGTCGAGGAGGGCACGGATCTGGATGTGCCAACGTTCCTTCGCAAGAAACGCTAGGCGGGGAAAAACCCTCCAACCAGGCAACGCCAGTACCACAGACGAACGGGCGCAATGATGGCCCCGTCCGGAGATGGGTGGATTTGTCCGCCCGTATTCAAGACTCATCCCTTGGAATCAGCGAGAGACGCTTCAGTCGCCCGCCGCCTTCCCTGGAATGCGTTTTGATGGCCGGATCCTTGGCAAAAAGTTGGTGCACCATACGGCGGTGAAAGGAGTTCATCGGTGGAAGCTGCATGGGTTGACCCGTGGCACGCACCTGCTCTGCGGCCGCACGGACCGCCTCCAGCATTTCATCCTCCCTCATTTCGCGCACATGCGCCACATCCACGCGGACCTTGGGAGCATCGGGAAATTTTTTCTGCAGCAGTCGATTGACGAGATACTGCAGGTCTTCCAGACGCTCCGCGTTTTCCCCGATCAGCCCCCAGGCATTTTCCAGATTCACCTGCAGCACCGGTCCCATGGCTGACTGCTCCTCCTCGATTTGCGCCGGGAAACCAAGTTGTCCGAGCAGGGTTTCGAGGATTTGACGGGCTTCGGTGGCGGGATTCATGATTGGGTAGGAGGGATGCGGGCGAACGGACCTTAGCCAGTCTGGGGTGGGTGGAAATGATTTTTTGCCGGTCAACCCATTCCAGTCCGCTATTCCCCTACCCGCGTAACGAAAAAACGCTGGTTGGTGGAGAGCGGATGTTCGTATCTTTGGTCTATGATCTCACCCACTTTACGCTCTGCCAATTTCGTTGTTCTCGCAGCATTTGCAGCCAGCCCCATCCTCGCGGCACCAGCCATTCGCTTCACCACGCACAAGCTGACCGATGTCTTTTACGCGGAGGGTGCGGCTGCGGCGGACGTGAATCATGATGGCAAGACGGATATCCTTTATGGTCCGCACTGGTATGAGGGTCCCGATTGGAAGAAGACCCATGAAATTTATCCCGTCGTCGCTTTTAAACCCGACAACGACTATTCAAAAAATTTCCTCTCCTACGCTCCGGACCTGAACAATGACGGCTGGGCCGATTATCTGGTATTGGGCTTCCCCGGCGACGTGGCCTACTGGTTTGAAAATCCCAAGGGACAAGACGGCGCCTGGGCCCGGCATGATGTGCTGCCAGTGCTCGACAACGAATCCCCGACGTGGGGAGACATCACAGGCGATGGAAAAGCTGAAATCATCGGCAGCAGCGGTGGTTTCTTCGGCTTTGCTTCACCCAACACCTCCGACCCTGCGAAAGAATGGCCGTTTCAGAAAATTTCCAGCCAGAAGGCGGCTGGCGAACGCTTCACCCACGGCCTGGGCTACGGGGACGTAAATGGCGACGGCCGCGTGGATCTGCTGGAGAAAAATGGCTGGTGGGAACAGCCGAAGGATGCCCGTCTCGAGTGGCCGCAACACAAGGTGCAATTCAGTGGTCCGGGAGGATCCCAGATGTTTGCCTATGATTTCGATGGCGATGGCGACAACGATGTTCTCAGCGCGGAATTCGCTCACGGATACGGCCTCTTCTGGTTCGAAAATCAGGGCAGGGATGCCGGCGGTGAAATCAAATTCGAGCCGCACAGAATCCTCGGATCCAAGCCGGAGGAAAATCCCCAGGGCGTTTATTTCAGCCAGCTCCACGCCATCGACCTCGCGGACATCAATGGCGACGGCGTCATGGATGTGATCAGTGGGAAACGCTATTTCGCCCACGGAAGCCACGGCGATGTCGACCCGCTCGCCCCCGCTGTCGTCTATTGGCTGGAAACCCAGCCCGGCAAGAAGAGCGGTGATGTGAAATTCATCGCCCATTTCGTTGACGATGATTCCGGCGTCGGCACGCAGGTCATGGCCATCGATGTCACTGGCGATGGCTTGAAGGACATCGTCGCCGGTAACAAGAAAGGCTGCCACGTTTCGGTCGCACGCAAGGCGGAGGTGGACGCGAACGGCTTCGAAGCCATGTTTGATGGCAAAACGCTCAACGGCTGGGAAGGCGATCCCAAATTCTGGCGCGTCGAAAATGGCGTCGTCATCGGTGAAAGCACCGACGCCCAACCTTTGACTAAAAACACCTTCCTCACCTACCGCCGATCCAAAGTCGCCGACTTCGAATTCACTGCCTCCTTCCGCCTCACCGGCCCCCCCAGCGCCAACAGCGGCATCCAATTCCGTTCTCAGGACAAGGGAGACTTCAAAGTCATCGGCTACCAGGCCGACATTGATCGCGAGGGCAAATTCGTCGGCTGCCTCTGGGACGAGGATGGCCGTGGCATGCTCGCGGACCGCGGCACCGAAACAGCCTGGGCCGCAGACGGCTCCAAGCAGGAGAAACGAGTCGGCGACCGCGCGGCGCTCGGCGCCGCCATCAAAATGGATGAGTGGAACACCTACTCGGTCACGGCCCAAAGCAGCAAAATTACGCTCAAAATCAACGGCATCATCACCGCTCAGTGCGACGATCAATCCGCCGCCGACCGCGAACTCTATGGCTGGCTTTCCCTCCAACTCCACTCGGGCGCGGCCACCAAGATCGAGTGGAAGGATGTTAAAATCGCAGAGCGTTAATCGGCCACATCCTGTGGATCGCCCCGTGATCTGATGGCATCACTCCTTCGGCTTCACATCCACAGGACCCGCCATGCGAAGCTGCGTGCAGAGCCATTGGGGAATGTCATCCACTTTGTAACCGAGATCCGCATAATACGCGACGTAACCGGCCGTGGGCCGGGGAACCACGGCGTCGATTTTTCCCTCCTTGATTTCCAGAGGCGAAGAATTCCAGCGTGAGCCTCGGAAATCCTTGTTGTCTGCCGTGGCGAGCCAGAGACGCGCCTGGCTGGGTTTCGAATTCATGGTAATGCCGAGGTGCAGATGTCCGTCCGCAGCATCATCGTGTTTCCAGGTGATTTGCGGCATGGCCTGACCAGTGATTTGGCATCGGACAAAGGCACACACGTTATTCACCGCGCGAAAGGGATCACCCTTCGAGCCATCGGCATTTTGCTCGGTAAGATTGTGCCCGGCATTGGGCGTGTAGGAAAGGTATTTGTTATCGCCAGGGAGACCGTCCCAGTAGAGATTGACGGCATCGGTGGACCAATAGGGGTCGTTGTTTCCGCTCACAACGAGTTTTGGCATTGTAAAACGCGCGCGATAGACCCAGGGATCCACCCAACTCCACAGCAGACGGGCCTCGTCCTTGTCCGGCACCGGAACAAGGCCACGCTCGGTATAAGGTTTGATCTCATCGCTAAAAGCCCCAAAACATTCAAGCTGGTGGGGAAGCTGTTCGGTCATGTTCAGTGTATCTATTACCATCGGGGCGATGGCGGAGACACGAAGGTCGACGGCCGCGGTGAGCCAGGTTGTCCAGCCTCGTTTCGATGCACCACTTACAATAAACTTCGCCGTCTTGATGTTCCATTCCTTCGCGGTGAATTCCTGCAGGGCATCCATGGATTTCACGACACTTTTGGCCATCGGAAACAGCAATGGCCAGTCCGCGTCCTTCGTATCGAGAAAACGCACAAACGTTTCCGCTATCAGCTTGTCCTCCGTCTTTCCCTCAAACAACGGCTGATTGGGAATACCCAGAAGAAAGGCCACCGGAGCTTTCATGCGCGTGGCGAGCATGGCCGCCATCGCCGCATTCTTCGGACTCGCCTTTCCCCCGTTGTTCATCAGAAAAATCGTATCCCCGGCGGTAACGTCGGTGGGTTTGAAGATGACCAGATCATGCTGCCAAATGATTCCCTCCCATTTTTGGGATGTCAGGAGCAGCTGCCAGACATCGCATCCCGCCACGTTGGATTTCTCCACGATCTCCCACTTGTAATCCGGCTCCGGTTTCTGCACATAGCTGGCAAGGTCAGCCTTCGCGAAAGTTGTGAAACATCCAAAGGCGAGCACGGCGCTGGTAAGTTGGGTGGTGTTCATGGGAGGGGAACCTATCCCCGGTGCTGCGAATCGCAACTCCCAGTAGTTTTACCTTCAACCGCACTGCCTATAGTTTCGGAATCAAAGCCCCATCGAAACATCCTAACGGTCGCGGATCAACCGTATGGTGGAGGAGATTTTGCGATCTAATTGTTTCGATCGGGGTTCGCTCAATGATCTGGCGAATCCTCCCAAAGCCACTGCAGCAGGAGCCAGCCGGGTTGGGTGCGGGCTTCATAGGTGGTGATCCTATCGAGATTTTCGCGATTTGAGGGTCTGAATTCCGGCGGGCGGGCCAGCGGCTCGCTGAACAGTCCGGCGCGGCTCTGAATGGAGTGGATGCCGGGAGCTAAGTGGCATTGCATGCAAAAACTGGCGACGGGCCTAGGTTCCGATGGAACAAAACCGGAAAATTTCAAATCCTCGGGGCGCGTCAGGTGAAATCCTCCCTTGCCCAGCAATAGCGCCCTCTGCATTTCCCACTCGAAGGACGTCATGTAGCGGGCTGCCAGGAGATCGTCCAATTCGTATTCGCGCTTGGTCTCCTCCAGTTCCTTGACGAATTTTTGAAATTCCGGGGAGTTCAGCTCATCCGTCACGTTAGCCTTTCGATACACCCGAATCTGAATGCTCTCCACAAGTGGCGAGACGACAAGCTGGCCTTTCTTATCTGCGAGGATGGCCCGCCGAACCAGCGCCCACATGGTTCCCACGGGAAACTGTGGGGTGTCTGGATTGGGCCAAGGGGCGCTGTCACGTACATTAGGAATCGCCCGCTCGGATTTTTCATAAACCCATGGCTGTCTCATGTCAGCGAGCGACTTCAGATAAGCTTCACCGGCCGCGCGGCCCTCCGGATGGCGCATGCGCACCTCAAACGAGGTCCGTCCCTGCAACATTTTAAAATGAAACTGGGCCACAAGCGCCTTGCCACTTCCCTGGGAGTCGAGGGCAATCCAGGGGCCGTCATCAGCAAGCAAATCCTTTGGAAGGAAGGGCGCGGGGTGGGTGGCGTCATCGACCGTCACAGCCTCCGGGTCGACGGTTGCTGCGGCGTAGTTGTCAGGCAGCTTATGGATTTCCTCGCTGGTGAGTGCCACATGACGAATAGCACTGGCCAAGGCAGTGGCCAGTTCACGCTCTGGCCCCGTCCACTGCGTCCCGTTTTGCGCCTGCAGGCCGGAGAGTCGGTGAAATACTGCCAACAGGTCCCGCTGCATGACTGCGCGCTGCACGGGAGTCATGGAACCGGGCCTGGGTTCTCCTTTGAGAAACTCATTCAGCAACGAAATCGTCTGCTTGTTTGCCTCTCCCTCGAAGAGCAGCTCGATATGGGGTGGGTCCAGCAGATCCGGCGGGATGGTTTTCCCTTCAGGAGCGCGGGTGATGAGGGCCGAGGAAAGCCGATTCCACAGATGTTTCGGATCCTTGTCATACAGGGTATCCGGAGTGGCGTCTGCGGCATGGAGGACAGTGCCTGCCAGGAGGACCGGTGCCAGTAACAGCCTGCAGAGGTGCTTGAATCTGGATGAACGGCGTAGGCTCTTCATGTCGTGGATGATGGTTTGAGTTGGAAATCCGCCGGACCGATCGCCCGGTGTGCCACCAGCGCCATACCAAGGAAGCCCTGAGCTGTGGCAGGATCATTGAGTGGAAAACATCCGCTGTCCAAGCACCCTTTTTCGGATAGTGCGGGAGGAAACCTATCAGTGAAATTTCGCGCAGCAGCCGCAAAATCGGGGATAGCGGCGCGTCGGAGCGCTTGTTTACTGAAGATGCGAAAGAGCACAGTGCGACCGGGCGCGGCCACCCTCAGGAGTTCAAGCGTCACGCGGCCCATGGTGCAGCGCGGATTGATTTCTACGAGGGGCTTCAGTTTGATGGCTCCGTTAGCATCACGGTAGAAAAAGGCATCGATCCCGAGAAACCCGCGGAAATTCGAACCCGCCAACCGTTGACGCAGAATCTCCGGCAGGGTTTCTTTGTAGAGTTGTTTCATCCAGCGGGAGCCTTGTCTCTGAAGAAATTGCGCAACCTCCGATGGCAACAAGCGGGTGAAGGTCCCGGAAGCGACGCAGGCCGTGAATCGCCCGCTCGGTTCGCAGTGGAGCCGAACGTATCCCTTGAGTCGCGGCACCTGATTTGCATCCACCTCATATTGCACTGAAAAATCAGCCACCCGTTCCAACCACGGTTCCACAATGCACCCGCCCGGAGCCGCCTGCAGCGCGTCAAGGGGGGACAGATCATCGCCAGGTGCAAAGCGTGCCATGCTTCGACCCGCGATGCCAAAATTTGCCTTTGCCACAGCGGAATTTCCCGCCCGCCAAATTTCCTCCACGGTTCGCGTTTGACCACCGATGATCCAGGGATCACCGAAAGCCGCATCCCATGGCAACTGACGCAGGCAGTCCGCCGCGTGGGATTTCGAATAAAGCAGACGGGTCATGGCATTCCATGGACTGACCCCGGGCTCGGCAGTCACGCTTGGCATAACGTCCTGCATAAGCTCGTGCGAATCAGCGCTCCAGCCCCAGGGACGCAAACGACCAAGCTTGCGCTGGCGCAGGGGACTCTCTGGTTTGATTCTCCCCTTATGCAAAATCTCCTGCGCGGGGATCTCAACTCCGAGATCGCTTAACGAGCGCAGGAAATCCTCGCTGACGGGGCGCTGCAGGAGCACCATATCCTCGGATTTCGCCAGGAAAATGGATAGCGTATCAAGATCCAAAGCCAATTGCCTCGTCGCGAAATCCGTGGCCGCAGGATCATTGGTCGCAGCGGCGGCCTCCGCCTGTGGATTGAAATAATAGACCCACGGCGGACGCCCTCGGCTCTGGCTGTAGAGATGCAGTTGGGAAATAAACTCGGCATCCAATCCCGCTTTCGAGCGACCGATCGCATTGAACATCACCGTGCCCTTGGCGCGGGCCGGACTCAGGGGGAATGGCAGCATTTCCTGATAGGCCTTCCAGTCGCTGCGGTCACTTCCCTTCCAGCGGCGAAACCATTTCAAGCCATATCCGACATGAGCGATTTCATCCTGATAAATGCGCCCCAGCAACTCCGAGGTCACCGCATCACCAGCCTCTGCAAACCTGGCCGAAAAATGCTGCGCATAATCCAGATTCGCCTGCTCAAACGTCAAACTCAGCCTTGCAACATAATCCAGCGGGGTTTCCATCCCCGCGATGTGCCGCCAGAAAAATCCGTTCACCGGATACTCCCCAAAGCTCACACCGCATTCCGCCATCCGCTGCAAATACCACTGCGTGTGCACCTGCTCCTCCTGCAGGGTGCGCAGCAATCCTTTTCTGAATTCGGCTGGAGCATCGGGGAATTTCAACAGCGCCAGCGCCATGAGTTCGGTGGCCAGCAATTCATGATTGCAGAAAAAATGCAGCAACAACCCCCGCTGACGTTCCTCGTTAAGTTGATGCTCCCTCGGCCTCACTCCACGCTCCCCACTTTGTGAAATAAACAGGTGCGACGGGCGCGACGGTGACATGGGTGCCAAAATCCCCTGACCCCGATCATCATCCACCAACAGGGTCTCCGTGGAATGCAGCTTGTCCTCGATGCTTGTGGCAAAGAGGATGCGCTCGGCAAACTGTCGGTAGGTGGACATCACCGCAAATCAGCCCCAGTTTCCATACAACGCAAGCCCACCGCTGCGGCGCGATAATCTGCTGGCGATGGGCCGCAGATGGTTCATCATGGGCGGCATGTCCGCTTTCCTGGAATCTTTGAAACTGCTCAGCGATGTCACCCGGCTGCGCCTCCTGCTGCTGCTGGATGCGGAGGAGTTGTCGGTGGCCGAATTGCAGGAAATTCTCAGCATGAAACAGAGCCGAATTTCCACGCAGTTGGCCCTGCTGAAACAGGCGGGGCTGGTGCAGGTGCGGCGGTCCGGAAAGAACAGCATTTACGGACTGACTGAGACGGACGACGATCAGGGGCCGGCGTTTCAACTGCGACAATTGATCCGGGCCAGTGCCTCGGAAATTGAGGAAGCCGGACCGGACGCGCAGGCCCTGCGGCTGGCGCTTCAAAAACGGGCGGATCAGGCGCGGGCGTATTTCGATCAACTGGCCGGAAAATTTGGCAAAAGTTATGTGCCGGGCAGGAGCTGGAAAGGATTGGCGGAAACGCTTCTGAAACTAATGCCCCGGCAAATCATTGCAGATCTTGGAGCCGGCGAGGGAACGTTCAGCCAACTCCTGGCGCAACGGGCGCAGCAGGTCATCGCCGTGGACAGTTCGGAGGCCATGGTGGCTTACGGCGCGAAGACTGCGAAGGAGAATGGCTTCGCCAATCTGGAGTACAGGGTGGGCGATATTCAATCGCCCCCGATCGACGATGCCGCCGTTGACCTGGCGTTTTTCAGTCAGTCGCTTCATCATGCCCGCAAGCCTCAACAGGCCGTGCGCGAGGCCTTTCGCATTACCAAACCCGGCGGGCGAATCGTGATACTTGATTTACTCAAGCATGATTTCGAACAGGCTCGCGAATTGTATGAGGATGTTTGGCTTGGATTTTCAGAACTCGAGTTGTATGAATTTTTGACCCATGCCGGGTTCCAGGACGTTCACATCACAGTGGTGGATCGTGAAACGGAGACTCCGTATTTCCAAACCATGCTGGCGATCGGAGAAAAGGCCGGCTAGTGCCGGCGTGTCTCACTCTCAGCCTGTTCCCGTTTGCTGGAGCAGAGCATGGCCACAAGAGTTCCCAGCAGCAGCGTTCCGAGCACCAGATGGGCCGGTTGGAGCGCTGCGGGCATGTGAAACCGGACAAGCAATACCCCCGCGAGATAACTCAACCCAACCAATGCTCCCATGACCAGCGCGAGCCAGTGCAAAGGGCGTCCGGGACGCGCCCTGAGCCAGAAAAAGGAGGTGGCCAGGCTGAAGACCACAAGGGCCGCCAAAAGTCGGTGCAGGATATAAACTGGGCCCAGATCCTTTTCCAAATTTTCGCAGAGGCAGTTCCCGCCAGCCACCAAAGCATCGACACGCTCGCGCATCTGCGTTCCCAGGAGGATCTGGCCAATGACCAAGGCCAGAGACAACCAAAGAAGTTGACGCAACCGTGATGGCAAAACCACCAGAGGAGTTCCTCTGAGTTTATGGCCGAGGCGGGTCGTCACCAGCACCGTGCCCATCACCAAGGTCAATCCGCTCAGCATGTGAATGGTCACCTGGCGCGGACGCAAGTTCTGGTCCACCACCGTCTTTCCAAGCCAGATGGCCAGCGCGGAAAAGGCCATGGCCCCAAGATACAACAGCGGTGTCGCGCGATCCCGTTTCCAAAATCCAAAGCTTATCAGCAAGGTCGCCAGGAGCAGGATTCCACTAGCCGCGCCGATGAGACGATTGATGTATTCCGTCCACGTCCTGGCAGCATTAAATTGCGAGGCGTCATATTCCGGGTGTTTGGCGATAAATTCCTGCGAGATCTGCGTCACATGGGTTGGAGGGATGAGGCGGCCGAAACATTTCGGCCAATCCGGACATCCCATGCCGGACCCCGTGGCCCGCACGCAGGCTCCAGCCAGCACAACAAGGAAGAGGGTGATGACCGTGAGTTGCGCTAATCGCAGATACCAGTGTTCGAGTCTTGTCATAAACAATGAGGCAAGTGATCGGAATCGTGGCCATCGGATACCATGGCGGACGTCCAGTCAGAAGAGGATGGCGTTCCGGGGCTGCGCCGGATTGCGGGCACGGGGATACGCCCGGCTACTTTACCGGAGGCTCCGCAGGAGGAACCGAATTTGTGGGACCGGGGGATCCGGCAGGAGCCGGGGCCGGGGTGGCAGCCGCGGCGGCCATGGCACCGACCGTATTTTGTTCCTTCAGCCAGGCGATGAATTCTGTGTCGTTCACCACCGTCATTTCACCCTTCATGGTTCCATGGTTCGGGCCGCAAAGTTGTCCGCAAAGGATTTCGGATTTGCCGAGCAGGGTGGGAATGAACCAGACTCGGTTCATGGAACCTGGATTGGCGTCCGTCGTGACCCGGGCTCGAATCAGGCAGAAGTTGTGAATGACATCCTTGGAAGTGACACCGACCACGACCTTTTTGCCCAGAGGAGCATAAAGTTCCGAGGCCACCACGTCATCCTTGCCGTTGGGATCGTTGGGATCCACGCCGACAGGATTGTTGCCGCTGTAGAAGAATGGACTGGTGTTGCCAAACCGTCCATCCGCGCCGGGATAATGGAACGTCCAGCTGTACTGCTGGGCGATGGCACGAACCTGAACATCCGCATCAGGGGGAATATCGTCCACGCGCTGGGCCCAGAGAGGAAACGCGAATCCGAGCAGAAGGATCAATTCCACAATGATAACTCCGATTTCGATGTGGCTGGTGGCATGGCCCTGCACGCCTGCGTAGCTCGCCTTGGGGTTGCGGCGCTTGTTGTATCTGAGCAGGACATAGACCATGAAGATCGTCCAGCCAACGCCCAGGATCAGCATGAACCAGTGGACAAGTTCCAGCATGTTGTCCACGAGTTCGCCGTGGACGGAGCCGCATTCAGTGATGCCAAAGAGTTTGTTGAGGATTCCCATAGGGTGAGGAGGAGAGGTGGTGGGTGAGGAGGATCAGGGTTGGCTGCTGAGACGGATCCGGCGGGCGCGGCGGGCAAAATTAAACACAACTAGGCCGATGCAGGTGAAGACACAGATAAGAGCCGCGAGCATCATCCAGATGCCAAGATTGGCGGCCTTCTGCGTCACTCCATTGCGGTCCGCCATGCAGGTGGCACACGCGATCTGAAGAAAATGGGAGAAGGAGGAGATCATGGTCTAGGCGACGTGAATGGTGGCGGCTTTCTTCCAGGCAAACCAGACTCCATAGGCGAGGAGGACGACTCCCAGTCCGCCGGTGATGATGCCTGGAACTTTCATTTGGGCTTCCAGATTGCCCGCGCCCATGAATGCCCAGGTCGTGAAACCGAAGCAGAAGAGCGTGGCGATGAGGATAAAGAAAATATGGAAGCCTTTGAGGGACATAACGGGCCGTGGTTAAGGGTGGGTGATGGTGTGGTGAACCATGTTATGGGTGGGGTCCAGCGGTATGGGGTCATGCTGCGCTGAAAGGATGAGGAAGAGCATGACTCCAAAGAAAATGACAGTGAAGAGCAGAAACTTGTAGATGAGTTTTTTCTCGTTCTTCAAGTGCATGAAAATGAGGGCCACGAAGGTGCACTTCACGGTCGCGATGAGCAGGCCCAGCGTGAGATTGCCGGCGCGATGGTGAAGGTCGAAAATAGGGAGAAAGGCGGCGGCAACGGTCAGCACGGTGCCCCCAAACAGGATGGCTCCGACTTTCATGTAGGTCTTGATGTGGGCATTCCAATCGTGGTCGTCATGACCATGAGCGTCAGAATGTGCTGCGGTGGATGGGGAAGCGTGGTCAGCCATAGGAAATTACATCAGGTAGTAGAGAGGGAAGAGGAAGATCCAGACCAAGTCGACGAAGTGCCAGAAAAGGCCGCCGACTTCGATGCGGTTTTCGAGCTGCTCCGGGTTGGTCTCGTACATTTTGCGGCCGGTGAAGAGGAACCAGGCCAGCACCAGCGCGCCGCCAATGACGTGCAGACCGTGCAGACCGGTCATGACGAAATAAATGGCGTAGAAATTATTATAGCGAGGCGTAAAGTTTGCGAAGAAGCGTTTGTCGGCACGATCGATATTGATGACTTTATCGTGCTCCACGCTGTGCGCCCAATCATGATCGTCCTCGTCGTTGTAGCGGTCGGAGTAACGTTTCACGTCCTCGTCGCCATGGGACTTGCCACGGTCGGCGGGATCGATCTTTTCATGTTTGAAGAGCCAGGGTTTCCGCTCGGTCAGATCCTTGATGGATGCTTCACGGGAAGTGAAGAATTTCTGACGCATGTCCTCGCCGAGATATTTCCATGCGAGTGACTGTTCCATGTTCTCAGCACGGCGCAGGTCGATGCAGTCTGGAATGAACTCGATGGCATCGGTGACCAGCCTGCCGCCAGCTTTCGTCTCCTCGCGGAAAGTAAGTGTATTTTTGTCGTAGGAGAGCAGATCGCGCTCGTCCACGAGCAGCAGGAGGGGTTCGCCCACGATTTCGACGGTGATGGATGGTTCGGCCTTGACCAGCAGGCCCTGTTTGTTCTTGACCTGAATTTCCGGCAGTTTGACGTCCTTCTCGCCCGCATCCATCTTGTCACGGACGAATTTGTAGGAGGCTTCCTTGGCTTCGGCATAGGCCTTGTGCTGGGCTTTCAGCCATGAGGCGGTCAACTCCACTTCATCACCTTCCGGGGTCCTCACCTTGACGGGAGGACCACCATGCACTGGGTGATAGAGGTGGTTGCCTTCAGCGGTGCTGTGGGGATCAAATGCGGGATTTTTCTCGGCGCGAAAATCAAGGACGCGCAGGTCGGCGCTGCGATTGGTGAGAGAGAAAGTAAGGGCCTTGACCTCGCCGAAGACGATTTTGTCGCCCTGGGCATGATGGCCAAGGTGGCCTTCAAGAATGGACCCATCCTTCAGGGTGACCCCATAGTGCTTGAATTTGCCGGCGTATTCATAGCTCTTCAGGCCCATGAAGATCATCGCGCAAAGAATCGTGATGGACATGTACATTTTGTACCTGCCGTATTTTTTCATCTTCAGGGAAACCCAAGCCATGACCACCGTCACGGACGAGGCAATGAGCACGAAGGTATTGGTGAGTCCGGGCCAGACGATCAGGTCGTGGAACGGCCATTCAAAGTCAGCTCCGACACGCAGGAAAATATACGCCGAGAACAGTCCGCCAAAAAGCATGACTTCCGAGGCGAGGAAAAGCCAGATGCCCAGTTTGGGATTGGCCAGTCCGGTATCCGGACGAGGTTTTACGGTATAGGGAATCTCCATGCGGGCGGCGAAAAGTTGATGTTGAAGGGAGGTAAGTCGGGCTTAGTGGGCGTGGCTGGGGGCGGCTGGGGGCTTGACGGGAAGGTCCACGGCACCGTTGGCGCGCTCGTGATCGGTGAGCGGCGCCCACTGGGGCAGGTAGTCCTCGGTGGTGCCGAGTGCAGCGTATTCGTAGGGCCCGCGGTTGGCGATGGGTTCGATGATGAAGTTTCCGTGCGGAGGGGGTGTGGGGGTGGCCCATTCCAGCGTGGTGGCGTGCCAGGGGTTGTCGTCCTTGATTTTCTTTCCGAGGAAAATGGTATAGAAGAAATTGATGACGAAGGGCAACTGCGCCGCAGCCATGATGAAGGCGGCATTGGACATGAGGCCGTTCATCCAGAGATATTCACCGGTCGTATTCGGGAAGGCGCTGCCACCATTGTACCAGCGGCGGTGGAATCCGGCCATGCCTTGAATCATCATCGGAAAGAAGATCAGGTTCATGCAGATAAGGCTGGGCCAGAAATGCAGGTGACCGAGGATTGGATTAAGCTGTTTTCCGGTCATTTTCGGGAACCAGTGATAGATGCCTCCGAACATGGCGAAGATGGTCCCGGGGGCTACGACGTAGTGGAAGTGGCCGATCACGTAGTAGGTGTCGTGCAGGTAAAGATCGATCATGTTGAAGGCCAGCGGCAGTCCGGTGAGACCGCCAAAGCCGAACATCGGAATAAAAGCCACCGCCCAGAGCATGGGCACGGTAAATCGAATCGATCCGCCCCAAAGGGAAATCATCAGACAAGTCAGCAGGATCACCGATGGAACGGAAATCATGACGGTGGTGAACTGGAAGAAAGTGGAAATCGACTGCCCCATGCCGGTCATGTACATGTGGTGAGCCCAGACGATGAAGCTAAGGAAACCGAGCACCAGCACCCCACCAACCATGGACTTGTAGCCCCAGAGCGGGCGGCGGGTGTTGGCGGGAATGATTTCTGCGCAGATGGCAATGCCCGGAAGAATAAGCACATACACCTCGGGGTGGGCGAGGAACCAGAACAAATGCTGGTAGAGCAGCGGACTGCCCCCACCGGAGACGTCCATGTGGGCGCCGTTCACATAAAGTCCGGTGGGCAGATAAAAGCTGGATCCAAAAACGCGATCCGAGAGCTGGAGCAAGGCGGCCACTTCAAGCGGCGGGAAGGCCAGCAGGAGGAGGAACGCGATGACCATCATGGCCCACGAGAAGAACGGAATGCGCATCCAGGTCATTCCCTTGGCGCGGAGATTCATGACGGTGGTGATAAAGTTCACGGCCCCGAGCAGGGACGCACTGATGTTGAACACCATGGCGATCAGCCAGATCGTCTGGCCGTGCACCCATTGATTGGGCGAATGCGCGCCAACCGTGGAGGCAAGGGGCGAATAGTTTGTCCACCCAGACTGAGCAGCACCTTCGGGAACGAAGAAGCTTCCGAACATCAGGATACCGGATACGAGAAACAACCAGAAGCTCCACATGTTCAGCCGCGGAAAGGCCATATCAACCGCTCCGACCTGCAGCGGCATTACGAAGTTGCCAAAAGCAGCGACACCGAGCGGCACAACGCCAAAGAACACCATGATGGTTCCGTGCATGGCTCCGAACATGTTGTAGAGCTCGCCCGCCATGACCCCATCCGGAGCCCAATGCTCCATGAATCCGGGACCAAACATCCCCAGTAGCGTGCGAATCCAGACCGGCATAATTTCGCCCGGATGCGCGATGCTCCAGCGCATGGCAAGCATGAGGATGAAGCCGATGGCGAGAAACACGAGTCCGAAAAATCCATACTGTGCACCGATGACCTTGTGGTCCGTGCTGAACACATACTTCCTCCAGAACGAGAGTTCGTGGTGGTGATCGTCATGACCGTGGTCATGGGAGTGATCGGAATGGTCTGCGTGGGCGGCGGAACTCATGGAGGGAAGGCGGAGGTTCGTGGTTTCGACAAAAAGGCGGGGAAATTAATTGGCGGCGGGAGCGGGGCTGGCGGCTGGAGCGGCTGCGGGTGTTCCGGCAGCGGGAGCGGCGGCGGCGGCGGCCTCGAAAGGTTTTTTGGTCGGTGGAAGATTTTCGCTTTCAGGGATTTTCCCCACCTCAGCAAAAGGAATTGGGCTCGGCAGTGCGGCGATGCTGGCGGCGTATTCCTTGATCTGGTCATCCATGATCAGGGAGCCGGTATTCCCCCAGCTATTCCGGATGTGAGAAAGCACTTGAGCAACCTGTTTGTCCGTGAGGGGATTGCCACCCTTGGCATTCATGACAGCGGTGCCGTAAGTGGTGCCTTTGACAGGGATGGGGCCTTGGAGACCTTTAAGGACGATGGTGGCGAGACGCTTCTCCCCGCCCGTCACCCATTCAGAGCCGGCGAGGGGAGGAAATCCAGATCCTGTATTTCCGAGACCCGTAAGTTGATGGCAACTGGCGCAGTTATTACTGAAGACGGCAGCCCCGTCCTTGAGCCATTTTTCCTTCGGGTCCATCGGCGGCCCAGCCTGGGCTCCGCCCTGCGGCCGATGGCCTTTTTGCTCGCTGAGATTGGCACCGATGAAGCTGCCGGCGATGAGGAGGACGACGGCTGAGAGGATCAGTGGGAGATTGGTCAGCGGCGCTTCCTGCACGGTGGCGTCGGCGTGTTCACGGGCGGCGGCGTGGGCCCTGGCCACGTTCATGGTGGGCTGGTAGTCGATGTTCTCGGAAGATGGGCTCATGGCTCGTGGGAGGGAGGATTACTTGGCGGCGGCCTTTTTCTCGGCGACGGTTTTTCCGCTGATGGAAATGGGCAGGGGGAGGTCACGTTTCAGCCCGAGGATGTATTCCGCCAGGGCCTTGGCGTCACTACTAGGAACGATTTGCTGGCCTGCCGGGATGCTGAGTTTGGCAGGAACTGGAAGGGCATCACCACGCGGCGTGGACTCGATGGCAACGGAATCGTAGAGGCTGGAGAAATTAGGGTGATTGGACCAGGGCTTCACCGCACGGGGGGCGTAGAGCATCAAATGCAGGTCGGAGGCGGATTTGATTCGATAACCGGCATTGGCGAGGTCAGGTCCCAGGCGGCGCTGACCGATCATGGCGAAATCTTCTCCGAGATAATCCCACGCCGTGGAAGGGCGCGTTTCCGGCATCCCGAGGGCGGTCTGCTCCCCACCCCAGCCTTTTTTGAAAGGATCCACGCCAATGAAACTTGGCCGGATGATCTGCGTGTGGCATTGGGCGCAGCCCATTTGCTGATAAACAAGTTGTCCGCGCTTCTTGGAACCGGCGGTGGCGGCCGGGAAGACCACCCCTTTGAGTTCCGGCTTGTCATAGAACACCGTGTCCACTTCGTCACCGAGATCGGGATGGGTTTCCGCCGAGGTGTAGGGGATTGGCTGCCGGTTGCGTTCGTCAGCATAGGGCTTCAGCACGAGGCAGAGGGCCGGCAGCCCGAAACAGGCGGCCAGGGCGAGGATGAATTTGGGAAGACTTTCCATGGAAGAACGAGAAATTGTTGAGAATTAAGCCGTTTCCGCACCCTCGGTGGTGATGATGATTTCCGCCTCATCCGTGGGAACTTTGTGAATGAGGGTGGCGCTACCCGCCTTGCGACCGCGGTTCATGACCATCAGCATCAGGTGCGCGAAGAAGGAAAGGTTCGCCAGCAGGATCAGGAACCATGCCACCGCTGTGCCGGTTCGGAAACCACGGCTGAAACTCAACGTGGCCTCAAATCCGCGATCCCAGGCATCGACCGAGGAACCATACCAGATCCCGCCCGCCACCAGCATCACGCCAAGGGCGATGCTCCCATAAGCCGAGAACCAGAAGTGGAAGCGAATCCGTTTGCCACTGATCCATTCACAGCCGGTGACCCGGGGAACGATGAAGTAAATGGCCCCGAACATCACCATGCTGAAGAACATGTACATCACGAACATCTGCGCCCCGTCTCCCGCGAAGGAAAATTGCGCATAACGGGCGATGCTCGCCAGGCTGAGGAAGGCCATCACCAGCGAAGCAGCAGTGTAGCCGATGGCACCGAAAAAGGTAAACCGCAAAGTCGGGCTGAATTGCAACAGACCGTGACTGCCCTGCGCCGTTTTGTAGTGATTCAGACCAACCATGATCACGGGGATGAGCAGAAGGATTTGCGCACCGCCCGCCACCGCCGGCATCCATTTCGGAAGCGGACCACCCAGCAGTTCCTGCATGCCCGTCCACCCACCGAGCGCCATCAGCGTCCAGAAGGCCATTTTTGACAGATGGTAGCTGAAAATGGGCTGACCGGTGATTTTCGGGATGATGAAATAGGCCGTACCCAAGCCAACCGGAACGAACCAGAGAAACATCAGGTTGCTCGCATACCAGGAGGCAATCGCAGGTCCCATGATCCCCGCGCCTTTCATCGTGAACAGCAGGACATTGGCGATCAGATACATCCAAGGGAAGGTGAAACAAGCCGCCAGGATATACCACTGGCTGATGAACGCAGCATCCTTGCGGCGCGCCTGAAACATCACGATCAGCCAAATGGTGATCAGCAGGTAGGAAACGAGCAGAATCGGCCAGACGATCGGCGGCATTTCCAGCCATTTCGCCGCCGTGCCAAACCCACCCAGAATTCCCACAACCCCCACGGCCACTCCGAGATTCCAAAAATGCCCGGCCACCACCACGGTCAGCGGGTTTTTCAATTCCGTCCGGCACAACCGCGCCATGATCCATACCATCACGCCGAATCCCGCCTGCATCGCCCAGCCATAGACCAGTGCATTGATGAACGCTGGCTGCGTGCGACCGTAATTCGCCCATTCCCAGTCCAGGAAATCCGGCGCAAAAAGCTTGATCGAAGACACCATCCCCAGCACCGTGGCAATCACCAGCCAGATCGCGGCACTGGTAAAGAAAAACAACACCGGCACCCGGGTGGTCTTGTCGATCGCGACCCGCTGGAGAACGTCCTCGGAGGTGCTCAGATTGGGCCGCGTAGGCATGGTGGCTTCATGACTCATGATAAATCTGGGGATGACAAAGTGGCTTTGGAAATGGGCAAATGACAAAAGGGACTGGCGGCCAGAAGCCACCATCCCACCCCTTTCATAGGTGCTTGTGAAAAATTTCACAAGCGGAAATCTTAAAAAGTTCAGCCGCTTCCTGACGACCTGCCCCACCCCGGGATTGCTTCCACTTGGATGGCGAAGTGCGGGTTCCAAAAAGCACCCCTTTCAACTGCCAATTCTTAGAACCTACGAGCCCCGACTTGCCCGGCTCCGGCCTTGAAAAATGCCGCCATCCGCAGTCGAAAGCAACCGGCGCGCATCATCGAATAGCAATGATGATGCGTGGTAAATCCCTGGAAGCGCGTTGAATGAGAATGGCAGTATCAACAATATTTGTCAAAAATCCTTTGGTCAGTTTTCGCAGCTTGTCCCAACTCTTGAATGCGAATGCCCTTTCTGTCAGGATTCTCTTTCTGAGCCCTCTTCCTCCCTCCCTTAAACCGGAACTCCTGACCAGAGCCTTTTAGAAATTTAATCTTGATTTAATTGATAAAATAACTTTTTTGGGAGGATTTGGTCGGATTCACTTGGATTTGGTCGGATTTCCGGATTTTCACCAGACCCTCCAAGGGCTCGGCTTCGCATCCCGCCAACTCATCCAACTCCTTGCAAAAAGACTTCAGAAGAGGGTGGCTAGCCTCCTCTGCTTTCAACTTTTGGCAGGTCTACCTTCCACCAACTCCTTGATTTTGGCAAGGGTTCAGTATTTGGAACGGGACTCCAAAAAGTTCCAGCAAGCAGGCAGGCGGATACGGGGGGAGAACTTGTCGGGAATCTTCTCTTGAGCCTTTTTGCATGATCGTACATCGGCAGCAAACTCCCAAATACTTCGTTCCATCCTGTCATATTACTTGGATTTATTGCGATTTAAAATGTCGCTTTTCGCACACCGCCCCCATTTATGCGGTTCGTGGTTTATAAAGTTTCGTTCGCCTCATATATCTATAGATTTTTCTCCAGGAAACGCAATGCGCGTTGAGTCAACCTTGTTTTGTCAGGCAATTTGTGGTTCAATATTTTGTCTTTGAATTTGGAGTGCATCAAATTTGCAGTGCAGTCTTGGAATTTGTAGTGCATTCTGTTACCCGGCTCACGAATGCTTTTTCCATACCAAACGCAAAACGGTAGCGGCAGTAAGCATCAATAGGAACACGATCAGCCAGCGCGTGCTTGATTGCATTCCCTCAGGCGCAGATCTTGGTCCATCCGCACCCTTGTATGCGGTTCCTTTTCGGATTGCATCCCAATCTGGAAATGATTCGGGCAATTTTACGCCTGGCGGCAGGCTACCTAGAGGGCTGCGGGCCTCGTTTGTCACGGGTACGTACTTCGCGTCCGGGCCCCATTCGGACGGCGTCTCCATGGAGAGATGTTCGTATCCTGGTGGCGGCTGGAGTAACCCCTCGGGCCATTCCCAGTGTTTCCGCGTGGGGAGAGAGTTTATATCAATTCCAAAGTGCAACCTGACTGGAGCATCCCAATCAAATGCTTGCATAAAACTTATCCAATAAGCAATTTCGTCGTTAGTCTGGATACGAAACCCGAATTTTATTTTGTACACACCGTTCACATAAGCATAATGCAGCCAGTCTGCTTTTACCGCCGCGAGAAATTTCTCAAGATTTTCCTCCGTGGCCATGGAATCCCCGTTTCTTGCGAACGGGAGCCATTTCGTCATTTCTACTCTCGCTTCGTTGACAGTGAGGGGCGGGGAGAAGAATTCAGCATCGTAAATGAGAGGGGCGGGGGCGGGGGCGATGATGCTAAACTCTGCCCGTTCCATTGGGAAGGCAGGAGTCACGAGCCTACGCCGGGTTTGAACAGCAAGGCGGAGGTGTCGAATCCCAACTTTTCTATTCCCCGATTCACGAGGCCAGCGATAAGGCTGGAGACCGCTGTCGAAAAGGTCCTTCATCGGCATTTCCTCCGTGAATTTCAAGGTGACTTCTGGCCACTGCTTGACTTGGTCAGAATATTCTTGAGCCGCTAATCTGCACGGGACAAAAGGTCCGAGTAACAGCAATATAAAAAGGAGGGGTGAATTCTGGTTTAACATATCACCAGACGGGCAAGGAGTCAGAGGGGGCACGCAGATAGTTGAGTGCCGCATCATGCATCGAGAGGCCCACATGGGTCATCCTATTGGCAGCATCTAAATTTGGCCCGGTGGTCGCGTGTCCTGTCCAGATAGGTAGCATGCCCCGCGCGGGATCGGTAATCCACTGCCACCGGTGGTCCACATTATCTAGGCGTCCGCCAGGCACAATATCCCGTAGGCCGACACCGCCGGGTATTGGACTATGCGTTGTGTTCGCAGACATCCACTCGCCGATTTCTGCCTTCCCATCCGCGTCAACAGGCACAACAACTCCACCTACCCAATTGGCGAAATTCCCACCCGGAGGTTTCAACTTCACGGGAGCAATTCTAACATAATACGGTTGAATGACTACTTTCTGTTCGCGCTCTAGCAACAACTTAGCTCCGTCCCGCATTTTGGCTTGATCCTCATCTCGAATGCCCTCATGAATTTTCGTCCAAGCTTGCATATCCACAGAATTTTTGCCCTCATTATCCTCTACATACTGGAGCGCCCAAATGCCACTGGACTTATAAGCGAGGTGCGCCCAAGCCATATCATTGAATATTTCGCGCGCTCCAGTGACAAGAAAATCATTCAGGAAGCTGTAGCTTCCGGGATCCTCGCTCCACTGTGCCCATACTTCAATGTCGTGCATCCCAGCGTAGAGTTCGGCACCAGCCACCTTTGCCATACCAGCCCAAAGTTGCTTTTCGGGCTGTTGCTTGAAGTGCTGCCCGTAGGAGTAATAGTATCGGGATAAGTATCTGCTGTTTTTAAAAAATCCCTTGGTGGGATCAAGCAGACTAACGTCTGCTTCCAAAATTGGATTTGCAACTGAGGTTTGTAACCTGATTTGATACCGCACCTCATCACGCCATTCAGCAGCGGGTTTTTGAGTCGCCACTAAAAAGGTTTGCTCGTGTTTGATGTCGATGGAGCCTTTCACGTAACGCCATTCCAGGGTGATTTTCCCAGGTTTCACCCCCTCTATCCAAAAATTGGCCCATTGCGAAATATCCGACGTCGTGCCATAGACGCTGCGGCCCGGTGCCCCGTAAATCCCAGCTGTCACCAAATTCACAGCGGCGTGTGTCGTCAAATCATACGGCTCAATGCATTGGTAACCAGAGGTATTGTTGACTCCGTCAGTGGCGTAGAAACGGACCTCCCCGGACTCGGGTGTGTCAGTACCAGGATCCGTCTTGTCGATTTTCTTTATAGTAACCGTCGCCCCATTCCAAATTTCTGTTGCAAACTGAACCGGCCTCACGCCAAACCACCCCTGATGCAAGTCCTCCGTAACTTTGGAGCCCACGGGCCACCTACCATCCAAATGCTCTCGCTCGGCTTCGAGGTGATGCTGCGGGTCATCACAATCAGGAACGGCATAGCCTGTCGCTGAATCAATCCGACCTTCATCAAAGTCTGTGTTAGCCGCGAGTGTCTCCGGAGCTAACTCCACCGGGAGGAGGATAACCTCATGCTCTTCGACGATGCCCGGGGCTGCTTGATGGCCGGCCTCTCGAACCCCTACCGGGGGTTGACTGTAGTAGGAAACGTCGTCGGTCCAAGACCCTGGCTCATTAAAGCGGGGCATTGCGTCAAAATAGCGGAAAGAAGTCGTCGCATTGGCGGGAATTTCCAGTCTTATTACTTCTGCCTTCTCGATGGTGACCGCATCTGTCGCAGGAGTTTCGAGGGTTCCATCATTCGAATACTTAGCGTCGATTTGGACGCGCTTCTTCCATATCAACTGCAGTTCGAGTGTCTGAGCTATGGGCAGTGGGTAGGGCCGGGAAGCCCAGATGCGTGACCAAATAGAATCTCCTCCTTCAATCGGCACAAGTTCGTTGGTCTCCGTTTCCAGCTGTGTGCTGCCGTCATCATTAATGTAGGTAATCTGCCTGTTTGGATAATGATCAAAGGAATGGAAGGCTAGACTATCGCCAGGATCACTGGCTCCCTCGGGGGGCGTGAGCGGGAAAGTGTATTGAAGTAATTTTGATTCGTAGCCATCCCGATGGAGGGCATCATTCGGATATTCAAAAATCTCCGTGTGGCTGGAGACGTCCCTCAGCGGATCGTGTCTGTAGGTCCAGTCAAGAATACGCGAATACCAAGGCCACTTGTTCCATAAGCGGTTGAGTCCGGGTATAGGGACTCCTCCAAAGCCAGAACGATAGCTGAAACTGACGGTAGCTGCAAGCGGGGTAAGTTCAGCCATGGGATAGACCTTGGGATCGTAGGGATTGGTATCCAGCGAGTCGGGCACACCGTCCCCATCCATATCCGTTGTCAGGTGCAGTGGGTCTGTTCCGTTGGCGTACATTTGGCCGAGCGTCAGCGGCGCGCCTTGCAAGAGCATGGTGGTTGCGGATACGTTGGAACCTGTAACCAGATTGTCCTTAGTGCTATACTTGGCGATGTAACTGGCAAACCAATCGGGAAGTGTATCCGCATTGGAGTCCTGCCATTCATCACATCCGGCCTCGGGATAGGTGCCCATGCTGCGGAGTTCGTAATCGTAATCGTAAACGGAAGGAGAAGAATTCCCCGGAAAGAGTTCCACGGCTTGATAAAGGTAAGCATAATTGGCGGAGCCGAGAATGCTGGGCGAGGCGGGTGGGAGGGGACCGACGAGGTGGACCTTGTCAAAGGCCAGGGCTGGCTGGATGCTGACATTTCCAGTCAGAGTGGTGGACAAATTATTCCCCTGGGCTGTGAGGGTGGCAGTTCCTTCGATGCTGCTGAGGTTGGTGGAAAGGTTTTCGTTAAACCAACTGAGGGAGTTGTAGAGGATGGTGTTGGAGCGGTGGTAGATGGCGGACCCCTGCGGGGCCCGGTTGAAGGCCAGAGTCGTGTGGAGGATGGTGGTGGCGGGGGGTGAGGCAGGGGCAATGGCCTCGGCGATGGAAATCCCCCCGCCTTCTGTTCCGGCGAGATTGTCGACGAGGGCGCAGTTGACAATATGCGGTGTGCCTCCCGTGATCCGGATGGCTCCACCTGCGGAGGCGGATTCGTTGGCGGCAAAGGTGCTGCCGAAGATTTGCGGGGCACCGGATGATATGAGCACCGCACCGCCGCTGCCGGGATGGGCCGCATAGGTTCCGACGGCATTGGCGGTGAACCGGCAGGCGTGGAGGTCTGTATCAGAATTTGCGATGAGCAGGGCTCCGGCGGCGATGGGGGTGGTAGCGTCGGTGGCGGTGGCGATGTTTTCCTTGAAGTCACAATTGAGCAGCCAATTCTGAAAACCGTACGCAACGGAGGCACCCGTGAGGTTGCTGATCGCCATGGCACCACCCTGCGGGGAGGTGTTGCGGAAGAAGACACAGTCCTTGATGGCCATGCCCTTGGTCGCCCGGCTGTAGAGGGCTCCGGCTTGGTTGGTGGCGGTGTTGTAGGAGAAGGAACTGGCGGTCAAACTCAGGCGGGAGTTTTCTGCACTATGGAGGGCTCCCCCGCTGTCCGATGCCTCGCAGGCGATAAATTCACAGAAGGTGATGGAAAGACAATTTGCCGTGGGCGAGCCCATGCTGTAACTCCCGGTTCCCGCGGTCGGAGAGATGCTGGAATCGTAAATGGCCCCGCCCTGGGTGGCGTTGCATCCGATAAACCGACAACCGCTGATAATAAGTGAGGACGGGCCGGAGGGCAGATAGATCGCTCCCCCTGCATCGCTCCGGTATCCATTCCGGAACGTGATGGATTGAATGGTCAATTGGCCGGTGGTCGTGTAGCCGTAATTGGTCGCTGTGGAATTGGTGAGAGTGAGGAAGCGTCCCAAACTGAGAAGATCCACGGTAACGCTGGAATTGCCATTGATGGCTTTGATGAGGCAGTTGGTGGCGGGAGTCATGAAAGTGATGTCGCGGTTACCCGATTCGGAATAGATGCCATTGCGCAGACAAATGCGCGTGCGGGTGGTGGTAACGAGGGCAAAAGCCCGGCCAATGCTTTTGACTGGGGCCGTAAAGGTGCCGGTGACGAGCAGTTGATCACTTCCAAGGACGGGGTCAACGTAAATACTGCCGGAGGTATCCGCAGTGGCGGCGACTTTGGGATCGGACTGGCGGAGGTATTCCTCGGCATTCGTATATCCGTCCTGATCATAATCCGCGTTTGAATCTGCGGCCTCGTTGGGGTTAAAACCGTAGAGTATTTCCCAACCTGATGCCATGCCGTCGCCGTCTGGATCGCTGAATTCGTAACAACCGCGTTCGACGGGTGCCACGCGCGCTGTGCCATCGAGATCGGTGGCGGGCTTGATGCCTATGGTGGCGTCGCCGGCAAGGGCGCTGGTGGCCGTGGCGGAAGCACTCAGGTACGGGGTTCCCGTGCGAAAGATGGGGTTGGTCGTGTTGTTGTTTGTTCCCGGAATGGTCTGTGAGTCAAACGTGCAATTGCTGGCGGAAACCAATCCTTTGACCTGGAGTTTGTAGCCCGAATTGAGTTTGTTGTCCCAAAGGATGCAGGAATTGAGATTGAAGGCCCCGATGGCATTGGCGTTAAAAATCCCCGCCGTGTTTCCGGCCACGGTAGGTGCCTTGTTGCCGAGCAGTGTGCAATATTTCATGCCCACGGTGGACCCGTCTGCACAGGCAACGACTCCCTGGCCGGAAGTCAAAATGGTGCAGGTATAAAACAGGGAGTTCTCAATCACCGAGCTGGTGCCACTCAGGAAAACAGCCGCGCCATCGCCAGTCGTTGATTTGCAAGAGAGGAACCGGCTGCGGAGAATAGTGACATCCGAAAGCAGGGCATAAATGGCCCCGCCCCGGCCTTTGGAAGTGCAGGTTCGGAAGGCACAATTTTCCACGGTAAGCGCAGCATTATTCATAAAAACCGCTCCTCCATCCGCAAGTGTGGCGGTGGCGGAACAATTATCGAAGGTGCAGCCGCGCAACAGGACGGGAACCTGATTTGCAGTGATGGCACTGCTTCCACGGGCGAAGGAAAGGAAAGTCACATTTTCGAAAATGACGGGGCCGGTATTGGGCTCATTTGGGGGCGGTGGCGGCGTGGCGATGGTGAATCCGAAGGCGGTGGTGTTGCCGGTGATGGAGACGCCATGGTTATTCTCGCTCCGGCCCAGAATCGAGACTGGTTTGAAGATATCAATGTTGGCAGAACCCGTGAAGGTTGCAGGGCTGCCGAGCAGCACGATGCGTCCCCCGGAAGCCACATTTTCCACGGCTTCCTGAATCGTCGCGTAGGGTGCGTATCTGCTGCCGTCACGTGTGACCCCCACCAAGGGAACATCTGCCCTGGCAAACACCACATCCGGTCTTTCGTCTGCGGTTTGGGGATCGGCACCAGCATTGTATTCCTCCAGATTCGAATACCCATCCCTGTCGCTATCAAGACTGGCGTCTGCGGCTGAAAGCGGATTTAAAAAGTTATCGAACTCCCATCTGTCCGGCATCTGGTCGCCGTCAGTGTCTGGGGAATTCGGATTCGTGCCCAACCAATACTCCTGGATATTGGTCAGGCCATCGAGGTCACGATCCAAGTTGCGGTCATTGGGGTCACTGGAGAAACCATCCATGCCGTTTTCGTATTCATAAAGGTCCGGCATGGAATCAGCATCAGCATCCGGGTAAAGCGGATTGATGTCGCCGCAGGCGAAATCATCGAGGCAGGCCAGTTGATTGGCGGCAAGATTCAGGGAGATGGAGCTGGAATAGGAATTGGCGACGATGTGGTCGATGAGCATCAGCCGCCCATTCATCCACAAGTCGGCAGTCCCCGTGCTGGTATCCGTACGCACCGTGAGCCGAAGCCATTGTTTCAAGCGCCCATTCTCAAGCTCCAAAGGAGGCCCCACGGCCATCCAGGCTCCCCCATCGTAGTAGGCATTGGTGTAGGAGTAAACATACAACTGGGTGGTGGAAGAATTAACCGGCCCGGCCAGTAATGCAGGGAGTGAATTTAACATCAATTGTGGAGACAGCCCCGTTGGTGAAGCACCGATTTCAACGGTCTGACCGACCGGCATTTGCACCCTCATGTCCAAGAATCTAGGCCCGGCTGCGCCTGGCACCTCCCCAAGGTAGGCCAAGTTTCCAGAAGAAGATGTCGGTGTTCCAAAGGCTAGGGATTGCTGTCCTGAAACGCTCCGGGCTGAAGTTATCGAGGCTGTCCCACCCGTGGCCCACCACCCACCGACACCATTGGCGAGCACATCCTCTTCCCAATTGGGGTTGGCATTGGGGTGGGATTCAAAATCTTGGGAGATATTTTCCGCCAATGACTGCCCACAGACCAATGCCAGGATGAAACCAGTGTTGAGGATAGAGCGGAAGTGCATGCGGGTGGAGGCAAAAATTATTATGGGCAAGGAGGGACAATGACGATTATGGATTTGCGAGCGGCGGTTCGACTGGTTCGGGGATCGCTGGTGGGGCCAGATTGGCGGGCAAGGTAGTGATTTCACCGCTGCGGAGTTTACGCCGGACCTCCGCGTAATCTTTCACCTTTTCAGCAGCGCGGCCGGAGATGGCCTCAGCGTAGGCCAGTTTGCTGGGTTCAGCCTTGGTGGCTACTGGCGCGGGTGGCGCCGGTTGTGGAGCTTGTGCGGTGCCGGGGGCTGGAGGTACAGCGTTTATGCTTGGGGCCGTTGGTGGAGATTGGAAATACCAAAGCCCAAAAATGAAAGCGCCACATAGAAAGATTGTGGCAAGGTACCTTGGAGGCGTTAGACCGAATACTTTCATGGCGGGGATTTACTGAATTTTTATAGAATAGTCAAACTTTATTTATGAAGCGCTGTTAAAACGTTAGGGACACGGAGCCTCTCATTCTGTTTGAGTCACATATTCTAGCATCGCCAAGGTGAAAATCAGTTCTCAGCCCGCTTGAAAACCGCCTCGACAATCCGACAGCGATGCCCTACCATTTCCCAGTGAACGCAACCCTAGAACGCATCCGTGCTGAAGCCAGATCGCTCTCTCCCGATGAACGAGAGCTGCTTTTGGTTGCGATTGACCACGACCTTCATGGCGACGTTCCCCATGACGATGATGCGGGGGTAGAGAATGCTTGGGAATGTGAGATCGCGAGCCGAATCCGCGACATCAAGGAAGGAAAGGTAGAACTGGTCGGCTCGGAATCCGTGGATGCTGCAATGGATGCCGTCTTTGCCAGGCACGGGATCGAACGAACGCAGCGGTTCGCTTGACTCCATTGGTCTGGCACCCATCCGCGAAACAAGAGCTGGTCGATCAAGCTGAGAAGTTTGGCCAGATTGATTCCAAGCTTGTCACCCGATTTAATGGACTGGTGAATCACTATCTGCGGGTCATCCAAGAGATTCCGCAAGCCTTCCACGAGCGGAGATTTGAAATCCGCCGAGCCAACCTCCTTCCGAAATTTGGAGAATACTACATCGCCTACCTTCTGTGGAACGGGCGGGTCGTGATTTTGGCCCTCGGACACGCGAAACGAAGGCCACACTATTTCCGGGATCGGTTCATTGAGGCCCGTCGTCTCTCAACCGAGTGACCAGAGCTTGCTTTCCTACAACCCCAGATCCCCCGCCATGACCGGAGCCCCGAGCGTCCCGTTTCCGACATCGGAGAAATGCCACCATTCGCGGTCGAGCAGGGAGAAACCGGCGCGCATCATGGCGGATTGAAGGGTGCGGAGGCGGTCGGTGATTTTGGGATCCCCGTTGGTCAGGCCGACACGGTTTACTGTCGATACATGAAGGAACGCGGCAAGCCATGGCGTCATTGGCTTCAACTTGATCCCATTCTTACTGCAATAGCCCTGGCTCGCCATCCAAAGACACTTGAAGAAGTCGAAGAAGTCTTCGCCATGGGGGAGTTTGATTTCACGGGAGTGGCTTCACGGGCGTTGCTGGCTTGGCACGGGATGCCGGAACTCCAGTTAATTTGGGTGGGTGAAATGGATCGCAAAAATTTTGATGAACTTCCCCTTGCCGTTCAGGATTACATTAGGGGCGTGGATTTAATTTACACCTGGCAAGGATCCGGGATCTCCTGCTATTTTGAGGACGCTCCACCTGAAAAAATCAAGCAGATGGTTGAAACCTTCATGCGCATGGATATGCCGACTCCGGCAGCGGCCCTGACCGAGGCCGCAGAATGGTGGGATAAAGTTCGGGCGGTGCATGATCTCAATCTCGACGGGGATGCTCACTACGCAGCGTTTGATCCGATGCATGCCAAGTGGGAAGCCGCTGCGTGGACGATGAACGATCACAAGCATAGCCTCCGGGAGGGGATCAGCCGCTATGCAGCAAAGCATGGTCCCGAATTGCGCCATGCTTCAGGTTGGTTTGAGGACTCTCCGCAAAACTGATGCTCGGATTGCATGGGAGTCGTCACCCACAACGTGGACGTGTTGAGCCTCGTTCCGGGGCTGACGGTGTTGCCCTACTGAGTTCACTACCGCCACATCACGCTAGGAAACTTCTTCGCCACCGCCTGCCGATGCTTCGGCCATTCGCGTGCCACGAAGGCAGGCCAGTCGGTGGTGCTAGCGAGGCGTTTGCCATCGGGCGTGCAGAGCTGGAGTTGCACAGGGAGTCGGCCTTCGCAGAGCGTCGGGTGTTCTTTGAGGGCGAAGCATTCCTGGAGCTTCACTTGAGCTTCGGGTGTGTCGGCAACGTAGCTGACTTTGATCGTGCCGCCGCTAGGCCAGGGGAGGGTGAGGGGTGCTAGCTCATCAAGCCAACTGACTTGGCCTTTGTCCAGATGCTGATGGAAGGCGGGGATGAGGGGCGCGGATTGGGCTTCTTTGACGAGGGAGAGGCCGGTGAAGGCGCGGGCGAGGCTGGTGGTGATGGCGGCGGCGTCGAAGGGGGCAAACTCGAGCTCGGGCAGGGTGGCGTGGACGAGATTCACGCGGGCAATGAACTGCTTCAGCCGATGATCCATCAGCGGCAGCTCAAAGGCTCCGGCGCGGTGGGCTTCGGCGAGGCAACGTCCGCTGGCGATGGGATCGAGGTCGCGCTGCTGCGACTTTTGCTCGATGACGAGATCGCGATAGCGCACGAGCTTCATGGCGGCGACGCGCTTGTGCTGGGAATCAAAGAGGTGCTCGATGGTGGTGCTCAGATGCTGGGGAAACATCTCGGCGATCCACGCGGGCTGCACGGCGGTGGCGAGGCTGAGCAGGATCTGGCGCGAGGGTGTTTCGCGCAGATTCGCGGCCACGAAATAGGCGGCGTCTTGCACCACGCTTTCGCGCACGAGCTGGCCTTGGCGTTGGTCGGTGAGATCGCACTCGGGCTTGCCGGGAGTGCGGCGTTTGGCGAGTTGATCAACGAAGCCGGCCATGAGGCAACGCAGTAGCGCATCGCTTGAGGTCGGCTTGGCATCATGACCAGAAAGCGACTGCTTCGCCGCGTGCATGATTTGCTGGCAGGTCTGCTCCACCTGTCGTGCGACTTGCGCATTGATGCCGTAGCTGCGGCAACGCTCAAAGCTGAAGCCGTTCGCTTTGGCGAAGTCGTAGGCGCGCATCAGCGCGATGAAATCGGAGTCCGCGCTGTCCTCGAACATCTCACGCGCGGCTTTGGTTTGCGCATCATCGCGATCCAGTCGTGCGAGCAAATCGCGACCACTGACCAACGCGGCGCACAAGGCGGCATCGGCCACGCAGCCGCGCTGGCTGGCTTCGATCAACATGCGCGAGTAGCGCGGGTGCATGGGCAGGCGCAGCATTTGGCGGCCGATGGGCGTGAGGTCCGCATCGAGCAAGGCCCCAAGCATGGTGAGCAGGCGCTCGGCGCGCACGACGGCCTGCGGATCGGGTTTGTCCAGCCAGTCAAACATGGCCGCTTCCCGGATGCCGAGCGAGTGCAGCAGCAGCACGACCTCCGCGAGGTCGCTGCGCTGAATCTCCGGCGTGTCGCGCTCCTCGCGATCCTTGTGGCCGAACACGGTCCACAGGCGATGACAGGTGCCAGGCGCGGTGCGACCGGCGCGGCCTTTGCGCTGATCCGCACTGGCGCGGCTGATGGGCTCCAGCAAGAGCGTGCCGATGCCGCGCTCGGCATCGTAACGAGCCACGCGAGCGATGCCGCTATCCACGACATGGCGGATGCCGTCGATGGTGATGCTGGTCTCGGCGACGTTGGTGGCGACGATCACTTTGCGCAGCGAGTTCGGCGCAAAGGCGCGGTCCTGCTCCTGCGGTTCGAGTTCGCCATGCAGTGGGATGCAGGCCACACGCTCCCGCGTTCTCAGTCCGCGCAGGGCATCGAGTGTGCCCTGGATCTCGCCACGGCCCGGCATGAAGACGAGGATGTCGCCGGGGTCGTCGTCATTGATGATGCGCTCGACCGCCTCGGCAGCTTGCGCGGTGATCGGACGCTGATCAGGCATCGAGAGATAGCCCACCTCCACAGGATAACTTTGCCCTTCGGAGACAAGGGTCGGGCATAGATCCAAATACGCGGCCACAGGCTCCGCATCGAGCGTGGCCGACATCACCACCATCGCCAAATCCGGCCGCTGCGTCTGCTGCAAATGCTTCACCAAGGCCAACGCCACATCGCTCAGCAAGTTCCGCTCGTGGAACTCATCAAAGACCACCGACCCGATCTTCGACAGCGAGCGATCATCCTGAAGCCAGCGCAGCAGAATGCCCTCCGTGACAAAACAAATGCGCGTCCCCACACTCGTGTGATCATCAAACCGAATCTGATACCCCACCTCCGCCCCCAGCTTCCCCTCACGCTCCCAAGCCACCCGCGTCGCCACCGTGCGCGCCGCCACGCGTCGAGGTTGCAACACAACGATCATCTTATCCCCCGCGATCCCCGCATCCAACAGCATCTGCGGCACCTGCGTGGTCTTGCCTGAGCCCGTGGGGGGTACGAGCACCAAGCGATTGCCACCCCGCAGCGTGCGCAGGATGTCAGGGTGGATTTTCCAAATGGGGAGCGCGGTGGATACAGGCATGAAGTGTGGGTGAGCACGCTACGCCGCGGCCCAGGGAATGCCAATGGCGAACGTTGGCGCTTCGGAAGGGTCGGTCCCTTCCACCTCACTCAGCTGCAGGCGGAAGGAATCGTTCGGCAATCCGTTCGACACCGCCACGCGGGCCATCCACGGGCTGAAAGGTGGAGGTGAAAGCATTCCAGCCAGTCTTGGTCGGATACGGATAAATCGGCATTTCCCACGAGGGCTTGCCGTTCTCGCCGTGACGGCCCTGCAACGCAAAGGGTGCGGTGCCGGTCTCGCGCCAGGTCTTCACGGCATCGAGGAGGCTGGGTAGCTGATTGATGCCTGGGCCGCCGCCGTGGGAGAGACCGGGGACGACGTAGAAGCGGAAGAATGATTGCACTTTTTCGAGTCCACCGAAGTGGTTGATCACGCGCTCGTAGTAGTCGATGGAGGCGTGGTAGGGCACGACGGAATCGGCGGTGCCGAGCGTCATGATGAGCTTGCCGCCGCGCTTTTCGAAGGCGCTGAGGTCGGGGTTCTCGGCATTGAGATACGGGGCGAGTTTGGCGGTGTAGGTGTCGATGTCCGCGCCGAAGTTGATGTCCTCAAGTTTCTTGTCTTTACCGAAGACCCAGTTGAAGAGATACAGATGCCCGTGCGAGGCCTCGATGGAACTGCCCAGCGGGATGCCATTGAAGATGCGCTCGCCAGTCACGGCATGGCGTGGGCCGTCGAAGAGCTTTCGCAAGGCAGTCGCGTGTTCGCCGGTGAGTGTGGCGTCCTTCTTCAGCGCCAGCGCGATGACGGCCTCGATGTCCTGCGCGGTGCAACGCGGATCGGAAACGAACTTGCCCGCTGCTGCAGGTATCTCGCGCGACGCCATGAACTCATTCGCAGCGGCCATGACACTGGCGTCCTGCTCCTTGGTGAAAGGACATTTTCTCAAAATCTGCTCGTTCCACAGGAAGTAAGCGTGCAGCGGCGTGCGGCAATGTGCGGCGACGGCCGCGGCGATGCCATCATAATCCTCGGGATAACGCTGCGCCTCCTGCAAGGCCTGCTGGCCGCCGGTCGAGCCGCCGCTGAAATACGAAAGCTCTGGAGCTTTGCCGTAGTGCGCCTTCACGATCTGTTTGCCCACGACCGTCATGAGGTGCGTGGCGCGAAAACCAAAATCCTTCCATACTTCCGGATTGCCTATGCCCGAGTCGGGATTCGGAGCAGTGCCCATGTCGGTGGTCGCCACAGCGAATCCATCGGCGCTGGCTCCGTCCAGACCGCCGGGATCGATGTGACCGGCAGCGCCACCATTGCCGAGGCCGAGGAAGCGGGCGTTCCATTTATCGGCCTCCGGCAGCCAGACTTCGACATTGATGTTCGAGCCTTTGGCAGGACTGACCACCACCTTCACAATCGTCCGCGTTCCCTTGGCATCGCGCTCCACAGTCGTGATCGTGGCTGCGTCGATCTTCAGGCCCCGCAGCACGGCCTGTTTTTCATCGCCTCGTTGTGGCGTCTCGCCGAATGCCGAAACACAAAGAAGCAACGGGACGGCGACGCGAGAGACAGATTTTCTATTCATGGGAGTGTGCAGATTGTCGTGAGTCTACACAGAGGTGTCGCGAGTCGTCGATCAAACAATGTTAGAAAAGGTTCCAAGAACAATGGCTGGAAAATAAGCCGGACGAATCTCAGGGCTCCGAGCCTGCCCCGTCAGGCTCCCACCGAAGCGGTTGGCTCAAGGTGCAGGCGAGGGTGGAGAGATGAGGAACGGACCATGGTGCCACCGTGGCGGCCACGATCCGGAAGTTTGTGAGCCTGTTTACTTTATGAGACCGCGTGGGATCTTCTTCAGGGCGTCGTTGAGGAGACGTTTGGCTTCTGCGCCGGCGTCGTCCACGTCCGCATCGCCGTCTTTCTCAGGCTTCGGCTCGGGTTCGGCGGAATCCGGGGGATTGGACCAGTCCATTCCCTGTGTGAAGATTTTCACGGTGCATCCTTTTCCGGCAGGCTGGACCATGATGGTGAGGTCCGCGCCGTCGCGTTTGCGTTTCAGGATGGCGTTGGTTTTGCCCATCAAACTGCCGGGGGCTTCCTTCCATCCGTCCTTCTTGAGTTTCGCTGAGAAATCAGTGGCCACGGCGCTCACTGAAGCGTCGGAACTGAAGGCGATCTGCTGCACAGTTTGCTTGAACTCCACGTTCTTCGCCGCTGCCGGGAGAGGGAGTTTTTCCACCGGGAGCTTCGGTCCGGCATCTGCAGGCTCGTCGTCAGGCTCGGTTGGCGTGTCCTTTGCCTTGCCAGTCTTCTTTGGTTCGGTGGGAGCGGGCGCGTCGGCGAAAGCGCCCTTGGGCAGCGTGGCGGAGAACGTGAGGTCCACGTTCCACTTCTGGCCGAATGCATCCAGCTCGCCGCCCGTCGTGAGGTTTCCAGAGACTTGCGTCTCCGTAACCTTGAAGTCCTTCATCTTGATCTCGCCGACGGCGGAGAACGGCGATTTCTCGTGTGCGGTGTGAGCGACTTCGCAGCCGAAAATGCCGCCATCCTTGAACACACTGATAACCAGCGCGCTTCCCAATTTTTTGAAGCCAGCGTCCCAGTCCGGCTTTTCGGACTTGGCCGGATCCTTCTCGGTGAAGACCAGCTTGATGGCGGACTTGTCGCTGAAGGGCTCGCGGTTCTGCACGATCAGATACTTGAGCTTCGCGTCCTTGCCGTCGCCCAGGAACGTGCCTTTGACGACCGGTTTATCCCCAGACGCTTCCGCGGGGGATGAAGAGAGCAGCAGGGCGCTGAACAAGCCAGCGGCCAACGGGAGGAGAAGGATTCTTTTTGGGCTCATAAGTGCAGCAAGGATTCATGAGGGGGTTTTGTTTTGCAAACTGTTTTGAAGCGAGCAAACTGCCCGGAGACAATCACGCAGCCAGCGATGCGCTGGATCGGCGTCCATGCGGGGATGCCACAGCAGAGAAACCGTGAACTCCGGAGTGGTGACTGGAAGAGGAAAACTATGCATGCCGACACGCAGGACTCCGGTGTGCCGCTCGGGAACACTGGCGATCAGGTCAGAGGCCCGGGCCAGAGCCAGCGCGGTCGCGAAGCCACCGACGGTCGTGATGATATTCCGATCCAGTCCGAGCGGTTCCAAGGCTTCCTCAATGGATCCCATTTCAAGGCCCTGACGTGAAACGGCAATATGTCCCCCATCGGCATAGCGGGAGGGCGTAATCCTGCCTTTGCTCAAGGGGTGGCCAGCTCGCACCACGCCAACGAAACGATCCCGAAACAAGGCCTGCGCACGAACCTCCGGCCCGATCGCTTTCCCGACCACTCCCGTTTCCAGATCGATCATCCCATCGCGCAGCGGTGCACTGTCTTTGTCAGGCTTGAGCACGAAACACAACCTCACGCCGGGAGCTTCCTCATTGATACGGGAGATCAGACCAGGACCGAAGTTTTCCACAAAGCCTTCGCTAGTCCGCAACGTGAAGGTTCGAGCGAGCAGTTTGAGATTGAGTGTCTTCGCGGGGCGAAGCACGGCTTCCGAATCCTTCACCAATTGACGAACCTGCTCCCGGATTTCGATGGCCCGGGGTGTAGGGACGAGACCCCGGCCTGCCCTTACCAACAGCGGATCCCCTGTTGTTTCACGAAGCCTCGCCAGCGATCGACTCATCGCTGAGGAACTCAGACGCAACCGCTGACCAGCGCGAGCGACGCTGCCTTCCGCAAGCAGGACATCAAGGGTTATGAGCAAATTGAGATCGGGCCTCGACATGAGCGCAAGATATGTGGAATGGCGTCAAACGCAATGATACAATGCAAATGGTGCGTCTTCCGCCATGTCTGCCATGGGATAGATCAGGAGCATGTTAAACACAAACCTTGCGTCACAAACACAGACAACTGCAGGAACCCCAGCAAAGGCATCTTCCGCGAGATGGGCGCGGACAAGTCTTTCCCTTTCCATGCTACTGTCCTCCCTGGGCACCAGCAGCGCCAATGTCGCCTTGCCAACGTTAGAACGCGCATTCAATGCCACCTTTCAGGAGGTTCAATGGATCGTCCTCGCATATCTTCTGGTGATTACCACGCTGATCGTCAGCGTTGGACGCCTTGGAGACATCACCGGACGCAAGTTTCTGCTGCTCGTTGGCCTGTCCTTGTTCACAACAGCCTCGGCCCTGTGCGGCACCGCACCCACTCTCTGGATGCTGATAACCGCCCGGATGTTGCAGGGGCTCGGTGCGGCCATCTTGATGGCCCTCACAATGGCATTGGTAGGCGAAACAGTCCCGGCGGACAAGACCGGTGGCGCAATGGGCCTGCTGGGGACCATGTCTGCCATTGGAACCGCCCTTGGGCCTTCGCTGGGTGGCGTGTTGATCGCCGGACTTGGTTGGAGGGCCATCTTTCTCATCAATGTTCCTCTGGGCCTCGTGGCGTTTCATCTCGCTCATCGCCACCTGCCGGCGGATTGTCGAAGGCCAAAAACCCAACGGCGCGGGCTCGACAAGATGGGTTCGTTGGTGCTCACTCTCACACTCGGAACGTATGCGCTCGCGATGACGTTCGGGCGCGGCAGTTTTGGTCTGCCCAATGTGGTTCTGCTGATGACAGCGGTTGGTGGAGCAGCCTTGTTCTTGCGCATTGAGACGAGAGCAGCATCTCCGTTGATCCGACTGACGCTCTTCCGCAGTCCCGTGCTGAGCGCCAGCCTTGCCATGGGCACATTGGTCGCGACGGTGATGATGGCGACGCTGGTCGTTGGGCCATTCTATCTCTCCCGTGCGCTTGGGCTTGATGCGGTGCTGGTGGGACTTGTGATGACTGCAGGACCTCTGGTTGCCGCGCTCACCGGCATACCTTCCGGCCGGGTGGTGGACCGCTTTGGCGCCCAGAGCATGACGGTCTTCGGACTTCTCGGAATGGCAGTTGGTTCCCTCCTTCTGTCCCTATTTCCAAGGAGCTTCGGCATCCCGGGCTACATTGCGCCTCTCATCCTCATCACAGCGGGCTATGCGCTGTTCCAGACCGCGAATAACACAGGCGTTATGAAGGAAATTTCTCCGGACCAACGGGGTGTCATGTCCGGCCTGCTCAACCTGTCGCGCAATCTCGGGCTTATCACCGGCTCATCGGTGATGGGCGCGGTGTTCTCCATCGCATCAGGGGCGACCGATCTCAAAATAGCCGATGCTGAATCAGTCTCCATCGGAATGCGGACCACATTCACTGTCGCGACGATTTTCATCGTGATCGCGCTCGCCGTTGCAGTAGGAAGCAGGATTCTTGCGCGAGGCCGCTGAGGGAGGAAAGGCAGAGAACGCGAAAGCGTTAGCCCGCTTATCCGATGCAAGACTTCTGGACCGAGAGGAGATGTGACTAGTCACAGATTTGACATCATTTTCTACCGGGAGGAACCAACACCTCACGGTTACAATGAAGAACGCCCCGGACCTGCTGAGATCCGGGGCGTTTTGTTTCAAATCCATTGCTGGATATTATGCGAGGTCGAAACGATCCAGGTTCATCACCTTGGTCCAGGCGGCGACGAAGTCCTGGACGAACTTTTTCTGCGCGTCCGACGCGCCGTAAACCTCCGCGAGGGCACGGAGCACGGAGTTGGAGCCGAAGACGAGATCGACGCGGGTGGCGGTCCATTTGGATTTGCCGGATTTGCGATCGACACCTGCAAAGGCGTTGCCGCAGGGCGAGACTGATTTCCACTCGGTGCTCATGTCGAGCAGGTTCACGAAGAAGTCATTGGTCAGGGCTTCGGGACGCTGGGTGAAGACGCCATGCGGTGAGCCGTCGGCGTTGGTGTTCAAGACACGCATGCCGCCGATGAGCACCGTCATTTCCGGCGCGGTGAGCGTGAGCAGCTGCGCCTTGTCGATGAGCAACTCCTCGGCGGAAACGCTGTAATTGCCCTTGAGGTAATTGCGGAAACCATCGGCGATGGGTTCGAGCACCGCGAAGGATTCGACGTCGGTCTGTGCCTGCGAGGCGTCCATGCGGCCCGGCGTGAACGGCACGGTGACTTCGTGCCCGGCAGCTTTCGCTGCTTCCTCGACCCCTGCGCAGCCTGCCAGAACGATGAGATCGGCCAGCGATACCTTATTGCCAAACGCGCTTTGAATGCCTTCCAGGGTCTTGAATACCTTCGCGAGCCGGGCGGGATTATTGACTTCCCAATCCTTCTGCGGAGCCAGGCGAATGCGCGAGCCATTGGCACCACCGCGTTTGTCGGAGCCGCGGAATGTGGAGGCGGATGCCCAGGCGGTGGAGATCAGTTCAGAAACCGTGAGCCCGGATGCGAGAATTTTGCCTTTCAAGGAGGCGATGTCCTTCGCATCAATCAACGGGTGGTTCACGGCAGGAATGGAATCCTGCCAGATGAGTTCCTCTGCGGGGACCTCCGGTCCCAGATAACGGGCACGCGGCCCCATGTCCCGGTGCGTGAGCTTGAACCAGGCGCGGGCGAAGGCATCGGCGAACTGGTCGGGATTTTCGAGGAAGCGGCGCGAAATTTTTTCGTAGGCCGGATCGAACCGCAGCGCTAGATCGGTGGTGAGCATGGAAGGCGCGATTTTCTTGGACGCATCATGCGCGTGAGGCACGGTGCCGGCGCCCGCGCCGTTTTTCGGCCGCCACTGCTGCGCACCGGCTGGGCTCTTGCTGAGTTCCCAGTCATAGCCGAAGAGGTTTTCGAAGAAGTTGTTGCTCCATTTCGTGGGCGTGGTGGTCCAGGTGACCTCCAGCCCGCTGGTGATGGCGTCGCCGCCCTTGCCGGTGCCGAAACTGCTTTTCCAACCAAGGCCTTGTTCCTCAAGGCCCGCAGCTTCGGGGTCAGCGCCCACATTCGATGCAGGGCCAGCGCCATGCGTTTTGCCAAAGGTGTGACCACCGGCAATGAGCGCCACGGTTTCCTCGTCGTTCATTGCCATCCGGGCAAAGGTCTCGCGGATGTCGCGTGCGGAAGCGATTGGATCGGGATTGCCGTCGGGACCTTCGGGATTGACGTAGATGAGGCCCATCTGGACGGCGGCGAGCGGGTTCTCAAGATCGCGCGAGTGAGGCACTTTGCTTTTATCGGACGTGACGAGTGCGTTGTGATCCTTTCCGGTTCCCGGTGAACCCTGGGAATAGCGAATGTCACCTCCCAACCAAGTCTTCTCAGAACCCCAGTAAACATCCTGATCGGGCTCCCAAGTGTCCTCACGGCCCCCGGCGAAACCGAAGGTCTTGAAGCCCATGGTCTCGAGCGCGACGTTGCCCGTGAGGATCATGAGATCGGCCCAGGAAATCTTCCGGCCATACTTTTGCTTGATCGGCCAGAGCAGGCGGCGCGCTTTGTCGAGGCTGACGTTATCCGGCCAGCTGTTGAGCGGCGCGAAACGCTGCTGGCCCCTGCCGCCACCTCCGCGTCCGTCGCCGGTGCGGTAGGTTCCGGCGCTGTGCCAGGCCATGCGCACAAACAAACCGCCGTAGTGGCCAAAGTCCGCCGGCCACCAGTCCTGCGAGTCGGTCATCAATGCCGCGAGATCCTTTTTCAAAGCCTGGAGGTCAAGGCTATTGAACTCTGCCGCATAGTCAAAATCCTCTCCCATCGGATCGGACTTCGAGGAGTGCTGGTTCAAGAGTTCCACTTTCAGGTGATTCGGCCACCAGTCGCGGTTAGAGGTGCCGCCACCGGCGGTTTGATTAAATGGGCATTTGGCTTCGGATGACATAGGTAGGGTCTTTGAGTAAGGTGAAGGAACTGGAATGGTAAAGACTTTGGGGATACGCGCAAGGACGCGGGTGAGGCACAATTATTTGCGTGGGACTTGACCTGCGTCCATCCCCGAATTCCGCCCCCCGGAATCAGACCAGCTCCCGGATCGGCTTGGCGTTGCCCTCGACCAGCAGGTGCGGGCGACCCCGGACGTCGGTGACGTAGCTCGCGGCGGTGTCGATTCCCAGATTGTGGTAGAGGGTGGCAAAGACTTCTGGAAACGTCACCGGACGCTCCACCGCTTCTGCGCCGAGGCGGTCGGTGGCACCGATGACCTGCCCGGTCCGCATGCCACCGCCGGCGAGCAGGGCCATGCCCACCGCCGGCCAGTGATCGCGACCCACGTCCCCGTTGATCTTGGGCGTGCGGCCGAATTCGCCCCAGACGAGAACGCTCGTGTCCTTGTCCATACCGCGGTCGTGCAGATCATCGATGAGAGCACAAATCGCGTTGTCGAAAATCGGAAAGTCTTCCCGCTCGCGTTTGAAAATTTCATTGCCCTTGCCGCCGTGCCAGTCCCACTTGCTGTAATTGACCGTCACGACACGCGCGCCCGCCTCGACCAATCTTCGCGCTGCCAGGAAACTCTGTGGCACGCGGGGGGCGCCGTTGTCGTCGATGCGTTTGACCTCGTCGCCTTTGCCGTAGCGTTCGAGCAATTTCGGATCCTCCTTCGACAGGTCGAGGGCGTCGCCGAGGCGGGATGAGGTAAGAATGCCCATCGCCTGCTCTGAAAAGGCGTCCAGTCCCTCCATGGCACCGCTCGTGTCGGCGTCGCGACGGAACTTGTCGAAGCTTGCCAGCAGTTGCTTGCGGTCGCCGAGGCGTTCGAGCGTGAGGCCATTGAGTTTCATGTCTGCGCGGGTCGGCCCCACAGGACGGAACGCGGAATTTGCGACGCCGAGCATGCCGGGGCCCGGCTCGTTGTAGGGGCCGTGCGTGCATTCGTAACACATGCTCATGAAAGGCGGCATCCCCTTGTGAACCGGACCATGGAGTTTGGCGACCACACTGCCGAACGGCGCCCACCCGCCCGCCGGGGTCGGAACTTCCAGGGGCTTGTGCCCGGTGTAGCATTGAAACGCGTCATGCTCGGCCTGTGCCCCAACCAGCGAGCGGATGATGGCAAATTTGTCCATCCGCCTGGCCATCTGCGGGAACAGGTCGCAAATCTCAATGCCCGGCACGTTGGTGCCCATGGCGCGCATGGGTCCGGCAATTTCAGCGGGAGCATCCTTTTTTATATCGAACATGTCCTGATGCGGCGGACCGCCGACCAGGTAAATCAGGATGACCGACTTCTGCGAACTGCCAATTCCCGCCTTGGACTCCGCAGCCAGCAAATGCGGCAGCGACAAGCCGGCCGCGCCCAGTCCGCCGATTCTTAGAAAATTCCGCCGGCTGATCCCGTCGCAGAACTTGGAGCCACGATCGCCTGGGGCAAAGATTTTGAGCATCGTGATCGGATAGATTTTGGGATGAAGAAACGCACGGAGGTCATCTCCAACGAAGATGCATCCGCTGCCACGCCTACACTCTGGGCAATTGAACGGCTGCTGTCAAACTTCGGGGAATAGGTGAAACGCGTGAAAGGGTCGGTGGGCAAACATCGACAACCCGCAACTCCATCCCTGAATCCTTAATCTCCCGCGTCGCTCAAGGCGCAACCGGCTTCACTTCGAAATGGTGCGGCTTGGGCTGGCGGGCGGCATCAATCTGCGCTTCCAACTTGGCAATTTCCTGGTCGAAGCGGGCAATCTCAGCGGTGCGTTTGGCTTCGAGTTCGGGGCCTTTGGCCCAGTCGGGGAAATTGAAGAGTTGGATCTCGCGCCAGCGGTGGAAGAACATGTCGTTCTTGGCAAAGACGAGGCGCAGGACTTCGCGGGATTGTTTGGTAATGGGGCCGGGGGCATTGGCCAGGTTCCAGCCTTTGGCGAGATCGTCAGCGCTGACGTTTCCAGCGGATTCGCCGTCGATGGTGACGGTGTAATTTCCGGCTGGGAGATCGGTGATGCGCAGTTCGAGGCGATTGAGGTCCTCCTGAACCGGAGCGAGTTTGAGGGAGGCTTCGGCGCGTTCATCGATGGGCATCGGGAGCGCGTCATCCACACGGTCAAAGCTCACGCCGCCTTGGGTTTTTGTAGTTTTTTCGATGCGGCAGCCTTCGACGGCTCCCGTTTTCAAGGTGCTGGCGTTGATCTCCGCGCGTGAGACCATGGCAGTGGCACCCAGTCCCTTGAGGACCGCCCAGGCCATGATGGTTTGTCCGGCAGGTCCGGGATGCACCGCGTCTCCACCGCCGATGATCCCATCGGGCTTCGCGGCATGCTCCCGGCGCATGATGGTCATGTAGGGATCGAACTGATCGACGTAGGCGGCTCCAGACTTGGTGGCGACCTCCTTGAGGCCATCGGAAAATTTCCTCAGGGAATCATTTCGCACATCCTTTTCCGGGGTGGGGCCTTTGTCCTCGATGGGTTGCGGCGTCAGAAAGGCCACGCGAGCGCCGTTGGCTCCGAGCACCTTGGAAATCTCCGCCTGGCTGCGGACGTAGGCACGGAAAATGTCCTCGCGGAAAGGCTGATAGGAGTGGTCGTTCATCCCGAATTTCACGGTGACGAAGGTGGGTTTAAACGGAAGCACATCACGCGCCAGGCCATTGCCCACCGAGCCCTCGACGATTTTTTGCTGCTCCTCCTCCTTGGCGGCAAACAACTGACCCTCATCCGGATGGGAACGCTGGCGCAACCATGAGGTATCCCCGCCCCAGCCCACATTCCGGAAGGACAATTTCCAGCCGGGATGCCGGGTGAGCGCATAGGCTTCGATATACGTCGTGTAGAGCCGCTGCTCGGTGATGCTGTCACCGAGGAAGACGATGCGGTCGCCGTCGCGGAGCGCGAAATCCGCCGCCATTGTTTGCGAAACGGTGAGCAATGCCACCGCGAGAGGAGAGAGAAATTTCCAGTTCGTGCTTTTCATAGGTGCCGAACGATTCCGGTGGAAAAACAGAACGCAAGCCGGGTGTGTAACAATTCGCGGAAACCTCCTATCAGGGTCCGATGGCCAGCCAGTTGAACTCCACAGCGTAAACACGAGTGGCCGCCCAGCTCGCGATGACCGCTTGGAAGCCTGATTCGGTGATGTTTTCCGCCTTCAGGGTGATGCGAGAGCTGTCCCGCTCATCAAGGTCGAATCCCGTGAGTCCGAGTTGCACAACCGGAACTGATGCGAACGGGGAGGCGAAAACGATGTCCACAGTGAAACAACGCACATCGTCTACATGCGAATCAGCGGCATCAAGCGTCCAGCCTTCAGTGAGGACGCCGACGCCAATGTCGGAGGCGAGAACTTTCCATGGAATGGGGGAGGAATGCATGCAGCCAATGAACCAGCAGCATTCGTGCCGGATTCATTCTCAATTGGAAAACCCGCGCGGTACGAATTACCCTCTAAAATCTAAAATCACACACCCTCTGAGGATGTGCAGTCTCACATCATGGCTCCGTCGACATCTCCTGAACAGCTTATCACCTTGTATCTGTCGACTTGCCTCGGCCAAACGCTTGGTCTGGATTCCATTTCAGCTCTCCTTCGGTCCGGCCGGCGGCTTGTTCGGTTTCTTCCATGCGACCCAGGCGCGGTATCCCAGCAGCACCGCGATGGCGATCCCAAACAGGACGGGATAGCGAATGTCTGATTTCACAATCATGTAATAGTGCACCACTCCGCCGATGGCGACCAGGTAGGTGAGCCGGTGGAGCAGCGCCCAGCGTTTCCCTCCCAGTCTCTTGATCATCGCATTGGTCGAGGTGATCGCCAGGGGCACCATCAGAAACAAGCTGGCCATGCCGATGGCAATAAACGGACGTTTGGAAACATCGTCAGGAATGCTGAGCACCCGCCAGTCACGGTCGCCCACGATGTAGGCCAGCAGATGGACGAAGCCGTAAAAGAAGGCCAGGAGTCCGATCAGGCGGCGCTGTTTGAGCAGCCAGTTCCAGCCGAAGATTTTCCGCAGCGGTGTGACAAGCAGCGTGAGCACCAGAAAAACGAGCGTGAGCACGCCGGTGGTGCGGGTGACGAACTCCAGGGGATTGGCACCAAGTTTCCCCCGCCAGCTGTCCAGGATCAGGAGCAGGGCGGGCAGCAGTCCGTTGAAGAAAACGATCTTTCTTTGAAAGTGGGTGTCGGCGCTGAGAGTCATAGCCATTTAAAAGTTCCTCCTCAAATCCATGCCGGCATAAAGATGGGCAACCTGTTCGGCATAGCCGTTGAACATCAGCGTCTCGCGCATGCCTCCCTCGCCGATGCGCCGTTCGCGGGCCTGTGACCAACGCGGGTGATTCACAGTGGGATTGACGTTGGAATAGAACCCGTATTCCTCGGGGCCCGCGAGATTCCAGGTGGTGGGTGGCTGGCGGTCGGTAAGCGTGATTTTCACCACGGACTTGATGCTCTTGAACCCATATTTCCATGGCACCACCAGACGGACCGGCGCGCCATTTTGATTTGGCAGGGTCTTGCCGTAGAGCCCCGTGGCCATGAGCGTAAGCGGATGCATGGCTTCATCCAGCCGCAAACCCTCGACGTAAGGCAGGTCAATGCCGGCGTATGGTGATTCAGGCATCTGCTTGATGTCGTAGTAAGTTTCAAACGCAACGTGCGTGGCCTGGCTCATGGGTTCGACCATCGCCAGCAGCCGGGAGAGCGGAAATCCAACCCAGGGAATCACCATGGACCACCCCTCAACACAACGAAACCGGTAGGTGCGTTCGATGGCGTCCATTTTCAGCAAATCCTCCAAGCCAAAAGTCCGCGGCTTCTGCACCAGACCACCGACCTCCAGGGACCAGTGATTCGTGACAAAATTCCGGGCCTTCGCTGCCACCTCATACTTGTCTGTCGAGAACTCGTAGTAGTTGTTGTAGCCGGCGATTTCGCTGAACGTATTTGGCTTATCGTTGGCTCCCAGCGGAATCTGGGGCATCGTTTCCGGAATCGTGGAAATGGCGGCACCGGTGTTTTTCACGTCGGATCGGGGACTGAAGGCCCGGTACAATCCGGCCGTGGCCAGCGTCGATCCCGCCCAGATGGAAGCCTTCATAAAAAAGCGTCGTCTCAAAAACACCGATTCTGGGGTGACTTCATTCGCAGGAATTTCGGGATCGTTCATGAGTGAAAGCAGGGATCAACATGGATGAGAGACAACCGGCCGGGGTTTATTCCGCAAGGGTCAGAAAATAGGCTCATGACTCCTCCTCCCCCTCATAGTAGCCCACATCCTCCGCGGCGACAACGCGGCGCTCGGGATGCAGCCAGCGCTTGCCAGTGCGGGTGTAGGTGCCGACGTCCGCCGGGTGGTGGTCGGTAATGACATAGTAGGTGAGCATTTCGGAGCCATCGTTCTCAATCTGATGGGCATCGCCGGGATGGCAGATCAGATGGTCACCCGCGACGAGGCGTTGCGGTTCGCCCTGGTCATGGTGGAGCAGACCGGAGCCGGAAAGGATGATGTAGAATTCCGTCTGTGCCGCGTGCGAGTGCATGGGGAAATTGCGTTTGCCCGGCGGGAGCTGAGTCCGCTCGATATCAAAGGGATGCCCCCCGCCCCAAGGGCCCTTGTCCTTGAGGCCACCCAGGGCAAGCGAGATGTGCTGCCGGTGGAGTTCAAAGGCCCCTTTTGGTGAAATGCGATGTTCCGTGGGAATGTCCGCCAGGTTGAGCTTGTTCATTCAAGCACCCTGCCCGAAATCATCATCCCTTCAAGCTCACACTGTGGACGCGACATCTTTCTGCTGGAGTGCGACGCGACATCACGCAGGGTCCGCCATGGCCAGCAGTTCCTCCAGATTCAACGCGCGCGTGAACATGTTCAGCGCGCCCTCCGCACTGCGCGGCTAGGCCGATTCGGGTTTATCCCAGTAAAGTTCGACCCCATTTTGATCCGGATCCCGGAGGTAAATGGCTTCGCTGACGCCGTGGTCCGCAGCCCCGTCGAGGGCGATGCCTGCATCGAGAACCCGGCGCAGCGCCCGGGCGAGGTCAGCGCGGGCGGGATAGAGAATGGCGGTATGAAAGAGTCCGGTGGAACCCGGCGGCGGCGGTGCACCTCCCTCACTTTCCCAGGTGTTCAGGCCGATGTGATGGTGGTAGCCTCCCGCAGAGAGGAACACCGCCTGTCCGCCATGGCGCTGCGTGATTTCAAATCCAAGCGCGCCCTGGTAAAAGGCGACCGCGCGGTCAAGATTTGCGACCTTGAGGTGCACATGGCCGATGCGAGTACCGGAGGGAATGGGGGGCGTCATGGAATGGGCTTTAAATTGGATGCTGAACGAAAATGTTGCTGTGAACATTCTACAGTCGAAGAAGCTGACGGCGGGATCTCCAGTGAAAGGAAAACAAACTGCCGCCCGTCCGGGCTGGCTACTCCGCGGCCGCTCCGATGAAAATCTGGACCACCCTGCCTTTCTTGAATGTGAACATCACTCCATCATAAATGGAGCCGGCCACAAAGCTCTCGCCGGCCACACTGGATTCCTTGTCCTCGATTTTTCCATAGGCCTTGCGAACATCGGCCTCCGAGCTGCCGATTTTGATGCCACGGGCAGTGGCGAGATCGCACGGGCTGGTGGCGGTCAGGCTGAGGAGCGTTTTGGCACCGCCTTTTTTCGCGGAGGCCATGGCCAGAGTCAGGCCCTTGGCTGGATATTTCCACTCCTGCACCCAATCCCCCGTGGCATCCCAGAGGGTGTCCTTACCCTTGGCTTCCGCTTCGCCAAGCAGCTTGACGAGCGCAGCGGCTTTTGAGCCAAGGGAAATTTTGCCGAACGCTTCGGTGGTGATGCTTTTTCCCTCGGCGCAGAGAATGTCTGGTGCCGCCGTCAGGAGGCCCAGCAACAGGATGAGGAAGGTCTGGAATGTTTTCATGGAGTCGGGATTTCTATTTGATACCAATCATGATGTGATCGGGCGAATTGTTCACGGCGGCAGTCTATTACAGCTGGCCCAAAAAACAAATGGGGGTTTGCCTGTGTTAACATCGTGCGACAGGCTCCGCGTTGTGAACGCCTCCCCTACCCGCCGCCCTGCCGTCCAACCTCCCGTTTGGATCGCGCCGGAGGAGCGTGCACTTCTGGAAACAGCGGGGACGACGGCGCACCGGCTGGCAACGGGCTCGGAGGGCTGGGTGGAGCGTCTGGGTGACGATGCCATGATTTCCCACAAGAACGATGCAGCCCTGGAAACGCTGCTGGCGGGATTGGAAAAATGGAGCGCAACGGCGGGATGGATTCCTGCACGGATCTTCACACGGTTCCTGCCGCTGAAAAATGATGAGCGGATTTCGCCGATCCTGCACAGTGGCGATGCCACGCTGCCACTCACGACCGTGGTGACCGAGGAGGGCATTCGTTATGCCTTGGATTTCGCGGCGGGCTACAGTCACGGGTTGTTTCTGGACCAGCGGATGAATCGTGCCAAGGTCCGGGCGTTGCGCCCAAAACGCATGCTCAACACGTTCGCCTACACCTGCAGTTTCAGCGTGGCTGCGGCCATGGCCGGAGCGGAAACGGTCAGCGTGGACCTGTCCAAAAAATCCCTCGACCGGGGAAAACAAAATTTCGCCCTGAATGGCATCGCTGAAAAAGGGCACCGGTTCATTGCCGGCGACACGCTGGACTTGCTGCCGAATCTCGACAGCCACGGTGAACGCTTTGACCTCATCATCCTCGACCCGCCCACCTTCTCGCGCGGCAGCAACGGTCGACGCTGGCAGGTGGAGGAACATTTCGTTGACCTGTTGGGTGCCGCCCTGGAATTGGCGATGCCCAAGTGCTCCATCCTCCTGTCCACCAACTGCACGAAACTCAATCCAGCGGCACTGGAGCAGATGTCGCGGATGTGCACCAAAGGCCGGCGCCGGACCGTCGATTATCCCCGGTTTGCAACCTCAGTCGATTTTCCGACCGGCACGGGGTCCAGCACGCTTTGGATGATGGTGCGGTAAAATTCGCCCGCTGTGGATTCTGCTTTATGAGGAGGGGCATTTACCCTATACTGCGCCGCATGAAATCATTCCTTCCCTTCACCGTGGCCATCACTCTGCTTCTGGGACTTTGTCCGGCCATGGCTGATGAAAGCCGCGCCGATGGAAAATCGCCCAGCGGCAAAATCGCCTGGCATGTGGTGGAAACCAAGGATGGCGCGGAGGTTCTGATTTCCGAAGGGGACCAGGAGGAATCGGCGGCGGTGAAATTATGCGATACCATTTCCCTGCCCAACACAAAGGTCCAAGTCTCGCCGGATGACTTTTGGATCATTGTGGAGAGTGGCACGGGGAGTCTCGGCATTTCGCTGGCGGTGTATCAGCGCGAGAAGGGGATGATTTACAAGGAGCAGGCGGGCACGGATATCGGAGGGACTGTTGCCAAAGCTGCCTTCAAAGCCGCTGGGAACGAATCAGCCGCGGACAAGCTGGATCATGTCTATGCCCATGTTCTCGCCTGGTCTGCGGATTCCGGATCCATCCTTGTCGATGTAAGCGGCCACGGTGGGAAGACGCGCATCGGACCTTACGTGGCCGTCTTTGATCTTGGCAAGAAAACCGCCGGTCTCGATCTGACCAAGTTTAACGCCAAGGCCGTGCACCCCTGACCGCCCCTTGCGTTAGGACATTTGGATCCTTCCCACTATTTCTAATGATCCTCCACCGCCTCCTCCTCCCTCTGACCCTGTGCGCAGCCGTGGCTGCAGCGGGTCCGGTCACACTGCTTGAAGTGCCCGATGCGGGCGTGCAGCCGCAGGCGTTGGTGGATGCGGGAGGAAAACTTCATCTGCTTTTTCTTTCCGGCCCCGCCGGTGAAAGCGATGTCTTCCACACGACCCTCAATCCCAAAACAAAAACCTTCGCCAAACCCACGCGCGTCAATCACACCGCCGGCAATGCCGTCGCCATGGGCAGCATCCGCGGCGCGCAGGGAGCCTGGGGACGCGATGGGAGGTTGCATGTGGTGTGGAATGCCAAAGTGCCGGATGCGGATGGGAAATCCCACATGGAAGTCTGCTACACGCGGTCGGATTCCACGGGAGAAAATTTCGAGCCGGAGCGCGGACTGATGCATGCCGGAAAGTTTCTCGATGGCGGGGCGACCATTGCCGCTGACCAGCAGGGGAATGTCTATGTGCTCTGGCACGCCATGCCGCAGGAGGCGACACCCGACCCGGGGCACGGCGAAGCGTCCCGCACCGTTTACCTTGCAAAGTCGAGCGATGACGGCCGGACCTTCACGAAGGATGCTCCCTGCAGCAGTGAGGCCGTTGGCATCTGCGCCTGTTGTTCGATGCGCGCCACCGCCCTTCCTTCCGGCGAGTTGGTGGTTTTGTATCGCGCGGCGGACGGCACTGGCCGGAGCATGCAATCGCTGCGGTCCCTGGACCAGGGCGTCAGTTTCAAACTAGCGGAAATCCATCCGTGGCTCATCAATGCCTGTCCCATGAGCAGCAGTTTTCTGCACCCAACCCCGCAGGGAGTGATGGCTGCGTGGGAGACGGACAGCACCATTTGGACCGCTGGGCTGGACGGCATTTCGATGGTTCCAAGAAAGCTTTCCGCCGTCGGAAGCAAACACCCCAGTATTGCCCAAGACGATCACGGGCAAACGCTGATTACCTGGGCGCGCGACACCGGCTGGCAGCGCGGCGGCACGCTGGCGTGGAGCCTTATGGATGCGCAGGGAAAGGTTTCCATCGAGTCCGCAACGGATTCAGCGAAGGACACCAACCTGAAGGTGCCCGTCTGGAGTTTCCCCGCCGCTGCTTTTGTAAAGGGCCTTGGGTTTGTGATTGTTCATTAAAGCAGTTCCCGCGCCTCAAGGTTGTAGGGGGCTAATTCGGAATGACCCATTCCGCGGATTTTGGATTGGGGATACTCAGCGCGGCCTTGTCATCAGCAGCTGCCATTTCCTTTTCCAACAAGGCCTGCAATTCCATAAGTTTGGCAGCATGCTGTGGATCGGCGGCGAGGTTGGTGGTCTCGGCGGGATCGTTTTGAAGGTCAAACAATTGAGTCCGGTCCACCTGCGGATAACGGATTAGTTTCCATCGGTCATCGCGAATGGCCCGCTGTATGTTCCGGTAGGCGAACATGAGATGCGGGCGCGATGGAACCGTGGGGTCGCGCAGCGTGGCGGTGAACTCACGGCCTTCACTGGTGGCGGGACCGGGGACGTCGCAAAGTTTTCCCAGGGTGGGAAGAACATCAAAGAGGTAACAGAGGGCGTCCGTCCTTTGATCGGCGGGAATTCCCGGGCCGCTAACAATGAGGGGCACGCGCACGGAGTGTTCATAGACGTTTTGTTTGCCGATCAGTCCATGGCTCCCACGGGCCACGCCGGAGTCGGCGGCAAAGACCACCAGGGTGTTATTGGCGTGGGGGGAGGTCGCCAGCGCATCGAGCACCCGGCCGATTTGCGAATCAAGGTAGGAAATGTAGCGGTAATACTCCGCGAGCTGGGCCCGGACCTTTTCCTCCGTGCGCGGCCAGGGCAGCAGGCGTTCATCGCGATTGTCCATTTCCCCGTTGTCCCAGGGATGTTGCGGCAGGAAATTTTTCGGCAGGGGAATCTGCGCAGGCTCGTAGTGAATTGGGAAATCGGGCGGGACGATGTGGGGGTCATGCGGTGCATCGAAGGGGACGTAGCAGAAAAAGGGTGCGGCATGCGACTCGTTGAGAAACCGGATGGTCTCGCTCGCAAAAACCTCGCAGGCATGCCGGGACGCCACCTGGGCCTTGGCTGGCTTTCCATCCACCACATCACTGAGCGGTGCTTTCAGGGGATCCGTCATGCCCCCAAAAAAGATCGACCGGGCCACTTGGAAACTTTTTGAAATGGATTCCTCACCATTGTGCCATTTCCCGCTCACGAAGGTGGCATACCCTGCCCGACCAAACGCCGCCGGCCAGGTCTCGTCGCGCAGGAGTTTTTCATCAATGTGAAAAACACCCCGTCCGGACAGCAGCATCGCGCGCGACGGCACACAAGTAGCACCCTGCATCGCCCCCTGCATGTAGGCGCGGTTGAAGGAAATGCCACGATGCACCAACCGATCCAGATTCGGTGTCTTGAGGTGCGCATTGCCCAAGGCCGCAATCGTGTCCGCCCGCTGATCGTCCGCGAAGAGGATGAGCACATTGGGCCGCGCTCTGGCTGCATCAGCGAATACCGCAAGGAACAGGACGATGTGAACAGGATTCATGGCTTGCGTATTTCAGACAATAATGTCACACGGAAGGGTATCGGCTTACCCGCACTTTGGGAAAAATCCAACAGGGAATCCCCGCAAGCGCTTCGTGCAAACCGATGCGGCGGGCCATAAACGAATGCAGCGAACTATCCCCAATCGCTCAGATTCGCCTGCAGGGCGGCGCGAACGGGGGAGTCTGCCGGGAGGGTGCGCTTGAGTTCAGCGTAAATTTGTTTTCTCAAAAGCGGGGGAACGGCCTGCCAGGATTTGGTGAGGAGGAGGAAACTGCAGCGGTGTTTGAGGAGGCGGGTCTTGAGGTCGAGTTCGCGCAGCAGCCGGCCGGAAGCGGGGCCGGTTTCCTGGAAGACGCGGGTGTAGGTGGGGTCGCCGGTGACTCCGCTGGCGGGAAGCGTGGCTTCCTTTTGAAAGGTGATGTAGGTAGCGAACTCTTTGGCAAAGGCAGCCATGCGTTCGGTTTTATTTTCCCGTGTCAGATAAATGGATTCCACGACGCGGTTGAGGAAGCCGGCCTGGTGTTCGTGGATGAGGTGGGGGAGGATGTCGCTGGTGGGCAGCGGGTAGCGGCGGAGGTCGCAGGAGCGGCCCGGGGGATTGGGGATGGTGGTCATGGTGTCGCCATTGAGGACGGAGATGACGTTGGCGTGGTTCAGCGGCAGGGTGATGCCTCCGGTGAGATGCCAGCCGCCGAACCGTTGCTCCAGCGGCACCATGTGGCCGATTTCTTCGTGGCGATAATTATCGAGGCTGCCGCCAATGCTATTTACGGCCACGGAACCAACGACCAGACCAGGCAGGTGCTTGCTGGGAGAATCCGCGTGGCAGTTCATGCAGCGGTCGGAGCGCACGAACTTCGGCAGGCCCTGCGTGGGGTTGAGTCGGTCGAAGATGAAGAAGACCATGCCGGCCTCCGGATCGAGGCTGGCGATTTCCAATCGGCCGCCGGGGACGAAGCCGACGGAGGTGTCCGCGTTGAAATAAATGCCGCGGGGATTGCCGGGGTTGATCTGGCCGCTTTGCAGGCTGGTGGCGGAAAAGACGAGGAGCTGCGAGGAAACGGGGATGTCCAGTTTCTCCAGCAGGCTGAGCAGCAGCGGCAGTTCCCCGCTGGTGTCGAGCTGGGGACTCGTCGCCATGAGCTGGCTGAATCGATCCTGCGGCACGCGCTGGAAATAGTTGTGCGGCGGTTCATCGAAGGGTTTGTAAAGCGGTGCGGCGTGGGTGGCTACAGCCAGCAGCAGGCACCAAGCGGCGACTTGAAACTGAAATTTGAAATGGAAAGGGTTCATCACAATTGTTTGGCGCGTTCGATCGCCCGAACCATCGCGGCCGCCTTGTTGACGGTCTCGGTGAACTCTGACTCGGGCACCGAATCTGCAACGACTCCGGCTCCTGCCTGGACGTAGGCAAATCCGTCCTTAAGCACGCAGGTGCGCAGTGCGATGCAGGAATCCAGGTTGCCATCGAATCCGAAATACCCCACGGCCCCGGCGTAGGCGCAGCGCTTGTGCTTCTCCAGCGAATTGATGATCTGCATGGCGCGGACCTTGGGCGAGCCGCTGACGGTGCCAGCAGGGAAGGTGGCCTGCATGACATCGTAGGCGCTGCAGTCCTCGTTGAGCCGGCCCCGAACGTTGCTGACGATGTGCATGACGTGGCTGTAGCGCTCAATGATCATGAGGTCGTCCACTTCCACGCTGCCGTATTCCGCGATGCGTCCGACATCATTTCTGGCCAGGTCCACGAGCATGAGGTGCTCGGCGCGTTCCTTTTCATCCGCGAGCAAATCCGCCGCGAGCGCCTCGTCCTCCTCGGGCGTTTTCCCCCTCCAGCGGGTTCCGGCGATCGGGCGAATGTCAATGCGGCCATTGATGGAACGCACGTGAACTTCCGGCGAACTTCCGACCAGCGCAAATCCACCGGGCAGCTCCAGACAGAACATATACGGGCTGGGATTTACATGCCGCAGGGCGCGATACAGGTCCAGCGGGCGGCCGGTGTAGGGGACGGCGAATCGCTGGCTGGGGACGAATTGAAAGATGTCGCCGGCCTTGATGAACTCCTGCCCCTGCCGCACCATGTCGCAGTATTCCTCGCGCGTGGTATTGCTCTCCGGCAGCGCGGCAGGAGGCAGCGGGGTGGCCAGCATGGGGCGGACGTGGAGCGGCTTTTCCAATCTTTGGATGATCTCGGCGATCTTTTTCCCGGCCCAGGCATAGGCGCTGGCCGGGTCGGCGTGGTCTGCCAGCACCACATTCGCCACCACCTGCAGCGTGCGGTAACGATGATCAAAAATCACCAGCGTGTCCGCCAGCAGATAGAGCATGTCGGGTAAATTCAGAACATCCGGCGGCGGCAGCCCGACGCTCGGCTCGAAGAATTGCACCATGTCATAGGCCAGATAGCCAACCGCTCCGCCGCTGAAGACGGGAAGCTTCGGCGAGGGCACCGGCTTGAAGGCGCTCATGTACTTTTCCAGATCGCGCAGGGGATTGCTCTCCGTCGTGAACTCCCGCGTGACGCCATTTTCGGTAATCGAAACCTGCCGGCCCCGCGCACTGATGATCGCCCGGGGATGCGCGCCCATGAACGAATACCGCCCGGCATGACTGGTCATTTCCGCCGACTCAAACAAAAAGCGCGGTCCGGAATCGGCGATTTTTTCAAACGCCGACAGGGGAGTTTCATAGTCCGCCGTCAGCTCCGCCCACACCGGAATGACATTGCCACGGGTGGTAAGACTGGCGAATTCATCGCTCGTAGGTTGCAGGGCCGGAAGGAGATCGGACATAGACCTCCGAGGTAAATTCAGATTGCCCGACTGGCAAGGGGCTTATGCAGCCCGCGCGTTCGCATCCACGAAGGGTGGAACCGGGCAGCCGATGGTGTCGGCGACGGCGCGGAGGAGTTCGGCTTCCTCATTGCGGACGCCTCCATCGGCCATGACGGCGTGGCCGCAGGCGAAGAGGAGTTGTTTTTTCACCAGCGGGGTGGCGGCGTTGAAGCGGTCGAGTGCGGCGTCGAGCTGGCTCCAGTCGGCGGGGAGGGGGGTGGAGGGGAGTTCAGTGAGCATGGACTGGGCTGTGGCATAGGCCTGGGCGATTTCTGGTTCCGTGTCTCCAGCGGTTCGGGCGAGGACGGAAATGATGATGTGCGCTTCGGGGATGAGGGCCTGGATGGAGGTAAATTCAATGCGGGGGGGCCGCGATTTCTGGAAATAGAGATCCAGATGACGCCGAAGCATTTTTTGCACCATGAATTCAAAGAGATCGATCTGGTGATCGCTGTCCATGAGTTGCTGAAGGATGCCTGCGAAGCGGTGATACTCGTCCGGCGTGAGACGGCGGAGGGCGGGGATGGCCAGGTCGATGACTGCAATCAATACAGGGGAGGAGGCTTCCCGCACCTTGGGAAGTTGCTGCAGGGTGATGGCGAGGGTGTCCTCATCCACGGCAGTTCGGAGAGTGGCCAGCTCTGTTTCCAACAAGGCAGCATCCTCCGAGAGCAGCAGGGCGAACATCATGGCCTGAGCGCCGGACGGATGGCACAGCAGCGGGCGCCATTCGTCGGGCATGGAAAATTGCAGCGCTCTGGCGCGCACCAGATCGGTGGAATCCAGGGTGCCCAGTCTGGAGCCGACGCTGGGCAGGAGGTGTTCGATCGCCTGTCCTGCCGCTGCCATGGTGGCGAGGCGTTGGGCATCCATGAAATTGTGCTCCGGTCCCTTGGTTTGGATCGGCGGCAGGTTGACCTTGGGGAATTCGCCATTCCAATGGGGGGCGATGCGTTTAATGCGTTCCTCGAGCGGCGGGTGGGTGTCAAAAAACGACGATTCGCGCCCCTTGCCAAACAGCATGTGGCTGGCCTCCTCCGCCATGGGGGTGCGCAGGTAGGAATGGCGCGACAGTCCGCCAATCTTTTGCAGGGCTCCGGCGATGCCCTCGGGATTGCGCGTGAATTGGACGGCGGAGGCGTCGGCGAGAAATTCCCGCTGGCGCGAAATGGCGGCCTTGATGAGATTTCCAAAGAGCACCCCCAGGTAGCCGAGGGCCATTACCGCGCCTCCGAGAACGAGCACCGCCATCCGAAGCCCTCCCTCCTTGCTGTCACGGCTGCCGCGCGACTCCAGGGCAATGCGCAGCACGACGCGTCCAATGATGGCAATGATCAGAATGCCGTGGAGCACGCCGATGAGCCGCAGGTTGAGCTTCATGTCGCCATTTAAAATATGGCTGAATTCGTGCGCCATCACCCCCTGCAATTCATCGCGGGAAAGCGTGCGCATGCAGCCGCGGGTGACCCCGATGATCGCATCGCCCGGTCCATGCCCGGCGGCGAAGGCATTGATGCCGTCCTCCCCTTCGAGCAAATACACATCCGGCACCGGCATGCCGGCGGCGATGGCCATTTCCTCCACGACATTTAATAGCCGCTTTTCATCCGTGTCGGTCGTATTGCGATCCACCAGCTTTCCCCCCAAATCCTGGGCGACCACACGCCCCCCTGCGGCCAGTTGCATCGACTTGTAACCGCTGCCGAGCCCGATGACCGCGAGGGTGCTGAGGCTTGACCAGAGAAAAATCGATGGGTCCCACAGCGTCATGGGGGTGGCGGTGTAGTTGGAGCTGCGGGAGTTCTTGCCCCGATGCTGGCCTTTGGAAAGGCCCACCGCGAAAATGATCACCAGATACAACGATGCCACCAGACCAATGACGGCCAGGGCAAAATACCCAACGAGCAGCTTGGTATTGCGGCGGGCGGTTTCCTGACTGGCGAAAAAGTCCATGCGAGAGGATGGGTTGCCGCCCGGACGTTCCGGGCACCCGCGTCACGTGACGAGGGGATCTGACGGGCAGTGGATTAGAACTGCACTTTGACCGGATCGCGCTCCTTCTCCTCCTTGACTTCGAAGAGGGTGGCTTCGGTGAAGTTGAAAGTGCCGGCGATGAAGCTGCTGGGGAACATTTCCCGTTTGTTGTTGTAGTTCATGACCGCATCGTTGTAGGCCTGGCGCGAGAAGGCGATTTTGTTTTCCGTGGAGGTTAGTTCCTCGGTCAGCTGCATCATGTTCTGGTTGGCCTTGAGGTCGGGATACGACTCCTGCAGCATCATGAATTTCGTCATCGTGGTGGTGAGTCCCGCCTCGGCGGCGTTGAGGCCCTGCATGGCCTGGGGGCTGTTTGGATTTTGCGCCACGGTTTCGCGGGCGGCCTGGGCCTGATTGCGGGCCTGGATCACGGCTTCGAGCGTGCCCTTTTCATGCGCCATGTAGGTTTTGGCGGTTTCCACGAGGTTGGGGATGAGGTCGTAGCGGCGTTTCAACTGCACGTCGATCTGCGCGAAGGCATTCTTGTAACGGTTCCGCAGGGTGACGAGGCCATTGTACATGCCGATAATCCAGAGGACGAGGAGGAGGCCGATACCGGCGATGACAGCGAGAGTGGTAAGAATGGGACCCATAGTGATACGATTGGTTAAATGGTTGGTAACAACGACGGCGACGTTATCCACGGAAGGCTGCAAGTAAATGGATTTCAGCCTCATGAGAAATTTACCCCCCGCGTGTAATCATTGCAGAAATCTTGACGCCACTGCCATTTCCTGTCACATCCCATGCACGCTCATGAAATTTCCACTTCTTCTCTCACTCACCACCGTCGCCACCCTCACCGTCAGTGCACTGGTTCTGGCCAAACCGGAATCCGCCCCCGTCATCGGCCTCCAGCTCTACAGCCTGCGCGATAGTTTCAAAGCGGACGTGCCCGGCACCCTGGACAAGGTCAAGGCGCTTGGCATCCATGAAGTGGAAATCGCGAATCTGCAGGGAATGAAGGCCGAGGACTTTAAGCAGGCGCTGGGCAGCCGCGGCATGAAGGCCATCAGCGGTCACTGGCCGTTCGAGCGCCTGGATGCCGATCCCGCCGGTGTGGCTGCGGAAGCCAAGGCGATGGGCTGCACACACGTGGCCTGCGCGTGGGTCCCCCACGACAACCCTGTCTTCAGCGAAGCGGATGCGCGCAAGGGAATCGCCGTCTTCAACAAAGCCGGAGCCGTCATGAAAGCAAACGGGCTCAGCTTCTGCTACCACGCCCACGGCTACGAATTCCAACCCTTCGGCGAGGGCACGCTCTTCGATCTCATGGCCAAGGAAATGATTCCCGGAACCGCCGATTTCCAAATGGATGTCTTCTGGATTGTCCATCCCGGACAGGATCCCGTGAAACTGCTGGAGAAATACCCCGGCCGCTTCAAGATGATGCACCTCAAGGACTGGAAAAAAGGAAGCCGCGGCAACCTCCAGGGCCATGCCCCCAATGAGGAAAGTGTGGCCTGCGGCGAAGGCGTCGTCAACTGGCCCGCCGTGCTCGCTGCCGCTAAAAAAGCGGGCGTGGAGCATTATTTCATCGAGGACGAGGCGGCCACGGTCGAAGCACAACTTCCCGCGACGATCAAGTATCTCAAGGGTCTCGGCATGGAATTGTAGGCACGGGCCGCGGTCCGAGTGTGGCGCGATTGTTTATTGCCAACCGGACATTACTCCATAAGCATCTGGTTGTGCCCTCCTCACTTCGTTCCAGACTCAGCCGGTTTGTTCAGCTTTGCGCCCGTCTCGCCGGGTCGCGGATTGTTGATGTGCGCACGGGAAAAATCGTGGGCCGAGCGTTCATGGTGAGCTGGGGAGGGAAACTCCATTTGCTCGGTTATACCGGTCCACCGGTCGTGCCCGTTTTTCTGCCGCAGTCGCACCTTTCCTATTCCCGCCAATCGCTTGGCTTCACGACCCATCCCGAACCAGAGTTCAAGCATCTCTAAATAGGAATCATGGGCGATACGGTGAACATCATTGTAACTCATCAGCCGGCCGAGCATGTGGCCCGGATGCTGGAATGGTGGCACACGGCGGCCTCGGCGGATTCGCTCTGGATCGCCTACGGCGGCACGCGCGAGGAATTCGCCCAAATTGCCTGGCCGCAGAAATTTTATCTCGAATCAAACCGGATCCGCACACCCAATCCACAGCGCGACCGGCAGAGTTACCAGGAAATTTTCCAGCGCGTCGTGGCCGATGGCATCCTGGATGGCAAACGCTACGTGCATCTGGCGGAATACGACCAACTTCCACTCCAACCCGCCATCAACAGCCTGCAAATCCGGGTGCTCCATCGGCTCAAGGCCGACGTTCTGGGGTATCGATTGAAACGGGTGGATGGCACGAACAATCCCCATTGCCTTTACCACCAGGCGGACCCGGCGTTTGCCCGGTTCTTCAAAGGCCTGTCCCGCCGCCCCGATCCCGGAGTGGTGCTGTCCTTCGTCGGATTCGGATCCTTTTGGTCCGCAGCCGCCTTCCGCGCCGTGGCTGCGGTGGTGGAGCCCTTCCCCATTTATCTGGAACTGTGGATGCCCACCGTGGCGCACCATCTGGGATTCTCCGTGCGATGCATCGCCGAGGCGGAAAAATTCAACGCGCTGGAAGGCGATGCCCTGCCACTGCTCAACGAAGCCGCTGCCGCCGGTGTCTGGAATCTTCACCCGGTGAAGACGCGGTGGAATCCTGAGACGACTTGACCGGCGGTTGCGGGAAAATTCGGAGGGAATGCACCTTCGTTGGCCCTTATGCTCCAGGAACGGATTCGATCGGGATTGGCGGATGCTTCCGAAAAAATTTCAAGTAAATGGCCAGCAATACGGCCAGCCCACCAAGAGAGCTGGCAACCCATACCCACAGCGGGACCTCCGGCCCTGGGGGTAAAGGCAACTCCCACGGTCCGGGGACGGGACCTTCCGGAGCTAGGATGTCGTTGGGATCGATGCCGTATTTTGATTTCAGGTATTCCTTGTTGAACCAGTCCTCGGCCCGGGGATCTTCGACGCGGGATTGTCCGCCAACCCTCACGACGATCGTGAACACCTTCCCGTCACTTCCTCCGACTTTTGTCAAAATGATTGGTCTCGAGGGATCGCCACCATCGGTCACCCCACCACGAATATAGTAGAAACAACATTCCCCCGGCTCCAAAGCCTTGGCAAAACTATCGTCCTGTGTGCCAATGACCCCATCGGGCGGTTTCCCGCCTCCATTCTGCGCTTTGATGAAGAAAAGCTTTTCATCGTCCACCAATCCCTCCTGAAATAATTTCCGAAATGCTTTATTGGAGGATTTTCCATCAGGAAAAGCTCCGTCGTGACCCTGGGCGTAGGCATAGAGAGCCTGATTGATTTGATACGCCTGCTTCATGGCTGCCTTAGCACGCATCAGTTGCATATCCTGCAACGGGATGGGAAGGAACAGGATGATGAGGAAGAGCAGGCAGCCTGCAGCAGCAATCCCGACGATGAGAAATCGAATCCACCTCTTCATTGCAGCATCCTACTTATTTTTGGTCTGCGGGACAAGTCCAAACGCTGCACAATCTGCCCATCCTCGGCCGACCAGCGCCAGAGGCGCGGCGTCTTTCTAGCATCCCAGAGCCATGCCTTGGAGCTCCGTAGGAGCGGCATAACGCCACGCACGGTGTAGATGCCGCTCCTCCGGAGCTCTGCGATGGGAAACCCCGATTGCTATAAAGATGCCGCGCCTCTGGCGCTGGTGGCGATTTTTCAACAGGCTTCTGGTGGACCTTTGCGCAAATGTTGCCTGCTTACCTGTCACGCCGCTTCACTCCTGCGCCTTCCTCAGTGTGCAAAGCAGCTGATACGACTGAAGCTGCTGCAGGTAGAACTCCGCCTTTTCTTTTTCACCGGTCCAGACGATGCAGGAGCCTTTCTGGTGCACGTCCATCATCATGAGGGTGGCCTTGGTTTCGGAGTAGCCGAAGATTCGTTGGATGACCATGGTGACATAGCTCATCAGGTTCACGGGATCGTTTAATACGACCACATGCCATGGCGTCGCCTGTTCGGTTTTGTCCTTGAGTTCCGGCAGGACTTTCGTGCTGGTATCCGGCGTGCCCGTCCACGTGCCGGCGGGCGGGGCCACGCCCCAGCTCATGCCATGGCGCACGACGCAAAATCTGACCGGCTCGCTCTGAGCGGAATCAGCGGATGGAAAGACGGGAAAGGGGAGCGGTTTCATGGGAGCGGATGAACTGGGGGAGTTGTCGCACGAACGGACTGCAGCTAACGAGAAAGTGATGAAGCGTGGGGAGTTCGGGGGCATTTATGCCGGATTTTTGCCGCACCGACCATTCCAAAAAAAACACAGATTGGAGGGCAACGACAGCTCCCAGATGAAACGTGACGGCATTGACCGCACAAAGCGTGGCCAGATGTCCGGGCATTGATTCATCGGCCAGTGCGCGATTTAAATTTTTCCACAGGGCATCGGGAGCCGCAGGAGTCGCGTCCTCAGGAAACAGGGCGATCAATCCACCGGAAAAGGCCGCATCCAATCGCACGATTCCCTTCACATCCCCGGATCGCGCGAGCGCCATGACCGACAACACATGCCCGGCCAATGCTTTTACCGCCAATGGGTTACACCAGTCCTCCCAGGCCAGATCGTCCGGACTTTGCCGGGGCAGTTCCCAGGATCCCTTGAGGCAAAGCCGGACCCCCCGCTCCGCCTCTCGAGTGTCCATGCCGTCTGTGATGTTCATTTCCTGCCGTGATGCCATGAAGCCGAATTTACATTCATTTACGATCCATGCCAATTGCCAGTTGCAAGAATCGAAATTGCCACCACCCTAGCGCCCCGTTCGCGTGACGGGGCGTAGCTCAGCCTGGTAGAGCGCCTGCTTTGGGAGCAGGAAGTCGTCAGTTCGAATCTGGCCGCCCCGATTTTTTCCGGGATCAGTAGGTCCGCGAAAAAGGGAATCCGCCGCTGGCGATGGCGCATTCCATCATGGACATCGCAGGGCGGATGGCGATGATTCGTTGTCTCCCTCCCCCTGCACTATGCCGCTCCGTCTGGTCCCCCGCTCCTTGAAATACCGCCTGCTGCTGGCGTTTCTGCTGGGCATGATCGTGATCGAGGTGGCGGCGAGTTATCTGGCGTATCGGCTGATGGAACGGCACACGTGGAATGAATTCGACCGGGTGCTGGAGGAGAAGGTGCAGTTTTACCGCAGCACGCTTTTTTACAATCATGAGGGCAAGGGGCTTTCGCGGATGGGAGAGGCGGACTGGGAGCGCATTTTCAAGGTGCCGGATCCCGATTATTTTGAAATTCGATTTCCCGCGCCTGATGCCCGCACCATCAGCCGATCCAAGACACTCGCTCCGAAAGGCTCGGAGAAGGGAGAAATACTGCATCTGCGACCGGTGGGGATGGAATCCGAGTCGCTGGTGTTTGAGAATGTGATGCTGCCTCCGGAACTGATGCTGCCGCAGGGTGGCCGGGGCCGTGCCGCTGGCAGCCTGGGAACCGTCAAACATTACCTGACGCGCGATCTGCATGGAGAAAGCCGCACCGAACCCATCCACATCGTCGTCGCCCGCAGCACGATTTCCGTGGAGCGGGCGCTGGGGGAAGTGCGCTGGCGTCTCATCGTGGCGGCGTTTTTGGGAACGCTGGGGCTGCTGGGGGCGGCGTTTTTTATTATCCGGCGTAATGTGCGTTCCGCGAGCGAGCTTTCCTCGCAGATTGAAGTGATGCCGCTGGATGAACCCGGCCGGCGCTTTGAACTCCCCGGCGCTCCTTCTGAACTGGCAAAGGTGGTGGGCCGGCTCAATGCGCTGATGGATCGCGTCACGGTGGCCATCGAAAATGAACGGCAGTTTACCTCGAATGCGGCCCATGAGCTGCGCACGCCGCTTGCGGGCATGCGTTCCACCATCGAGGCCGCGCTCTCCCGGACCCGCACCACGGAGGAGTACGAAACGACGCTTCTCAAGCTCAAGGACATGCAGTGGAAGCTCCAGCGCCTGACCGAAAACCTCCTGCTCCTGGCAAGACTGGACGCGGGCCAGAGCGAATTTGGCAATGAGGAAATTTTGCTGAAACAACTTATGAGACGCGCGTGGAAACCTCATTTCGATGCCGCGCTCGACAAAAATCTGAACATCAGCTGGCAGGTGGAGGAACCGGAGTCGGCACAACTTCTGCCCGCCACCCTGCTGGATATCGTGGCGCGGAATTTATTTCAAAATGCCGTGGATTATTCACCGGAGGGCGGGCGCATTGAGATTCACGGATGCATTGCCGAAGGTACCTGCAGCGTGCGCGTGGCCAATACCAACCCCGGATTGCAACCAGAGGAAGTGGCCCGCATGTTCCAGCGGTTCTGGCGGGCGGATCAGAGCGGCGATCCCAATCTGGCCAGCACCGGCATCGGCCTGGCGCTCTGCCAGCGCATTCTCGGCGCTCTCAAGGGCAGCATCACTGCGGAGATCACCGGGGATCAGTTGATTTGCATTCAGTGTCATTTCACGCTAACTCCGGGGGCGTCGTAACACCGCCGCGGCGGCTCCCCAGCAGACGATGGGCAGGGCGATACTCAGGCCCAGAGCCAGCCCGGGTTGGTCGTGGCCGCGCGAACCGATCCAGGCGAAGGTAAACGCCATGGGCACACAACCGGAGGCCAGAGCGATCAGGAAATTTCTCAATGGCATCCTCGTGAGCCCGGCCATGCAGCACGCCACTTCCGGCAGAATCGGTGCCCAGCGCGTCAGTGCGATGATCCAGCCCCCCGCCTTGGCAAACAGCGTTTTGCCGCGGGACAGATCCTCCTCGCCGAGGATTTTTACAGCCGCCCGATCCCCCAATTTGCGACACAACCCATACGCCAGACAGCCGGAGAGAAAGGCCCCTGCGGCACCGATGCTCCCTCCCAGCCAGGGGCCATACACCCAGCCCAACGCAGCCATCACGGGCGTAGCGGGCACGGGCAGGAACAAATCTCCGACCAGCAATCCAATCGCCGCCAGCCACGCCCAGGGCCCAAGCCGTTGCAGCCAGTCCGTGGCGCCAGCCTGATCAAATGTTTGCATGAACCAGTCCCCCCAGATGAGAAAAGGAATCAGCACCGCCACCGCCATGGCTAAAAATAGTCCGAAGAGTCGCATGAAAATTGAGGGGGAGCGAAATTGTCTCCGACACAGACGCGGACGCTAGCGGGCCACTCCACGCTTGTCAATTTCACCCGGATTCTGTAAGGAAACATTCACTATGCAAACACGCCGCCTGTTCCTGAACACCTCCCTCGCCGCCTTCCTGACCGCACCCATCCTCAGCGGCGCGGAAAGCAAAGCCAAACTCAAGAAGGCCGTGAAGATCGGCATGATTGAAGGCAAGGATTTCGACGAGAGGTTCGCGCTCATCAAGAAGCTGGGATACGACGGCGTGGAAATGGACAGCCCCGGCTGCAATGAAGCCCAGCGGGCCGAAGCCAAGGCTGCGGCTGAAAAGCACGGCATCACCATTCACGGTGTGGTCATTTCCTCGCACTGGGGCACGCGGCATTCCGATCCCAAACCCGAAGTCCGCGCCGCCGCGATGAAGGACCTCATCGGCGCGCTCGACGATGCCAAGTTCTGGGGCGCCACCACCGTGCTTCTGGTGCCAGGCGTGGTCAAAGATCCCAAGGAGGAAAATTTCGACCAAGTCTGGGAGCGCTCGACCGCTGCCGTCAAGGAAGCCCTGCCCCATGCAGAAAAGGTCGGGGTCAAAATCGCCATCGAAGTCGTCTGGAATAATTTCCTGACCTCACCGGAGATGTTGATCAAATACGTCGATCAATTCAACAGCCCATGGGTCGGCGCTTATTTCGACTGCTCCAACATGATCAAATACGGCGTGCCCTCCGCCACCTGGATCCGCCAGTTGGGCAAACGCATGCTGAAATTCGATTTCAAAGGCTACAGCAAAGCGAAGGCCAAGGCTGCTGGAAATGATGGCGCGGGCTTCGGTGTCGAAATCGGCGAAGGTGATGAAGACTGGCCGGAAATCCTGAAAGCCCTGGCTGAAGTGGGCTACAACGGCTGGGCCACCTCTGAAGTCGGCGGCGGCGGAGAAGCCCACCTCAAGGGTGTGGCCGATCGCATGAACAAGGTGCTGGGATTGTAGATAAACGCACGCCTGTGGGGTCGGCATCTCCCCACTCCCGCAAAAAAGAAGCAGACACTCCACGTCCGCCAAAGTAGGGTGGTCCCTCATGCGGGGTTCCCTTTCATTTTGGTTGCGGCGCGGACTCATGGGTCTCAGCGCCCTCGCGGTCGGCTATGCCTCCGGCAATCGTCCTTCGGACGCTCCACGCCCCGAAGTAAATCCCGCACCTTCTTCGCTAACTACGAATGCCCCTCCGAAGCTCAAAGCGTCGACACGTCCTATTCCCGATCCTCAGGAAATTTATCTCCTTCCCTTCAACGCCGTCACCGCGGCGCGCTGGCGCCAATGGCTGCGCGATGCTCCGCTCCCAGATCTGGAATCAGCCATCACCGCCGCTTGCGCGCAATCTCCCGATTGGATCGAACCCTCGCTCGAGGCCTGGGCGGAACGCGATGACCTCGCCGCTCGCAACTGGATGCTCGCCAATGCCCCAGGCAGGACCACGGCCCTCCTCGCCTGGCTGCATGGAATCACTCTGATCGCTCCCGAAAAAGCACGCGCCTGGTTCGATGAATCTGCGGAGACGGATTGCAAGACGATGAATGCCCAAATGACTGAAATTCGTCAAGGCATCCTGCGAACATGGGCGGGCGTTGATCCGGAACGGGCTCTGGCGGCTTGGAAACTATGGGAAGGACCAACACGGGATTCGGATCCCAAGAATCGTTCCCAGTTCATCCCGCAGGAAATTTATGAGGGCCTTGCCGGCCTGCCGGAATCCCAGGTTCTGGACTTTCTTGCCAAACATCCCGAACCCTTTGACTCCGTCTCAGGCTTGGAAACGCTGATCGCCTCCCATCCCGATCGCTGGCTGCCGCTGGCCTGCCTCCCAGACGCCTCGCCGTCCCTGAAAAATGCCGCGAACTCCTACGCCAAGGCCAACCCGCGCTGGACGATGGAACATCTGGAGGATCTCGATCCATCGGCACGCGAACCCATGACCACCACTGTGCTCGGCAACGCGCACGATCTCATCTTCAGCGGCATCAGACCAACCCTGGCCGGAAAGCCTCTCACGTCCTGGCTCGAGGGACTCACCCCTGAAAACCGCGCCAGCGTCATCGGCGGGGTTGCCGGCGTGGAACTCATGCATGATTCCAACAAGGCGCTGGCCTTGATGCAGGGAAACAACCGGTCCGGGCAGGCTAAGGAATTCTATGAATCAGCCGCTTTGTTTGGGGCGATCGAACCAAGACTGATGGAACAGCAAATCATGAATGCAGAAGGCTCGCCGGAGGAAGTCACGCGCCTGCGCCTGGCTTTTGCCGCGGGAGTTCAGGGAGTTTTCAGCAGTCCTCACGATGCGATGTGCCGCGCCATTTCCTTTCAAGACGAGGGATTGCGCCATACGGCCATTGCCCTGACGCTGGTCAACCAAACCGATCCGGATGTCCGCCAAGCGACGTTCGATTGGCTGGATGGGATGCCGGCCGGAACGGTGAACAAGGCGCAACTGCAGGATTCGTTGCAACAACTCCAAAGTAACCCGGAACGATGGGCCGCGCTTGAGAACAACAAGCCGATCCCTGCCGGCCAGTTCACCGCAGTTGACGCTCTGATCAAAACCCTGCCGTGAAATATTTTCTCAATCTGCTCGGACTCGCCGCTCTCGTCCTCCTTGGCTACGGTCTGGGTCGCTGGCGTCAGTCTGTGCAGACTCCTTCGATTCCACCGCAAATTTCCAACCCGGAAAAGACCGCAAAATCCGACACCGCGACACGCGGCCAGGGCACGAACGCGGACGCAAGGCTCACCACCGCCGCCGAAACCCCGTTCGATGACATCCCCGCAGCCCTGCGCAACCTCGGCGCTTATGCACCGCTCGAACTGCTGCAGACGCTTTTCCAACGCTGGGCGGAGAAGGATCCCGCAGCTGCCTGTGCGTTTTTCAAGGAGTTTGGAATTCCGGATCGAAATGCAAAAGAGTTGGGAAAAATTCTGATGGAAGCATGGACGAAACTTGATCCCTCCTCGGCTGCCGCCTTTGCTCTGCAGGAAGTCGATTCGCCCGAAACCATCTTCGACCTGGGGCAGTTGGAACAAGCCCTCGCCGCGCATGATCCTGCCAATGCCTTTCAACTCGGACTCACGCGACTCATCGGCCTGGAACATGTCTTTGCCGCTTGGGCGAAAAAAGATTTTGCCGCCGCCTCCGCCGCCCTCACGCAGATTCCTCCCGGGGCGCGCCAGGAGCAGGCGGCCCATGCGCTGCTGGATCAAGCCATGGAGACGGACCCCGCTGCCGCTCTGGCCTGGTTTCGTGAACAGCCGGATTCTGTTCGCGCCTCTGTCGGCATGTTCAAACTTTTGGATAAATACAAGGAGGCTCCGCCGCAGATTTATTTCACGATGCTCGGGGAACAACTGCTCAATTTCGGCCACACCGATGACACCTCAACGGCACTCCGGGCCGCCCGCAAGCCTGATCCCGACGGCAAGGCCCTGCTCAAGCTTAACAACAGCATCGAAGGTCATCTCGGTGAACGCCTGAGCCAATGGGCCGGGAGCGACTCTCAGGGAGCGCTCACCTGGGCCCAACAATTTCCCGATCCCACGCTGCGCCCGGTTCTCATCGGCCAATGGGCGCAATCCATGCTCAAGCAAGGCAAAACAGATGCCGCCCAATCGGCCCTGCAGGATCTTCCCGCTCCCCTCCAGGCAGAAATCCTGCGCAAATCGACTGAATCACCCCCCAAATGACCGCGGCGTATCCGGACTAGCTACAATGCGGAGGGCTTCCGGTTTGCCTCTGCAGGGCCGTGTTCGACGTTCCATCCATGATTTGTGTCCGTTCCTCCCTCCGCCTGGCTTTTCTGCTCGGCGTTCCAGTCCTGATTGCCTCGACGCCCCACGCTGGTGCCGCCATTGATTTCAACTCCACCATCCGCCCGATGCTTCAGGAACATTGCCTGAAATGCCATTCCACGGAAAAGCAGAAAGGGGACCTCGATATGGAGCAGGCGCTTTCAGAATCTGCGCTTCGAAAATTTCCCAAAATCTGGCAGGGCGTGCTGGAGCAGGTATCCACCCGGGAAATGCCGCCCAAGGAGAAGCCTCAACCCACCGAGGAACAGCGCGCGCAATTGCTGCAATGGACACAGGAGACATTGGAATCTTTGGGACGCGAAAATGCCGGCGACCCCGGGCCCGTTGTCCTGCGCAGGCTTTCCAACGCGGAGTATACCTACACAATCCGCGACCTCACCGGCTTGCCAGAGCTTGATCCGGCGAAGGAATTCCCTGTTGATGGGGCGGCCGGAGAGGGTTTCAGCAACACGGGGCAGGCTCTGGTCATGTCCCCCACCCTGCTGACGAAGTATCTTGATGCGGCCAAGGAAATTACCAGTCATGCAGTTTTCCTGCCGGACGGGTTGCGCTTCTCCAGCAGCACAACACGGCGCGACTGGACGGAGGAAATCCTCGCGGAAATTCGCAAATTCTACGGCCAGTTCACGGCCGAGGGCGGCTCGGAAACCGTGACGCAGCAGGGGATCGCGCTGGACAAAAACAAGGGGGGGGCGCTGCCCTTGGGCGGCTATTTCACCGCCTCATTGCAGGTCAGGGATGGAATAAAATCCGTGGAGGCGGCGGCGAAGGACCGTGGATTGATCGCAAAATATTTGCACTCCCTTGTCGATCTCATGCAAAGCGACAAGCCCTCGCCGCTGCTCGATGGCATCCGGAAGCGGTGGAAGACGGCCAGTGAGGCTGAAGTGCCGTCGCTCGTGGCAGAGATCGAGGCATGGCAGAAAACCTTGTGGAAATTCAGCAGCGTGGGCCACATCGGCAAGGTCGGCGGTCCGAAGGCCTGGATGGAGCCGGTGACCCCCCTCGTGAACCAGCAGGAGATCAAATTGAAGCTCGATGCCCCACCGGCCGGTGGGGATCTCGTCTTCTATCTCGCCGCCGGGGACGCTGGCGATGGAAACAACGGTGATTTCGTGCTCTGGCAGCAGCCGAAATTAAGCATTCCCGGCCGCCCGGCGGTCCTCCTGCGCGATGCACGAAATTTCATCAGCACGATCACGGAACGCCGGAAAACCTATTTCCAAGCCACCGCCCGCGTGCTTGCCGCCGCCCAGGAAGCCGCTGCTGCCAAGGGTGAGGTGGATCAGGCCGCGCTGGCCACCAAGCACGGCGTGGATGCAGAATCCCTGCAGAAATGGTTCAGCTTTCTGGGCATCGGACCCGGCGGTGAGATCAAGCTGGACCATTTGACAACGCCTCATGAGAAATCGGGCGAGTATGATTTTGTAAAAGGCTGGAGCACTGGAGACCTGCCCAACCTGATGGCCAATTCCTCGGACCAGATGGTGAAGATACCGGGCGACATGAAGGGGCATGGCGTCGTCGTGCACCCCACTCCCCAACTTGCGGTCGCCGTTGGCTGGCAAAGCCCCGTGCGGACCTCCCTGCGCGTGGAAGGCGTAGTGACGGATGCGCATACCTCATGCGGAAACGGGGTGACTTGGGCGGTGGAACTCCGCCATGGCAGCACGCGGCGACGACTGGCGGAAGGCGTCACGGATGGCGGCAAGCCCTCTCCTTTCGGTCCCGTTCAAAATGTGTCCGTGCAACCGGGCGACCTCATTTCCTTAATCATCGGCCCGCGCGATGGCGACCACACCTGCGACCTCACTGATTTGGAACTCAAGCTGACTTCCGACGGTGACAAGCCCCAGGAATGGTCGCTCACCGGGGATGTTTCCAGCAACATTCTCGCAGGAAATCCGCACGCCGACAAAGCCGGGCATGAGGGCGTCTGGCACTTTTATTCCGAACCCGTTTCCGGCGCGCCAACCGGATCTGTGATCCCCGCCGATTCCGTCCTTGCGCGCTGGAAAGCCGCACCGGAGGACGGAAAAAAACAACTCGCCGAGGCCGTCCAACAATTGCTCACGTCACCCGCGCCTCCCTCCGGCACTCCGGATGCCGCGCTCTTTGCACAACTCACCTCCATCACCGGGCCGCTCTTTTCAGGACTGGCCGCCGGTCCGGCTCCTGCGGAAAATCTGGTCCCTTCCAAATGGGGCATTGATCCCAAAGTCTTTGGAAGCCATCCCAATGGCAGCAAAATCGACGATGCCAGCCTCTGTGTGCAGGCCCCGGCGGTCATGGAAGTCAGGTTGCCCGCCGACATTTTCGCTGGTGCCGAACTGACAACCACCGGTGCCCTCGATGCCGCCACCGGTGGGGATGGTAGCGTGCAGTTGCAAATATCAACCACTAAACCATCCACGGCCCCCAGCCTGAAACCCAGCGACGCAAAATTGTCCAAGGCTGACGGCGCGTGGACCACGAGCAACTCGACCGTCACCTTTGGAACCCCCATCGTAACGAGGGATGACAGCGCCGCGCGCAAACGCCTGGAGGCGGGATTTGATGAATTTCGCCAAATGTTTCCCGCTGCCCTCTGCTATACAAAAATCGTCCCCGTCGACGAGGTGGTCACGCTCACACTCTTCCATCGTGAGGACGAACCTCTCATGCGCTTGATGCTCGACGATGCACAAAAGGCGCAACTGGACCGCCTCTGGCGGGAGCAGCGCTTCATCAGCCAGGATGCCCTGACACTCGTGGATGCCTTTGAACAGATCTGGCAATACTCGTCGCAAGATGGTCCCAATGCGCCAAATGGTGATGAGCGGCTTAAGCCGCTCGGAGTCACCATCAAGGACAACGCGGCAAAATTTAAACAAATGCTGCTGGATACGGAACCCCGCCATCTGGAGGCCGTGCTTGAATTTGCCAACCGCGCCTTCCGACGTCCTCTGCGGGATCGGGAAACCGCAGACCTCCGCGGTCTCTATGCCAAATTCCGCACCGAAGAACTCCCCCATGAAGCTGCCATTCGCCTGCTCCTCGCCCGCGTCCTGGTCGCTCCCGCGTTTCTCTACCGTTCGGAAGCTCCGCGCCCAGGTTCCGAACAGACTCCCCTCACCGACCACGAACTGGCCTCCCGACTCAGCTATTTTCTTTGGTCATCCCAACCGGATGCGGAACTGCGCAACCTCGCCAACCAAGGGAAACTCCGTGATCCCGGAGTCCTGGCCGCCCAGACCACCCGCATGCTGAAAGATGCCAAAGTGCGGCGCCTGTCGACGGAATTTGCCTGCTCCTGGCTGCATGTGCATGGTTTTGATTCCCTCGATGAAAAAAGCGAACGCCATTTCCCGACTTTCAATCAGCTGCGCGCGGCAATGTATGAGGAAACGATCCTGTTCTTCACAGACTTTTTCCAAACCAACCGCTCCCTCTGGAACATCCTCGATTCCGACTACACCTTCCTCAACGAAGCCCTCGCCAATCATTACGGCATCCCCGGCGTGAGTGGAGAACAATGGCGACGCGTCGATGGACTCAAGGCGCACGGTCGCGGCGGCATTCTCGGCCAGGCCACCACGCTGGCGAAACAATCCGGTGCCTCCCGCACCAGCCCGATCCTGCGCGGCAATTGGATTGCTGAAGCGCTGCTCGGCGACAAGCTCCCCCGCCCGCCCAAGGACGTTCCGCGTCTGCCCGAGGAGGAAACCTCCGAAACACTAACCGTTCGCCAGCTCACTGAGAAACACAGCTCCGACGAACGCTGCGCGCATTGCCACGTTCGCATCGACGCCTTCGGATACTCCCTCGAGGGCTTCGACGCCATTGGTCGCAGTCGCACCGTAGATCTCGCGAACCGCCCGATCGACACCAAGGCGAAAGTTCAAGACGGCACGGAAATCCAAGGCCTGGAGGGCTTGCGGCAGTATCTGATGACGGCTCGTCGGGATATCTTTCTGCGCCAGTTCACGCGGAAACTGCTCGGCTACTCCCTCGGACGCTCCGTGCAGCTTTCCGACGAACCTCTGCTCGCGGAGATTCGCAAGGAACTCGCCGCCCATGATTTCCAAATCGACACCGCCATCCAGCTCATCGTCCAGAGCCGCCAGTTCCAGGACATCCGCGGGCAGGATTCCACCATTGTGGATTGAGAAAATTCCAGTATAATAAAGCCACGCATCCCTTATGAAACCACACCCCCGCAGTCACCAATTCTCCCGCCGACGTTTCCTCCGAGGCATGGGCGTCAGCATGGCCCTCCCCTGGATGGAATCCGTTCGCGTCTGGGGCGATGAACCCAAGTCCTCGCGCGATGCCAGCGAGGCACCTGTGCGGCTCGCAGTGCTCTTTTCCGGCAACGGATTCCACAGCAAGGAATGGTGGGCGAAAGGCGAGGGCGCGCAGATGGAACTAGGCAAAGTGCTCAGTCCCCTGCACGACTTCCGCGAACAATTGATCTTCGTAAAAGGTCTATTTAATGCGGAGGCCATGAAGGGAAACATCCACAGCTCGCAAACCGGCAATATCCTTTCCGGAGCACCCCTCGCATCCGGCGGGGAAATCCGCTCCGGCACCAGCGTGGATCAACTCCTGGCTCAACGTTACGGCGCCTCCACCAAGGTGCCCAGCCTCGTCCTCGGCTGCGAGAAATCCAATCCCTCCGTGCACAAGAACTACTCGATGCTTTACAGCTCACACATTTCCTGGAGTTCACCCACGACTCCCACTCCCCTGGAAATTTATCCCGCCCTGGCTTTCGATCGTTTGTTCAAAGACGAGGTTGACCGCGGCGACGCCAGTGTGCTCGATGCCGTGCTGAGCGAAGCCAACGACCTGCGCCGCAACATCAGCAACAACGACCAGCACAAACTGGATGAATACCTCGATTCCGTTCGTGACGTCGAGCTGCGCATCGCCAACGCAGGGAAAAAAGGCGAGCTCCAAGGCTGGCGCCCCACCCTCGACAAGCCCAACATGGCCCGCCCCGCCGATGGCATCCCGCAGGACATCGCCGAGCACATGCGCCTCATGTCGGATATCCTTGTGCTGGGCTTCCAGACCGACACCACCCGCATTTCCACGCTCAAGCTCAACAACGACCACTCATCCCTGCGGTTTCCGAACCTCGGCGTTGACTACATGATCCACCACCTGCTCTCACATTCGGACGGAGCCGACTGGATGAAAGTGAACACGTTCTTCGTCGAACAACTCGCCTACATCACCCGCAAAATGGCCTCAATTCAGGAAGGCAGCCGCACCCTGCTGGACAATTCGATGCTCATGTATTGCTCCAGCATGATGACCGGCAATCACAACAACGATCAGCTCCCCGTCGTCATGCTCGGCGGCGGCGGCGGACGCATCAAGGGCGGCCGTGCCCTCGACTATTCCGCAAACCCCGACCGCCAAATGTGCCGCCTCTTCCTTTCCATGATGGATAAAATGGACGTTCATCTGCCGGCGTTTGGCGATGCCAAGCAGCCGTTGGATGAGGTGTAACGCGGGTCTGCATCCGCCTCGCCCTCGTTGAAACATTGCCGCATTCTTTTCGGGAAAGCGGGAAGCTTTGACCTACTGCGGTCCGGCCTGCGGCTACCTGCGCGTAGCTCCTTGACGTGCATCGCAAAACTTCGCAGAGTCTTCCCATGCACCAAAAAAATCCGTTCCTCTCCCGAAAATGGCTGCTGCTATTTGCGCTGGGAGCAGCGGGTTGCTATCACCTGGCGATGCTCTTGCAACCTGTCGCTGGCTGGCTGGTGATGGGCTATCTGGCATTGCTCTGGCAATTGCGACGGGCAGCAACTGCACGCGCGGCCTTCTATTTTGGTTGGTTGGCGGGACTTGCCATTATGGTTCCTCAGACGTGGTTTGTTTACGGCATTTTCAAATATCTTGGCATTCTCCTCTGGTTGCTGATGTCTGTTTGGCTTGGGTTGCTCGCGGCCATGTGGCAGGCGGGTGCCCGGCGGTGGGGGGACCGGGTGATGACAGTGCTGGCACCTGTTCTTATGGTGGGTGTGGAATTTTTTCGCTCAGAAGTCTGGCCACTAAGGTTTACTTGGGACACCGCCGGTTTTGCACTTCCTGCAATCGAATGGAGATCTGCGTTCTGGGCCCTGGGCATTTATGGCACAGGGGCACTATTGCTGGGACTCGTGGTGGTCGCGACTTCCAAACCCAGGATCGCAGTGCTTGCCTTCCTACCGTTGGGAGTTTTGTGGATGGGGAAATTATTTCCAGCATCAACCAGCTCTGCTTCTGAATCGGTGGCTGTGGCGGGTTTGCAATGGGAGGACGGCAGCAGCGAGCTTTATTTGAAATGGCTTGATGAGGCGTTGCTCAGGCATCCTGAAACCCAGTTGTTTGTTTTTAGCGAATACAGTTTTCCCGGACCACCACCACCGGAAATCACGAATTGGGCCAGAACCCACGCTCGATTCGTCATCACCTGCGGGGCGGATGTCGTGCCCGGAGCAACGTTTGATAAATATTACAACACAGCCTTCGTGATCGGTTCCGATGGATCGCTGGTCCATCGTCAGGTCAAGGCGGTGCCCATACAATTCATGGATGATGGACTTCCGGCACCGCGGCAAGTGGTCTGGTCCAGCCCTTGGGGGAAGTTGGGAGTGTGTATCTGCTATGACATGAATTACACCCGGGTGACCGACGAACTCGTGCGCCAGGGAGCCAGGGCGCTGGTGATTCCAGCGATGGATCGCGAAGATTGGGGCGCGGCAGAACACGCACTTAGCGCACGTCTCGGAGCCACTCGCGCCGCAGAATACGGGCTGCCGGTGTTCCGTCTAGCCAGCAGTGGCATCTCACAAATCATTCAAAGCGATGGCACTGTTGCTGCTGCGGGTCCATTTCCCGGCCAGGGTGAAACGGTGGCGGGGGCATTAAAACTGGGGTCGCCGGGACATCTACCATTGGATCGCTGGCTTGCCTGGCCATGTGTTGTGGCGGCTGGGATCGCACTTCTCTGGCTGATGGTGGGAGATCTTCGTCGTCGCATCTTTGGATAGTCGTCCAGCTGCCGACTTATTTCACCTGCGTGAAGGTGAGGCCAAGTTCATCCTCCAAGGCCTTGATCCTCGGGCGTTCGTCCTGAGGAAGGAAGACCACCGAAATACCCTTTTTACCGGCCCGGGCAGTGCGGCCGCTGCGGTGCGTGTAGTATTCGGTCTGATCCGGAAGCTGATGATGAATGACGAAGGAGAGGTCAGGCACATCGATGCCGCGCGCCGCCACATCCGTGGCAATCAAAAATTGCACGCGGGACTTCTTGATGGCCCTCATCACTGTGTCCCGATCCTTCTGAATGATGTCACCGTGCAGCACCTCCAGAGTAAATCCGCGCCCCCGCAGTTGTTCTCCCAACTGGACCGCGCCAGCCTTGGTGCGGCAAAATATGACGCCCCGATTCTGCCCCTGGCGTTTGAGGAAATCCGTAATGCGGTCTGTTTTTTCATGATTGCCGCAAATGATGAACTGGTGGGCGATGTCGCGATTCACGACGTGGGCCTTGTCGATTTTCAGCGAATACGCCTGCGCCGACATGTTATCCTTGATCAGATTCCGGATGCCCGTGGGGATGGTCGCCGAGAAGAGCCAGGTGCTGTCCCGGTCCCGGGTCAGGGAGAAAATCTCCCCAAGTTGCTCGCTGAATCCCATGCTGAGCATTTCATCCGCCTCATCTAGAATGAGCCGCTTGACGGTGGCGATACTCAGGGCCTTGCGTTTCAACAGATCAATCAGGCGCCCCGGGGTGGCAACGACGATGTGGGTGGGACGTTTCAGGGCCAGCACCTGGCGGTCAAGATTGTCGCCGCCGGTCACCACTTCGATGAAGATTTTCTCGGTGTATTTCGTAAACCGAAACAATTGTTTCCCGATCTGCTTGGCTAGTTCCCGCGTGGGGGCGACGATGAGTCCCTGAATCTCCTTCAGCTTCGGATCGATTTTCGCCAGCAACGGCAATCCAAACGCGGCCGTCTTGCCAGTGCCCGTCTGGGCCTGGGCAATGAAGTCGCCTCCATCCGAGAGGAGAAAGGGGATGGCCTGCTCCTGAATGGGAGTTGGATGCTTAATGCCCAGCTCCTCCAAGCCCTTGATGAAGCCGTCGGAAATGCCTAGTTCTTTGAATGATTTCAATGTTGTCGTGGTTTCTAGTTAATTGGGGCACCGTGCCTGCGCACCGTGGCGTGTTCAACCAGAGTTAAGGCAAATCTTTCCTCCGCCTCCCCTGCTCCCCTAAATGCGCCTGGCGGGCAGCCCGATAATTGCCTTTCCAAGCGGGCAATCCTGGATTAATTGCATTTCATGATCACACGCATCCTTCTTCTCACCGTGCTCTCGGCAACGTGCGCGTTTGCCGCTTTCGAAACCTGGACCAACAAAGCCGGGCAATCCGCCAAGCTCAGCCTCGCCCGCACCCTTGATAAAGATGGGGAAGTGGCTGGGGAATTTAAGATGGAAAATGGCAAGTCCGTCACCCTGAAAGCCAGCGACCTCGATGAGGCCAGCGGCAAGCGCCTGGCGGCAGAGAATGAAAAACGTCTCGCCAAGGAAAAACCCGCCGTCGCCGCCTCGATTTTCGATAAGTTGCTGGATGGAAACCTCGTGAAACTACAGGGCAAATCGCTCAAGAAATGTGACGATGCCACCAAACCCACCAAATATTACCTTTTCTATTACACCGCCTCCTGGTGCCCGCCCTGCCACGCCTTTACCCCGACGCTGGTTTCGTTTTACGACGAAATGAAAGCGAAACACAAAACGGAGTTTGAACTGGTGCTGATCACGTCAGACAATGACGAGGCGGCCATGACGGAGTATGCTGCGGAAATGAAAATGGCCTGGCCGCAGCTCAAACTTTCCAAGACCTCCAAGTTCAAGTCGGAAGTTAATCATGGCATCAAGGGCATTCCTTCATTGGTCCTGACTGACCTTGAGGGCAAGGTTCTCCAGGGCAGTTATGACAATGGAACCTATCTCGGACCCCAGGTCGCCATGACGAAACTTGAGGAATTGCTGAAATAAACCTCAGCCTCTTCCTCGATGCGGATTCCCTGGGTTGTAACCCACCTCCGATGAATCACCAAAGCCTGACCGGAGCAGGCAGGGTATCGGCCCTCATCACCCATCACGGCGCAAACGTGCTTTCCTGGTGCACCGCCGATGGCGTGGAGAGATTGTTTCTCAGCCGAGCGGCTTCCATCCAATCCGGGCATGCGATTCGTGGTGGGGTTCCAATCATCTTCCCACAATTCGGGGGCACAGGCCCGCTTCGCCACGGATTCGCCCGGACGATGGATTGGACTCTCCTCGAGGCGTCCGATGTACACGCCCGCTATCAGTTGTCTTCATCTGATGAAACTCTCCTTCGCTGGCCTCACCCGTTCCAACTTCACTTCGAAATCCGTCTTCTCCATGAACGATTATCCATGAGTTTAGAGGTGGCAAATATCGGATCGGAACCCTTTTCCTTCACGGGGGCATTGCACACCTACCTGCGGGTAGCAAACCTTGAGACAGCCTCTGTTCTTGGTCTGCAGAATCGCCCCTTCGTCGACGAGGTTACGGAAATGCCCATGATCGATTCAGCGCCTGCCCTGAAATTCGACGGGCTGACAGATCGTGTCTATCCGGACGCGGCTGCTCTGGAGGTTCTGGTTCACACAGGCTTAGGCGGCATCCATGTCGTCTCTGAGGGATTTAGAGATCTGGTGATTTGGAATCCCGGGCAAAAAGCAGCGGCCTCCCTCGCCGACCGTAAGCGTCACACGCAGCACCCACCGCTGGTCTCTTTAACGACGGACCTGGCGGACACCTATCGTAATTGTCATAGGTCATCGCTATGACACTTACCATCCGCCCGTGCGCAATGTCCGGGTCTTCGCTGTTCGCCTACGCTGCGGC